>NZ_LOSQ01000042.1:0-38274 GCF_001595485.1 Micrococcus sp. CH7
GGGACGGACCGGCTGTAAGCCGGGAACCGGCCTCTCCCCAGCAATCACGCGGGATCCACGGGGGTCGTGCCGGTCCTGTGCCGGTTCGGCCCGTGCAGACCGCCTGGCCGGACGAAGCCGCCCCGCCACCAGGGGAGGTGGCGGGGCGGGAGCCGCAGCGTTCACGGGATTGGCCGCGGCAGGCGCCGGCCGCACGGAGGGGGGATGGCGGCGGCGCCACTGGTCAGCCTAGCCTGCAGCAGCCGGAGGTGGCACGGACCTGTGGACACTTCGGGCGCTAGGCTCAGACCATGGAGAAGTCGCCCCCCCAGAAGCCTGCTCTCGACTATGCGTTCCTCGCCGAATACGCCCGCGTCGAAGGCAACAGCCTGACGGCCGTCGGCGCGAGCTTCACCCTCCTCGAGGTTCCCAGCTTCCCGCTTACCACAACCGTCTATGTGGCCGGCCGCTTCCGTGCTCCAGAACATGGCGACCCCTTCGCAGTCTCGGTGACCGCTGGCAAAGCCGATGACGAGCCCGCCATCACTATGGCCACTACCTTCGACCCCAAGGATGCCCTCCACCCTTACCGCGACCGCGTGGGGATCACCTTTGCCGTCGGCCTCCCCGTGCAGTTCGCGACGGCGGGCCTCAAGCAGGTCAGCATCCTCATCGAAGATGAGCCGGTACGCGACCTGTACTTCGAAGTCACGGGCCCCACCGACGACGCCGAGTGACTCATGCAGCTCATCCTTGCCAACCACGTACGACAGCGCCTCGCGCAGCGTGGCATCTCAGCCGACGAGGTTCGGGAAGTTCTCACCCCTCACCGCGTCATCCAGACCCGCCCGGGCGATGCCCCCGGCAAAGCGATTCATCTCATAGACCTGCCCTCTGGACGGCGCATCGAAGTGATCACGGCTCCGCCTGTCGCGGACGCCCCTCCTGGCGGACGGGTGGTAGTTGTGACAGCCTGGGTATACGGAGACACGGCGTGAGCTGTCTCCCCTTGAGGAAGAGAGGCCCCCATGAAGCTGCATGAGGTCACCTACGACCAGGAGTATGGCCTGGGCTACGCCCGACTGGGCGAGGGCATCGTGGACCGCACCGTGAGCTACGGCGACGCCGTGGCCGTTGACTTTGCCGCCGACGGCTCCGTCTACGGGCTCGAAGTGTTCGGAAGCGTCCACGAGATCCCCGTGACCGCCATGGTTGACCACTTCGGCTGGGACAACGAGATCTGGTCCTGCCTGTCCATCGCGGCCCGCCAGTTGGAAGCGCTCATCGAGGCCCCCCGTACGGCCGGCAGCGACGGGACCTTCCGCCCGGCCGGGACGTGGCACCCGACTGGTCAGAATGGGCACCTCACCGCCGCCTGACCCTGGACGCAGAAGAGCGCCCCGCCCCAGCGTGATGCTGGGACGGGGCGCTTCTGTGTGGGGCCGGTCAGTCGGCGACGTGGTGGCGCGGGTCGGGCGCCTCGTGCTTGCCCTGGTAGCCGTCGTCGGCGGGGGCGCCGGCAGTGAAGTCCGGGGTGGCGAGCGACGTCAGCAGGGACACGATGGTGGCGAGGGCCGCGACGGACAGGGCAGCGACCCAGTCCACGTCGAGGAGGCCGACGCCGCCGGTGGTGAGGATGGCGAGCAAACTCTGACAAAAGGTCTTCACCGCCCTCTCCCCGGCACCCTGCCAGAACGCGGACGTGGCGTAGATGCTCATGCTGTTCTCCTTCAGGCGACCCGGAGGGTCTGGCCGGGGTGGATGGTGGAGGTGCGGGTGAGGCCGTTGAGGTTGGCCAGCTGGTCGATGGTCAGGCCGTGCTGGCGGGCGATGCCCCACAGGCCCTCACCCTTGGCCACGGTGTGCGTGGGTGGGGCAGGGACGCGCAGACGCTGGCCGACCTCGATCAGGTGCGGGTCCGCGAGCGCGTTGAGCTTGGCGAGGGCCTGCCACGTCGTCCCGTGGGCCTTGGCGATGCCGCCGAGGGTGTCGCCGGCGCGAACCGTGTAGGTGCCGGTGGCCGGCGCAGGCCGGGACGACGTCGCCGCGGGGGTGGGCGGGGTGGGCTTGGGCTGGACAGGCCAGGCGCCGGCGGCCACAGCCTTGCGGATCGCGTCCCAGCCGCCCGGGATGCGCGTGGGATCGGTGCGGCCCTCCGCGCCGGGGTAGCCGACCGGCTGCCACTCACCGTGCATCATGATCTCGAAACGGTCCGGGGCCCACTCCTTGCGGAGCTGAGCGAGGATCTTCACGAGGGTCACGAGCTGCGCCTCCGTGACCGGGTACGCGGAGCTATTCGCGTCCATCGAGATACCGATCGTGTGGAAGTTCGCCTCGCCGTCGCGGACGCCGGGGTTGGGTCCGGCCACCTTCGTGGGCCAGGTCCCGCGCCCTGCCTGCCAGCCGGGCCCGGCGGCGATGAGGCGGACGGTTCCGTCGCGGGCGATCAGGATCGCGTAGGTGTGGGCACCGCGGGTGCCCCATCGATCCGCGACGACGTCGAGGGTCGGGGCCTGGGGGTCACGGTACGCGCGGTCACCGGCGGCGGCCTTCGCGAACGCCGAGTCGTCGGACTCCGTGGTGTGGATGACCGCGCCGTAGATCTCGTCGTAGCCGCGGGGCCGGCCCTCACGGTCGGTGTAGCCGGTGCGGGTCTCCCAGCCGGGGACACCCTCCCAGCGGTCGGGGCCGACGGCGGTGTCGAGGACGCGGCCGAGGCCGGTCAGGAAGGGAATGGGCATGGGTCAGTCCTCCGTGGGAGTGGTGGGGGTGGTGGGGGTGATGGGGGTGATGCCGTGGCGGGCGAGGATGCCCTCCAGGTGGATGCGGCGGGCCCGCTCGGTGGTCAGCTCTCCGCGGAGCTGCTCAAGGTCCTCGCGGCAGTCGTCGTACAGGTCCCGGGGCAGCGCCGTCGCCTCGACGTGCTGGGTGGTGGGTGGCTCGGCGCCGGGTGCGGTCGCCGTCTCGATGCGGTGCCGCACGACCCACCCGATGCCGGCCATGAGGGCCAGGACGATCGGGGAGAGGGAGGTGATGAGCAGCGCGACGTGCTCAGGGCTCAAGCGGGTCACCTCCCGGTGGGCGCGGCGGCGGGCTCCGGGCTGGTGGTGGCATGAGCGGCAGCCACGAGACGGCGCAGCTCGAGGCCGACCTGGGTGGCACGGGCCGCGCAGCCCAGGGCGATCCCGGCGCCCATGATCTGCGTGGACGGGCCGCCCTCGATGCCGTAGACGACGAAGAGGCTCACGACGTAGGTGGCCTTCGTCAGGGCGAAGACCGTGCAGCCGACGAGCTCGGCGGACATGCTGTAGATGGGCAACTTGCGATGCGCGGCCAGTAGGGCGCCGGTGGCGGCCATGATCGGGCCGATCAGGTGCAGGCCAGCCCAGATCTCCTCCCACGGGGAGGCCAGGACCTCCTCCACGGCACGCGATGAGATGACCCCGGCGACGTGCGAGAGGCCGAGGATGACCATGCCGATGTACATCGTGATCGCGAACGCATGCGTGGACGATGTGACGGGGACGTGGGGGCCCGGGGGCGGTCATCGGTGGGCCATCTGGTCAGGATGGCGGGCCTCGGAGACGTAGAGCACGACCATCAGCAGAGACAACCACGCCGGCACCGTGTAGATCACGGACGCGGCCGGGACGCCGCCACCCATCGCTCCCCACGTAATGAGCGCACTGATCGTCCCCCAGATCCCCGTCTGCAGGACCAGGGGCGCCGGTGCGAGCTCACGCCAGCGCAGCACCACCAGCGCCGAAAGCGTCCCGACGAAGATCGAGGCCAGCGCCCACGCCAGCGGGGACGCGAACTGCCACATCGGCGCCCACGTGGCCGTCTGGAAGCGGTCCGGGGCGAGGACGAAGGTCAGGCCGATCGCGACGAGCGCGGCAGAGAGGGACACCGCCACGATCTCCGGGAACGCGGAGCGGCGAATACGGACAACGAGCTGAGCCACGCTACGAGGCACGGGCACCTCCAAGGGGTGTCGGGAATGACGACGGCCCCCGCCGTGTGGGCGGGGGCCGCTAGGGTGTGGGCATGAGCCTGTGGAGCCGCCTGGTCAGCCTGGTCCGCCCTTCCGAGCGCCGATGCGACTGGTGCCGCGCCACCTACCGGCCAGCGCAGGCCGCCACAGAGTCACGGGGCCGGTTCTGCACCGAGGCGTGCGCGGTCGAGGACGCCGACTTCACGGCGTGGTGAGTCAGAGGTGGTCCGTGAGCCACTTCGCAGCCACCGGCTCCATTAGATCCGACCCCACCACCGAAGGGTGGGTCCCATCGTCGGTGGCGGCCCCCCGGTCGACGCGCCACACGGTCTCCCCACGCGAGTTCTTCGCTTCGAGGGCTGCGGCGATGTCGCAGATGCCGATGAGGGGGTGCCCGGCCTGCCCGGCTCGTACAGCGCCCGTGCCGCCGGTGAGCGCGGCGACCCCGTTGATGATGGGCGCCCCGTCACGGAGCCAGGCGTTCAGCGTGTTGCGCCAGACAGCGTGCGTCTCAGTCTGCCCGTCAAGGGTGGCGAGCGAGCCGGCACCGCCATCACCGGTGTAGAGCTTGGTGTAGGGCACCATCGTGGTCTGCCCGAGTCGGGATACAGGACCAGCCGTGAGCCACGTCCAGGACTCGACCATCTTGTTGGCTACGTCCTGAACCTGAGAGTTGCGGTGGTTCGTCCCGTACTCGGTGAGGCCGAGGGTGAATAGAGCCTTGTCCTCGGGGGTCAGGCGAGCCTGGACGCTACCAACGGGGATCCCTTCGGCCCACTGGCCCAGGTCGGTCCATGCCGCCCCCGTAGACGCGGCGGCGCGGCGCATCCATCCGACCTCGAGGATGGAGTCCCCGAGGCACACGATGGACTTCGACGCCGTGTTCGTCTTGCCGAGGATCAGACTGGGTGCCCCGGAGAGGCTGGACTGATCGAGCAGCCCGAGGCCGCCCGTAAACGGCCCGAAGTACCGTGACTGAAGAGGGGTCCTACTCCGCACCTCGCCCCTCGGGTACGCGGACCCGGGGGAAGCCTCCCAGACGGTGTAGAACGTTTCGCCAGCTGCGAGGACCACGGACTCGTTCAGCGGGTCGGAGGTACGGAACTCCAGGCGCGGGATCGTCACCGTCTCCGACCCGCCCCAGGTGAGACGGTGATATGCGCCGCGCACCACGAGGAGGGCCTTGCCGGTGATCCCAGCGTCCGCGCCCGCCCACCCGTGGACGCCCTGCCGGATGCGAAGCCCCTTGGCGGACGCCCGCATGGTATGGCGAGTGACGATGGTGAGACCGTCCGTCTTATCTGCGGTGCCGGCGATCCGCCACCATGCGCAGTTGTCAGCGACCTGCCGAAGCGTGGTGAGGGTGGCCGGGTCCACGTTGGTCTCGGGTCCGGGTGTGACTGGCTGCGTGTCTGCCTTGAGTGCGGTCAGAAGTGCGAGGAGGCTCATGCGGCGGTCACCTTCCAGGACGTGACGGCGACCGAGTCCGAAGACGGGCTGACGCCGAACATGGTCCCCGTGGACTTCAGGGGAGGCAGCGCATAGTCCGTGAGCTTCTCCACGCCATCCACAGTGAGCGTGAGGGTGGCCGTGGTGCCGGTTCGCTTCAGCTCGGCCTTCATGGTGTGAGGCTGGTTGAACTGCGGGCCGTCACCCGGGTAGGGGGTCGACAGGTCCGCGATGAAGCCCGCAATCCCCGGGTACGCCTGATTCGGGTCGAATGCGTACCACTTCTGATACGTCGTGCCTGCGAGATGGAGGCCCTGCCCGACCGTGGGGGAAGTGAAGTAGGCGAGGATCAGGAGGCCCTCGGAGTGGGTCGCCCCGGACGTCCACGACGCCTCGACAAGCACCCGCTCCGACTTTCCCACATCCACAAGCGCGCTGTTCACGGACACAACCGATCCGCCCGAGAAAACCTTGCCGCCAGTGCCGGGGGACGCGATCTGCCCGCTCACAATTGTGGGGGCTGCTGTGGACACCTGCTGGTAGGTGAGCGCGGGCGTGCCCTGCGGCATGACGCGGCCAACCAGGGGCGTGCCGTCCGGGGCGCTGAAGTCGTCCGACCAGGACGAGCCCCACGGAGCCTGTGCCAGCGTCGTCTTTGACAGTGCGACGCCGGAGGCAGTGAGGCCAGCGGCGTCCTGCACCCGGTGGCGGAACGAGTACGCCGTGTTCGGGGTGAGGCCCGTGAACGTGTACGAGGGGCCAGCCTGCCAGCTCGTCCAGGTCGTGCCGCCGTCCTTCGAGAACGAGTATCCGGTGACACCTCGGTTGTCAGACGCGCCGGAGACGCTCAGGTCGGCCTTGACGTCCGTGACGGTCAGCGACAGCACACCCGCCGTGGGTGCCGTCGTATCCGGCGTCAGAGTGGGCGTGGTCCACGTCTCGGGGACCGTCTGGTAGCCCCATGAGCCGGAGCCCGTGCGCCGCCACACCGTGGCCGTCGCCGAGCTGATGAGCGTGTCCGCCCCGTTCGCCTTGAACGTGGTCGCACCCGTGGACCAGAACTCACGGATCGCCGGGCCCGAGGCGTCCAGGGTCACCGTGCCCGACACCTCCTCAATACCAGAACCGGAGCCGCCGATCTCCAGTTCCTCCGCGAGCGCGGGCAGCTGCCGGCGGAGCTCGGCGTCGGTGACGATCAGGTCCTCGGGGTTCTCAGCCATGGGTGCCTCCTGGGGCGCGGACGACGGCCAGACGGCCGGACGTGGTGGTGGTCAGGGTGGTCGTGCCCCCGGCACGGTGCGCGAGCCGGCCGCCGTCGGTGACCGCGATGTGCGACACCGACGCCGACGTGGCCGGCAGATCCGCGAGCGCGGCGCGTAGGGCGTCGATGGCGGTGGTGCGGTCGGTGCGCTCGGCGTTGAGCGCGGCGGTCCAGGCGGGCTGGTCGGGGCCGGTCGTGGGGAGAAGGGTGGCCGGGTCGATGCGGGTCAGGCCGGTCGCGGGGATCGGTGGGGCGTCGTCGTCGGTCTCGGGGACGAGGACCCACCAGGTGAACGGGGTCCGCCGCTCCGGGTAATGGCGGATGCGCCACGCTTCGCCGGGATCGGTGGGGTCGAGGTCGATGACGGTGGGGCCGTCGATGTGCTCGAGGCGGCCGTCGGGCAGGTGGATGCGGGCGCCGTCGACCTCGAGGTGAGTGCGGGCGACGACGACGGTGCCGCGGCCGCCCCAGTCGATCAGGACGCGGGTCATGCCCTCACCACCAGGCGGCCGGTGGAGGTACGGGTGACCGGGACGGTGCCGGTGCCCTGCGCGAAGACGAGCCGGCCCGACGTCGACCGCTCGACGTGGGAGGTGGTCAGGCGCTCGAGCTCGGTGATGGCCTCCCCGGATGCGCCGACGAGCTCCTCACACCACTGGGTGAGGCGGACCGGGCCCGCGGTGAGGGCGACCCGCCGGGTGGTCTCGTCGGTCTGCCACTCGGTGATGAGCCCGTGGGATCCGGTGACGAGCTGCACGGGGGCGCCGTCGCGGTAGGGCTGGACGGGGGCGCCGGTCTCGGCGTCCTCCACGGCCACCCGTACCCCGGCCAGGGGCCGGCCCGTTGCCTGATCCGCGATCACGCGGGGCGCGTACGTGTGCATGATGGGCCTCCTGGTCAGAGCGGGTAGGTGCGGCCCAGAAGGATCTTCTGGGTGCCTCTGTGCAGCAGCAGCACGCGGGCGCCCACAGGCAGATCCGCGGCCGGGACGAGCGAAAGCGGGGCGAGCGGGTCCGTGGACAGGTCGGCGCCCGCCTGGCGCACACGCACCGGGTTCGTGGACACCACCACGCCGTCCGAGACGCGCAGCCCCGGTGTCTTCGCGGCCTCCTGCGGGCCGGCCAGCGCCTGCACCAGGCCGGCCATCGGGTTCCTCGTCACGAGACCACCTCCCGCACCGTCGTCTCTGCCAGGCCCGTGCCGTCGTCGAAGCTGGTCTTCTCGATGACGGCGAGCACGTCGACGTCGTGCCGGGTGCGCACGAACCGGACCACCTGGGACATCTCCAGCGGCAGCGGCAGATGCTGGAACGTGAACGTGCTGGCGGGCCGCTGCACCTCCTTCAAGCGGAGGTCCGCGCGCGCCTGCAGGATCGCCTGGGAGGCCGCGTCGACCTCCTCGACCTTGGTGATGACCATGCCGCGGC
The DNA here is from genome assembly GCF_001595485.1 of Micrococcus sp. CH7. Lineage (NCBI taxonomy): Bacteria > Bacillati > Actinomycetota > Actinomycetes > Micrococcales > Micrococcaceae > Micrococcus > Micrococcus sp. CH7. Next base: position 8,110 of record NZ_LOSQ01000042.1, read on the forward strand.
GCATCGTCCCGTACGGGGACGACGTGTCCCGAGCGGACGCGGACATGGGCAGCGTGTCCGGGTCGTCCGAGCGGGCGATCAGCACCACCTCGTTCGGGATGCTGTAGGTGTCCCGGTTGTGGGTGACCTCGGGGGCGTACCGCATGGCCGTCGAGTCGTCCCGGAACGTCCACGCGATCCCGCGGGAGGTCGCCGCCCGGGCCGGGCCGGCGCGGAGCACGCCCTGCGGGTCCGCGTAGATCGCCGTGAAGTTCGCGGCCACGAGCATGTCGTTGACCATGCGCAGGTACGTGGTGCCGGCCTCCCAGGACATCTGGGAGGCGAACACCTCGTCGGCGTCCTCGAGCGCGTGCTTGAGGCCCTGCCGGTTCAGCAGGTGCCGGACCGTGTCGATGATGTTCGAGCCCTTGCGGGCCACCCACTCCGAGACCGTGGAGGTCTGCACGTCCAGCCGGTACATGGCGTCGAGGAGTTGCAGCTCCTGCACGGCACGCGTCTTGTCCGTGAGGACCCGGGTGGGGGACTCCACGATGAACGTGCCCACCGTCCACTGCAGGGACTGCCCGCGGTGGCTGATGCGCTGGTGCGCGCGGAGGCGGTGCTCCATCCAGTCGATGTCCTCGGCGCCTTGCCATGTGCAGGACCCGCCCGAGCGGATCGTGGCGTTCACGTTGTTCTCGAACCGGAAGTCCCGCACCCCACGCAGGGTGCGGATGAACCTGTTCGTGCGGGCGTGCACCAGCTCGTAGATCCACTCGACGTCGCGGGAGCCGGCCAGCAGGTCCACCGCGGCCGGCCCCCACTCGGGGGCGTCGATCAGGTGCAGCTGATCCGTCACTGCTCCACCGCCTCCGCCTCCGCTTCGACATGGTCGATCTCGTACACCGTGAAGGACGCCTCCTCGAGGATCCGCTCCTCACTGCCGGAGACCTCCGAGATGTCCGCGAACCAGCGGCGGCCCTTCGCGTCCCGGTAGAGGATCGGCAGGTCAGCGTCCGCGAGGAACTGCTCGAGCTCCTCGTATGTGCACCCGCCGTCCGGGTTCGGGGCCAGCCGGACCGACACGCTCACCGCGTGGTCGACCTGCTCACCACGGACCGCGATCGGCAGCTTGGACCCGGCCATGTGGTGCCGCTCCGAGGCGCGCGACCATGACGGCCCCGTGCGCGCGTTGTCCCGCATCCGCACCTGACGCGACCAGCCCGGCCCCGCGTTGAGCCAGATCCAGCCCTCCGGGTCCGGGGCCACTAGCACCGGCGCCGCCTCCGCAGTGGAAGGCAGATCCGAGACCGTGGTCAGCCGGTACGCCGTCGTGCGGGACGTGTGCGGGGTCGGGTCCACGAGCGCCGTGTCCACCGGCAGGCCCACGGCCAGCCGCGACCACGGCGCCCCGTCGACCGATCGCCAGATCTCCACCGACGACGCTTCCGCCTCACCCTCAGCCGGCGGCGGCACCACCACCGTGAGCATGACCGCGGCCGAGTCCGGCAGCCACTCCGCCGTGAGCACACCCACAGGCGGCTCCGGGTAATCCACGGCCACCGTGACCTGGTCCCACTCAGACCACAGGCCAGACGCCGCCCGGGCCCGCACACGGATCACGTAGGAGCGGCCGTCCTGCAACCGGACCGGCGGCGTCAGACCACGCGACGCGTGCTCCCAGGTGCGCTGGTAGATGATCGAACCCTCGTCGTCGAGGATCTGCGCTGACCCGGCCGCCTGCTCCTCGCCCTCCGGGGCGAAGAAGTCGAAGGCGATCTTCGCCTGTGACGCGGCCAGCGGCCCATCCTGCAGGGAGGTGATCGTCACCGACGGGGCCTGCGCCACCCGCGTCAGCTGCAGCACCGACCACGGGGACGGGTCCCCGTGAGCACCCCACGTCCGGACCTGCCACTCCACGACACCGGGCTCCCATAGGCCCGCCGGAACCACATGCGTGGTGTCTGACGCGGACGCCTTCGGGATCCCATTCCAGGCACTCGTCCCCCCCGGCCGCCACCGGATCTCCCGAGCCGACTGCTCCGAGGAATCTGCGGTGTTGTACCGCCACGACAGGGTGATCGGCAGCGCCGCATCCGCGAGCGCCGGGGAGAGGCTGGTGGGGGCCGCGGGTGGGGCGAGGAGCTGCACCCAGGGGGAGTGCGCCCAGGCCGAGGTGAGGGTCTTGCCCTGTGTGTCGACTTCGGCGAGGACCGCGTACTGCAGAGGCAGGGACGGGTCGGGGGACTTGATGACGTACGAGGTGCCGGTGGACGTCCATCCGGGGTACTGCCAGGCGCCGCCCTCCTGCCGCCATGCCAGGCGCGAGCGGGTGTGCGGGGAGATGGACTTGACCCACGAGACGAGGACGTCCAGGCCCTGACGGACGGCCTTCACGGACGTCGGGGGTGCCGGGGTGGTGTACACGGTCGGGGAGGCCGCGTACGCGGAGGTGCCTCCCGTGTTCTTCGCGGCCACCCGCCACTGGTAGCGGCGGCCGGCGGTGGTCGTGGTGTCCGTCCAGGAGGACACGTTGCCGACGGTGGCCACGGTCTTCCACGTGGTCGCGTTGTCCGCGGACCGCTGGATCACCAGGTTCTGGTACGGGGCTGAGGCCGAGCCCGGGCTGTTCCGCGTCCAGTTGATGACGTGCCGGGTGTCCGAGGTCTGGGTGACCTGCACGCCCGACGGCGCCACCGGGGCAGCCAGAGGGCGGGCCGGCACCGGGACGGACCCGGAGACCTTCGCCGTCGTCGGGATGTACGCCAGCCCGGACATGCTCGCCGACCAGGACAAGGTCTGCGCCTTGCCGTACGCAAGCGGGACGGACACCGTGCGCGTCGAGACGACCTGCGAGCCGCCGGACAGGCTACTGATCCGCACGTGCGGGGACGTCGTCGACGCGCCCAGCCCCCCGGAGAGGACGAACGCGGTCGACGGGTCGTCGATCGCCGCGGAGGTCTGCAGCGTGTGCGTGACCGTCACGGACACCGACGACGTCGACGCGGTCACCGTGGACGGCGACATCGTCGCCGACCAGATGAGCCGCATCCGCCGCCCCGACACGGACGCCCACGCACCTGCACCCGACCACGCCATGGGCCCTCCTCAACGTTGCCGGGCGGCCCCGCTCTGGGGCCGCCCGTGGTCATGCCCCGGCGTGCTGCCGGAGCGGCTGTGCCAGCCCGTCCACGTGTTGCCGGATCCGGGCGTCCGTGCGCTGCGCCAGGTAGGCCGGGAACGCTGTCCCGTCCTCCAGCACCAGCGTCAGTTCAGACGGGAAGCCGAACCCTGCCCCGGCGGACGGGTCCGCTGGGGCTGCGGACGCCGACGCCCCCCATCCGAGGGACGCCGACGCGGCGGCGAGTGAGCCCGCGTCCAGCGAGGGGGTCGCCGTGAGGTCCGCGGACGACATGAATGTCTCGGCCTGCCGTTCGAGGTATCCCGCCTCGCCCGCGATCGCGTCCGCGAAGTCGCGGGACAGCGCCCGGCCCGAGTACGTGGTGTACCCGCGACCCGAGAACGGGCCTTCCTTCGCAGGCGAGAACGGGAACAGCCGGCGCACCGACTCGAGGCCGCTCTTCGCGGCCTCCTTGACTCCACCGAAGGCCGACTCCATACCGGACTTGAAGCCGTTCAGTAGCGCCTCACCGGAGCCACGCAGCAGGTTGCCCAGGTCACCCAGGGCCTCCTTGATGCGGCGCGGCATGTCCCGGAAGAAGCCCAGGACGTCGTTGATCCTCTGGTCCACGATCCCGCGCAGCGCCTGGAGGCCGGAGTCGAACTTCTCCTTCGCCCCGTCCGTTGCCTCACGGGACCGGTTGACGATGTTCGTCTTCAGGTCCCCGAAGAATCCGGTGATGCGTGACACGAAGCCTGAGACGACGTCGCGCACAGCAGACGTGCCACCGGAGAAGAGGCTCTTCACGACATCCCACGCCCCGGACGCGGCAGTGCGCATCCCCGAGCCGAGCGACGAGAAGAACCCGAGCACCCGAGCCGCCATGTCCGACACGAAAGCCATGACGGCCGACACTCCGCCGGACACGAAGCCCTTGACGGTTGCCCACGCTGCCGACGTCGAGGATGCGATGCCAGAGCCGAGCGACGAGAAGAAGCCGAGCACGCCCGAGACCAGACCCGACACGAGCCCGGCCACAGCCGCCACGCCGGAGGACACGAAGCTCTTGACCGCTCCCCACGCAGATGCCGTTGAGGACGCGATGCCAGAGCCGAGCGACGAGAAGAAGCCGAGCACGCCCGAGACCAGGCCCGACACGAGCCCAGTCACAGCCGACACGCCAGAGGAGACAGCGGCACTGACCGCCGCCCATGCCGCACCCGTGGCCGACGCGATGGCCGACCAGGCAGTGGACCACGCAGAACGCACCGCCTGCACGACGCTGATGATCGCCCCGACCCCAGACGTAAGCGCGCCGAACACCACCGAGATGATCGACCAGGCGACGGACACCGCCCCCGCGATACCCGCCCACGCCGGGACGACCACGTTCTGCCACAGCCACATGACGACGCTGGCCCACCCGCGGATGCCGTCTGCGAGCAGCGAGAGCACCGGGTGGATGATGCCGGTCCACGCCGCCGAGATGGCCGCGGAGATGCCCGCCCACGCCGGGACGATCACGTTCTGCCACAGCCACATGACGACGCTGGCCCACCCTCGAAAACCGGTCGCGAGCAGCGAGAGCACCGGCTGGATGATGCCGGTCCACGCCGCCGAGATGGCCGCAGAGATGCCCGACCACGCCGGGACGATCACGTTCTGCCACAGCCACATGACGGCCATCGCGAGTGTGCCGGTCACCCACGACCCGAACGCCGAGAGCGCCGGCAGGATGATGCCGGTCCACGCCGCGGAGATAGCCGCGGAGATGCCTTCCCAGGCGGGGACGATGACGCCCTGCCAGAAGGTCATGAACGCGGGCACGAGGGTGCCGGTGATCCAGGTGCTGATGGCCTCGAACGCGGGGCGGATCACGCCCTCCCACGCGGCCTGCGTGGCGGCCTTGATGCCATTCCATGCACCGTCCACGATCTGCCGGAACCACTCGAAGTTCTGGTACGCGTAGATCGCGGCGGCCACCAGTGCAGCCAGCACGACGATGACCACCCCGATGGGGTTCGCGGCCATGACGGTGTTCAGCTGCGCGAAGCTCGTAGCGAGCAGCAGCTTGGCGGCGGTCACTGCCTTCGTGATGGCCGCCCATGCCTTGAACGCGCCCACGAGGATGCCGACGGCGGCGCCCGCGGCGCCCAGGGCGACGGCCAGGAACCCCAGCCAGGAGCTGTTCTGCTGCACCCAGCCGCCGAACGCGGCGAGCGCGGGGATCAGGCTGTTCTGGAACCAGCCGTAGACCTCCTGCACCCGTGCCGCGAGTGCCTCCATGAAGCCGAGCAGCCCACCCTGGGTGATGGTGCCGTCGGCCCGCCCCCACGCGTCCATGAACGCGCCGACGGCGTCCACGGCGACGCCCATCCAGGTGCCGAGGGCACCGAACACGGCGGCGCCCATGGGCTCGAGCCACACGAGCACGTTGTTCTTGAACAGCTGCCAGGCTTCCGCGAAGTCCATCGTCTCCGCGCCGACGTCCAGGATCGAGTCGGACGTCTGCCCGGCCGCCTTCGTAAGGTCATCCAGGTTCAGCGCCCCGGACTTCAGGGCGTCGAGAAATTGGGGAGCGCCCTTCGTGCCGAACACCTTGCCCGCGAGCTCGAGCGCGGCGGCCTCGTCGCCGGAGGCAATGAAGCCCTCGATCTCCCCGATGACCCGCTTGAACGCCTCCTGCGGGGCCTCGCCGTCCTTAGCGAGGGTCACCAGGCCCTTGGACATGGCGGCCATCATCTTGTTCGAGTTCAGGCCCGCCTTGTCCAGTGAGCCGGCCATCACGGCGGTCTCCTCAAAGGAGAACCCGAGTGCCTTCATCGCCGGGGCGTTCGCTGACACCGTGCCCGCGAGCTCATTCATGCCGACGCCGGTGGCCTGGGACACCTGGAACAAGTGGTCCATGGCGCCGACGACGGCCTCGCCCTCGATCCCGAATGCGTTGAACGCGGCCGAGGTCTTGTTGATGTCCACGTCCTCGCCGAGGATGCGGCCCGCCTCGAGGTACTGGGAGGCGACCGTCTCCAGGGTCTCGCCTGAGAGGCCCATGCGGGTGTTGATGTCCGCGACCGTGGTCCCGACCTGCTCGAACGAGGCCGGGACGTTCTGGCCTACCCGCTTAGCGGAGTCGACCAGGCCGTCCAGGGCCTCACCCGAGGCGCCCGTGCCGACACGGATGGTGTCCGTGACGTCGTCGAAGACCTCACCCACCTTGTACAGGAACGCCCCCGCAGCCATCGCGCCGGCGCCCGCCGCGGCGATGCCCACGGTGAGGGCCTTGCCGAACCGCTGGCCAATCTGCGCCCCGGCCTTGTCCGCCGCGCCACCAGCCCCGGTGACCAGAGCGGGTCCGAAGTCCTTGAACGACGGGAGGACCGGCAGCCAAATGGCCTCGTTAGCCTGCGCCATAGTGCCCTCCTCGGGTCAGGATGCTGGGGTACGTCCGATCGCCGCCGTGGCCTCGGCCTGCAGGGCAGCCATCCGCGCGGCCGCGCGACGACGCCGAGACCTCTGCACAGCGGTCTCCGCCGGGCGTGCCGGCGGCGGCAGGGTCGGCTTGGCCTTCACGACGCCGGCCACCAGCGCGAACAGCGCCTCCACGCCACCGGTCAGCCGGTCCAGCCGCTGCTCGACCGGCCCGTACTCAGACAGCCGCGGCGGGCCGGCGCGGTCGGGGATCTGGTCGAGGTACGCCTCGACCACCTCGTCGTCCTCCCACCGGGCCAGCTCCAGCCGCGAGCGCGGCGGCAGCCCCTCGATGAGGGCGTGGAGGCGGCGCCAGGTGTGGACCCCCCGGAAGACGTCCAGGAGGTCCACGCCGTAGGTGGCGAGGAGGTCGCACTCGATGTGCGGCCCGTACCTGTCGACGAGGGCGATCAGGGACGGGAGGGGGCTTCCCCCACGGGGCGCCACCCCTGCTTGATGAGGGTGCGGATGCGGCGGGGGTCTTTCTCGAAGCGCTTGCCGCCGCCGGGGCCGACGAGCTCGTGCTCTTCGGGGAGGTCGAAGTGGACCATGATGTCCATCATCAGCGCCTCCATGGCCTTGTACGGGGCCTTGGCGAGGAGCGGTTCGATGCGCGCCCACTCGGTGCCGCAGAGGGTGATGAGCATGGCCTCCATGTCGCCGGTGCGGTAGGCGCGGGCCCACTGCATGAGGGCGGCGCCGGTCGGGGCGGGGATGGAGATGGTCTCGTCCTTGGAGACGGCCAGCTCGAAGGGGGCGTGCGCGGCCTCGGCCGTGTACTGGTCCCAGGTCTTGAAGGTGGTGTTGCTCATGGCTGGTGGGCCTTTCGCTCGGGGGTGGTCAGGACTTCTTCGTGGCCGTCTTGTCGTCGGCCGTGGGGGCGCCCTGGGGCTTCCAGCCCTGGGCGAGAAGGTTGGTGCGCTCGGTCGGGGACGTGGGCGTCCACTGGCGTTCGCCGTCGGGGGAGACGAGGGGGGTCTGCTTGTCGGCCATGGGTTCCTCCATGTCGTCGTGGGCCAGGGATGGAAGGGGCGGCGCGGGCGGCCCACCAGCTGATGCCCGCGCCGCCCGGTCTCATGTCAGGCGGAGCCCGGGGCCGGGAAGCCCATGTCCTCGTGCTTCAGGCCGGGGCCGCCCCAGATCTCGCGCATGGCCGTGCCGACGGCGCGGTCGTTGTAGGCGGTGAAGGTCAGGCCGTAGCGCAGCTCCTCGTCCTCGGACCACTTCTGCTCCGCGTTCTCGGAGACCTGGGCGCGCGGGAGCCAGCGGACGACGTAGAGGGCGTCGGGTCCGTCGCCGTCCTTGCCGACGGCCAGGACGCGCCAGAGCAGCGGCGCGGGCCGGGAGGGCTTGTCGATGATGACGTTGCCCTTGGCGTCCGTGGTGATCCCGGACAGGTCCACGCCCTTGTCCATCTCCAGGGTCGTCAGGTGGGTCTCCTGCGCGGTGAACTGCAGGCCCATGACGTCGGAGAGGATGTCGCGGCGGGTCGGTTCGGCGTAGCCGTGGGAGGTGACGTCGGAGGTCTCCTGCTCACGGGACCAGGTCGCGCCGTCCTCCTTCGTGGTGTGCCCGATCGGCACGTAGCCGGCCGGGAGGGTCAGCTGGGTGCCGTCCCAGATCTGGGTGGGGGCCTGGTCCGAGGCATCCCACCGCTTGGCGAAGAGCGCCATCTCCAGGATCTTGCGGATGCGGGTGTTGTCGTGGCCCTTGAGGGTGTCGAAGGTGCCGGTGGTGGCAGTCGCCATGAGGGGGTCCTCCTAGAGGTGAATGTTCAGGGGTGCTGGGGTCAGTAGCGGCGGAAGCGGGCCGCGTACACGGCCACGTACCGGTGGACGGCCGGGTTGCCCCAGTCGACCCACGACGGGGCGGACGACGTCCGCACGGAGTCGAAGAGCACGGCGCCGGCACGACGCCCGCTGAGCTCGTGCATGGTCTGCCTCGCCCGCTCGGCCAGCTCGCGGGCCGCGGCCCGGGTCGGGGCGAACGCCTCGACGTCGATCGCGGGGGCGTCCGTGACGCCGTCGTCCGATCCGGGGCCTCGGGTGACTCGGACGAAGCCGGGCAGCTGCTCCAGGTCGGGGGGAGTCGCGACGGACACGCGGACGCCGAGAGCGCGGGAGAGGTAGGCGACGAGGGCCTTCTCGACGTCGGGCCACATGCGGGTCACCCTCCTTCGGCGGCGCGGCCGAGGATGCGGCGGCGCCCGGTGCGGGACGAGCCCCACTCCTGCTCGGCGTTGTCGCCGACGACGTTGACGTACTGGCGGCCTCGCGGGCGGGTGCCGGCCACCGTGGTGACGTTCATCGGCACGTCCTCGGCTGCGGCGAGCGCCTGCGCTCGGGCCGCGATGCCGTTGGCCTTGGCCTGCAGGGCCGGCAGGATCCCAGGGTGGGCCCATGCCTTGGCCATGAGCTCGGGGCCGATGCGGACCTCAGCCACGGACCCTCCCCAGGGCGGCCTTCACGAAGCCCGGGGTGATGAACCCGCCCGGCTGGCGGCCAGGCTCACCCTCGACCTCGTACCGGGCCCCGGCCACGATCACGGCGTCCGCCGCGCCGAGGGGGGCGTCGAGCGGCAGGTAGATCCACAGGCCGTCGATCTGCTGCTCCTGCGCGACCACGTCCTCGGACGAGCCCCGCGGCTCGTACCAGCACGCCCACGACTCGCGCCGCGGCTCCGCCGGCACCGGCACCCCGTACTCGTCGTACCCGGCCGACTCGCCGCGCAGCACGAGCTCACACGTCTCGGTCATCAGCTGCATGGTCAGACCCTCCCGCCGAGCATGTACCGGGACAGGACGGTGTCCGTGGCCGGGTCGATGCCGCCCTCGAGGGTGACGGAGCGGCCACCGATGGACTCGCTCTTCACGCGCCCGCCACCGACGGTGGCGCGGGCGCGGTCGGCGATCAGGGCGAGGAGCTCGTCCGGGCATTCGTCGAAGCCGTGCTGGACGGTGATCGTGACGACGTCGGGCCAGCCTCCGGGCATGAGGAGCACGCCGTCGCCGAGGTCGTAGACGTCGGCCGGGGTGAGGCCCTGGCGGTGAGGGGAGGCGAGCGCCTTGACCTCGACGACGCGCAGGGTGCGCAGCACCAGGGTGTCCGAGCCACCGGTGCGGAGCGTCCACGTGTCCTCGCGCTGCGGGGCGATGTGCCACTCGCACTCGGCCCGGATGGAGCCGACGGCGGCGTCCACCGCCTTCTGCTGGTAGGGGGCGCCCGCGAAGCCGACCAGGTCAGACGCCTCGATCATGTCGTTGCTCGAGCGGTTCACGTGCGCCTCCTCCCAGGTCAGTCGGCGGTGGTCTCGAACGCCTCGAAACCGGCGCCGTCAGCCTTGCCGTCAGCGTCGGCCCCGGCGTCGGCGGGGGCCTTGTCCTGCGGAGCAGGGCCCTGCTTGTTCGCCGGCTTCGGCGCGGAGCGGCGCCGGCGGGCGGGCTTCGGGGCCTCCTGCTGGTCAGCCTCGGTGAGGCCGCGACGCTTAGCGTCATGCTCGGAGAGCAGCAACGTCGTGGCGAACCCGTTCTCGTTGGTGATCTCGTAGGGCTTCAGGCCAGCCATGGTGACCTCCTCGGGGTCGTGGTTGGGGGTGGCCCGCCCCGCGGGTGCGGGGCGGGCCGTCAGGGGGCCACCGGTCAGCCGGCGACCGTGGTCTTCACGAACGCGGCCGGGCGGGTCACGCCGAACGCGACGCGCTCCTCGACCAGGACGGCCACGAGGTTGCGGACGAAGAAGTCCGCGTGCGAGTCCGAGAAGGTCACGGTGGTGTCCTCGCGGTCCCAGAGCACGGCCTTCGAGAAGTCGCCGACCACCGCGGTGCCCGCGGCGATCGTCTCGGACTCCACGATCGGCAGGGACCACAGGGTCCGCGGGCCCATCGCGAACGGGCCGGCACCGTAGAAACGGCCGCCGGTCTCGCGGGCCAGGTCCACGGTCTCGACGTCCAGCGGGTTCATCAGGACCGCGTTCGGGACCACACGGCCCACGGTGCGGGCCTTCGTGATCGCCTTGCGGACCGAGACGAACACGTCGGAGTCGAACGCCTGGGACTGGATGCCCGAGGTCGAGAGGATGCCGGTCAGGTTCTCCCCGACGCCGTCACCGGTGAGGATCTGCGCCTCCTCGGCCTCCGCGATGTCCTTGGACAGCTCGTCCCGGATCAGGTCCTCGAGCTGCGCCGCGTCCGCGAGCGCCCGCTTGGTGACGGGCACCCACTCGGCGATGGTCTTCACGGAGGTGGAGACGCGCTCGAAGGCCCAGGAGCCCTCGGGCTTGAGGCCGCCGATCACGTTGGTGACGGTGGTGCCGTCGATGGGCGCGGCGGACTGGGCCTCGGGCACGGGCTTGGCCGCGTTGGTGTGCGCGGTCTGGCGGACGTACTCGAGGGTGTCCGAGCCGGTGCGGCGGACGGAGATGAGGTCGCGGATCGTCAGGGGGCGGCGGCCGAGCATCTCGATGATGCCGGTCTGCTCCGGGGTGACGAACGCGCCGGCGGAGGTGCCGGAGGCGCCGGTGAAGAGGGACTTCACGTGGATGGGGTCGGACTTCACCTGGGTGCGGTCCGGGATGCGGACCGTGCCGTCGGAGTTGGTGAAGCCCTTCATCATGGCCTTGAACTGCGGGCTCGAGATGACTTCGAGGCCGAGGTTCTTCACCCGCTGGGTGGGGGTGCCGGCGTCCTTCTGCCCTTCGATGTCGTCGACGGCGTAGCCGCCGATCTCCTGGGCCAGGGACTTGGCCTGGTCGAGGACCTCGGCGTCGCGCTTGGCGACCTTGATCTGCTCGAGCAGGTCACGGCCCTTGGCCATGTGCTGGTCGTACTCGGTGCGCTCGGCGTCGGTGAGGGCGCGGCCCTCGCGGTCGGCCTTCTCGGCGGTCTCGCGGGCAGCCTTCGCCGCCGCCTGAGCCGCCTCCTGAAGCTGCTTGAGCTTCGACATGTGTGCCTCCTTGGCATGGGTGCGCCCCGTGGGGCGCGGTTCAGGGGGTGGTCAGCCCAGGACCTCGAGGTCCAGGGCCTGTGCTGCCAGGGCGCGAGCGGACGGCGCGCCGGTGGGCTCCTCCGACTTGACGCGCTGGGCGCCCTCGTCGTTGGCCTTCCCGGTGCCGCTGGCCTGGTCCTGGTCGCTGGTGCCGTCGCCGTTCTCCTGGGCGCCCTCGTCGGGCAGGGAGGACAGGACGGAGTCGATGGCGTCGCGGGCCTCGCGGAGCGAGGTCTCGTTGGCCTTGGAGAGGACGCGGCCGGCCTTGAGGCCGTCCACGATCCCCTTGACGGCCACGACGGAGGTGTCCTGGTTCGCGCCGATGGGCACGAACGAGAACTCGTGGACGCGGAGCTTGCGCAGCTCGTTGGCCTTGCTGCCGTCCTCGAGCTCGACGGCGCCCTCTTCGAGGGTGTCGAACGCGAAGGACAGCTGGTTCAGACGGCGGCCCTTGACGAGCCGGTAGACGTGGGGACCCTTCGGGGACTCCATGTCGAACGCGCCCTTGACCCACCAACCGTGCTCGTCCTCGCCCATCTCCAGGGCGTAGGCGACGAAGAAGTCGGGGTCGTCCATGCGGTGCCCGAACAGGCCCGGCATGGAGTTCCCCGAGTCCTTCCACTGCTGGATCGTGTCCAGGAAGGCGCCCTTGGCGACGACGTCGCCGTACGAGTCGGGCTCACGGGTGAAGGTGGACGGGTAGACGATGAACTCGCCCTCGGCCAGCCCGTCGTCGGGGCCGGCCTTCACCTCGCCCACGGGGACGGTCTTGATGCGCATGGTGACCTCCTCGGTCAGCGGATGATGACGAGCGAGCACTGGCAGTTGGCCACGTCCTCGGGGTCGCCGGTGAAGCTGCCCGGCCAGGGCATGCCGTTGGAGAAGTCCTCCTCGATCCCGACCTCCTCGCCGTCCAGTGCGGCGTGGGAGGCGCGGGGGTTCGACGAGTTCACGACCCACCGCTTCGTGGCCTTCGGCGCCACCTGCCGAGGGGCCTCGGCCATGCCGAAGCCCACGAACGTGGCGGCCGCGGTCATGGCCGCCTGGCCGGCGCGCGACTCCTCGGCCACGTCGAACACGTGCCCCACCGGGTCGACGTCGTCGTCCTCGTCGTCCTCGTCGTCGTCCGCGAGCGCGGCTTCGATCTGGCGGAGGGTGGCGGCGTTGACCTGGGAGGCGATGCGCTCGGCGACCTTGGCCAGGAACGCCTCGGTGCGGGGGGTGTCGTACTGGTCGGGGTCGAGGCCCATGCCGGTGAGGACGTCACGGGCGGCGGTGGTGGCGAGGTCCGAGCCGGCGTCGAGGAGGTCCTCGGCGAGCTCGGCGTCCCACCGCTTCCCGTCCCACCAGGTGGGGGACTTCGCGCCAGTGGCCGAGGTTATGGCGGCGCGCTGGCGCTTGAAGTGGGAGCGGAACACGGCGGCGAGCGGGTCGGTCTCCTCGGCCGGGATGGTGTCCCCGGCCGGTGCCTTCAGCTCATATTCGACGACACCGCCGGCCTTGCGGCGGGACGCGAACATGGCCTTCAGCGCCTCCTGGACGTCCTGGTCTACTTCACCGTCCGGATCCAGCGGGCGCTGCACGGTGACTGGCAGGAGGCCCAGATGCTCGATCGGATCCAGGCCCACCGCAACGAGCGCGGCTTCCGGATCGAAGCCCGACCGGATGAGCACAGCAGCCGCGTCCACAAGCGCCCGAATGTCGGCCGGGGTGTGACCTGTGGCCTGCTGAACAGCGGTGCCACCGTCGACCTCGGTCTTGCCGTCGCCGCTGTACGGCCCCGCGAGAACGTTGAGTGGGACGATGAGCTCGTCGCCGCCCTCGACGGCCGGCAGGTTCCGCATCGCGCGGGCCTCGTTGCGCGTCATCCACGGGGCGCCGGTGGAGGTCTGCAGCTGGGCGGCCTGGTCCTCGAACGCGCCGCGCAGCTTCTCCTCGATGTTGAACTCGAGGTACATGCCAGCGGACTCCGGGCCGAAGTCGTCCAGGAGGTTGGCCGCGAGCGCCTGCTGGATGCGCTGCAGCCAGGGGCCGAGCGTGTCCGTGTAGAGGCTCTTGTGCTGCTCCTTCAGGCTGGCGAACGTGGCCGTCTCCATCAGCCCGATCATGGGCGGGGGGATGTGGTAGGCCGCGGCGACTTCCTGGCGGGTCAGCTTGCGCGACTCGATGTACTGCAGGTCCTTGGCGGACTGCTGGGCGGCGGTGAACTTCATGCCGTCCTCGAGGATCGGCGTTCCGCCGACGTCTGCGCCGGAGCCGGCGTACTGGGCGCGCCAGGCCGCCTTGAAGCGGGCGTGCGCGGCCGCGGACCAGGGCGGGGCGCCGACGGGGCGCTCGAGGTAGCCGGAGGCGCGGGCCCCGTTGCGGAAGGTCTGGGCGCGCATGAGCGCGGCCTCGTGCTCCTCGGCGAGCACGGAGCGCAGGGACTCGATCGCGGGGACGCCGCCGAGCTCTCCGGCCGGGGAGTAGCCGCCGATGTAGACGACCTGGTCCCGCGTGAAGGTGCGGGTGCCGCGGTTGCCGCGCACGAGGAACTCGGTGGGGCCGGTCCAGTCGTCGCCGGCGGGCTCCCAGATCATCGGGGGGATCCGCACGAGTGCGTGCGGGGCGTCCGAGTCGGTGCCCTTCATCTTGACCGCGAGGTAGCGGTCGAAGATCGCGATGTCCTGGACGAGTGCCTCGACGAACGCGTACCGGTACTGGCCGGGCATGGGCCGGCCGATCAGCTGCGCGAGCGGGTGGTCGGTCACGCGGCGGCGGTCGGCGTCCCCGGCACGCTCGAACAGGTGCAGGCCGAGGGAGGCGATGTTGCGGGCCAGGAAGTCGGTGACCGTGCGGACGGACCCGTGGGTGCGCCAGATCGCGGCGTAGTCCGACGTGTAGCCGGGGGTGATCTGCAGGGAGCGGGGCACGGAGGTCGTCGGGCGCGCGAGCCCGCGCACCTCACCGTGGCTCACGACGAACGCCATGCGTCACCGCCTCTCAGGTCGTGGGGAACTGCAGGTACGCGACCTGCATGCGGTCGATGACGACCTCCCCGTCAGCCCGGGGCGGGTGGTCGGAGGCGCCGTCGTGGATGACGGCCTCTCGCAGGACCAGGAGCGCGCCGTCGCGGCGCACGAGGACACCGTCCACCGCGGTCCCGTCGTGCATGTTCACGACGGCGCGGCGGGCCAGCAGCGGCGCCCACTCGTCGGCGGGCGGCGCGGCCCGGCGGGCGGGGGAGAACCACACAGCCCCGAGCACGGCCGCGACGGCCAGGATCGACAGGATGAGCGCCGTCACGGCCACGCGGGTCTCCTTCGGGTCAGACGTACATGAACTCGTCGTCGTAGGAGTCGTCGTCGTACGCCGACCGTCCCTGCGACGGGCCGATGGTGGCCTGCCAGCAGGCCAGAGACGCGGCCTCGAGCGGGGACACGTCCGCGGTGGACGCCTTCCGACCGATCGCGAACCGGTCACCCACCGGGCGCAGGGCCGCGCCGGCTACCGCGGCGTCGAGCTCGAGCGCCGGCGTGTGCAGCAGCGCCCCGTCCGAGACCCGCGAGCGCAGGTTCGCGAACGCGTCGAGGACGTCGTTCGTGGTGGCCACGTGAAGGTTCACGCCCTCGCGCTCGAGGGTGGGGATGAGCATGGCGCCGGGGCCCTTGCCGTCGATCACGACGGGCAGCTCGAAGCGGGCCTGCAGCTCCTTGGCGCGGTCCACGGTCCAGGCGGTGCCCGGCCCGTGCTGGAGCACGCGCGGCCAGACCGCCCCGGTGTCGTCGACGCCGGCGCCGACGAGCGCCGCGGTCTTCAGATCCATGGCCACGGCGATCGCCAGGCCGGTCATGGTCATGTCGGTGGGGCGCTCGACGTCGTCGCGGGCGCCCTGCTCCCACTTGCCGGGACCGAAGATGTCCGAGGTGGAGGGGTCGTCCCACCAGCCCATCCGCTCGCGTGCGAACTCGGCCGGCGGCAAGGCGGCGCGCTCGGCGCGCAGGTACTCGACGGTCAGGCCGGTGCCGTTCGGGCGGACGCGGCCGAGCAGGGGGTTTGCGGCCTTCAAGTTCTCGACGTCGTCGAGCTGGCAGCCGTCCCACTTCCCGGGCTCGTGGTCGCACTGCTCGGATGCGCACGCGCGACGCGCGGCCGCCCACTCGAAGTAGGCCAGGCGCGCCGAGGTCCCGGCGCGTCCACGGTCGCGGATCTTGCGAAGGACGTCGGAGTGCGCTGTGCCCGCGGAGGACCCGTGGGCGACCTGCGGGTCCGGGCGGGTCGTCATGGTCGGCAGCAGGGCGCCTATGTGGTCGGGCTGCAGCGCGAACGCCTCGTCGAGCACGACCTTGTCCCCGGAGAGGCCACGGCCGCCGGCCTTCGTGCGCGCCCGGAACTTCAGACGCGCCCCGGACTTCAGCTCGATCGCCTCGTCACCGTTGGCCCGGTGCACCTTCTTCACCCGCTTCGACAGGAACGAGGACCCCCCGATGAGGATCTCCAGGTCCCGGAACGCCTCCTGCGCCGTCGAGAACTCGTGCGCGGACCAGATCACCAGCTGCTGATCGGTGATGAACAGCCAGCCGAGCACGGCCATCTTCAGCACACCGGTCTTCAAATTCTGCCGCGGCGCGATCACCGCGGTCTCGAACGCCGTCGACTTCCCATGCGAGTCCACGCCGAACATCGCGTCCAGCACGAGCCGCTGCTCAGGGTCCGGGCCGTAGCCGATCACGTCGCACAGGTCCGCGACCTCCGGCCCGTACGTGTCCACCCGCTCCGGGAGCGACTCGTACAGGGGCCGCACCAGAGCACCCGGATCAGCCAGCAGCACGACGACGCTCCTCACGACGACGACGCAACTCGTCCAGCTCGTCCCCGCCGTCGTCCTTGTCCGCGAGCACCCCAGCCAGCGTGGCCTCGAGCTGCTTCACCATGCCCGCGAGCGCCGACCCGGTGTCGAGGGCCGGGTTGTCGATGCGGGCCGCGAGCGCGAGCGCGGACTGGCCGGCGACCGTGCCGACCTTGCCCGCCTTCCGCAGCTCGTCCTGCGTCGCCTGGTAGACGCTCATCGGGACGTCGTCGACGATGACGCGTCCCTCCGCCGGCGCCTCACGCGGCGACTCCTCGTCCTCGTCCATCAACCGGCCGACGACGGCCGAGGCGGTCGCCTGCTTCACGGACTCGGGCATCTCGGTCTTCCGCTTGCGATGCGCGCGGACCCGGCAGCGCGTCGAGCAGTACCGGGCCGTGTCCCGCTTCGCCTCGAACACCTCACCGCACTCGTAGCAGGCCATCTCCATGCGGGTCACCTGCTCTCGGGAGTCTGGTCAGCCGATGACCTCAGGGGCGATGGGGGCGAGGTCGCTTTTGATGCCGCGCCACCCGGCCAGCCCGTCGACCAGCACGAGGGTGTCGGCGGTGAGTCCGCGGTGCCTGTTGCCCCTCGCGGAGACGAAGACGGCGACGCCGCCGGACTCATGCTCGAGGCGCTGCGCGCCGGCGGCGCGGCAGACCTTCGCCCACCCTGGCCGCGTCTCGTGCACCTCAGTGAAGGCGGCCGCGGCTGCGTCACGCGTGGCGGCGAGCACCGCGACCCGCTTCCCGGCCTCGACGTCTCGGGTGATGCCCTCGTACACGTACCTGTTCATGGTTCTCCTCACGGGCAGTCGTTGCATCGCGTTCTGAGGCGCGCACGTAGCGTTACCGTCACGCGCGTCGGGGAGGGAGATGACTACCGGGCGGAGTCAGGAGCCGCATGATTCCGCCAAATCTGAACCCCCCTAGGGTCGGGCGGTCACCAGTCGCGGACCGTGGTCGCGGCCTTCGCGGCGCGGGCCGCGGTGGCGTTGGCCTGGCCGGCGGCCCGGTTGCAGCGGCGGTGCTCGGGGCCCTGGTAGCCGGTGCGGTCGTCGGTGTGCCCGAGGTCCCATGGCTCGGTCGGGGCGATGGGTTCTTGGCAGCGGGCGCAGATGGCCTGGCCGGACTCGACGAGCGGCCGGTACCGCTCACGGATGCGCTGGTGCGAGGCACCGTAGCCGCGGGCCGTCGTGCTTCGCAGCGTCATCGGGGATCACCTCGACAGGGCGGGCGGTGAAGGGGTGCTGGGCAGGTGCGGCTCGCGGGGGAAACCTAGTCCGGTCATGGCCGTCCTTGCACGAGGCGCGCACGCAGGGGACGCCTCGCTGACCCAGCGGTCTGGATACGACGAAGGCCCCGACCTGTGGGGGTCGGGGCCTTCGCGAAGATCAGGGCCGGGGCAGACTTCTACCCGGCGAGGCCCAGCGTACACGTTGCGCGGGTCATCTGCCAAGCAGGTTCCGCGCGAGCTCCGTTGAGCCTCCGCACTGAGTCACGAGGTCCACGACCTCGGGGCCCACCCACTCCGCGCCGCACTCGATGCACCAGCCTCGCGGGCGATCACCCACGACCACCGAGATGGCCGGCACCTGCACCAGCTCGTCGAGGCTCGGGTCCATCGTCCACGCCATGTGCTCCCCGCACGCCGGGCACGGCTTGCGCGGCTGGATCACGATGGGCGGGTCCATGCGCCGCTCGATCGCAGACACCCACCCGCGGACGATGGCGAGCACCTCGGCGTCCCGGCCTAGCGCGGCCGCCCGCACCGCGGTCCACCGCAGCCGTTCGAACACCGTCATGCCACCGAAGCCTGGCGCGGGTGGGCCCGCAACCACAGCGAACGGGACCCGGAACAGGTCGGCCGCCGCCTGCATCTCCGCCCGGGCAGGCGGGGGAGCCGAGCGCATCACCCACTGCAGGTGGACCAGCTCCTCCTCGACGGACACCATGAGGTTCAGCGCCTCCATGTCCAGCGGTGCGCCTGACCCCGACGACGATGACGACCGCCCGCCGGCACCTGCAGTGCGGTGATGGACCATCCCCTGCAACACCTCGAGCAGCGGGGCCACGCGGACCACCACCGGGCCGGCCGACGTGCGCACCATCTGCGGCGTCGTCATCGTCAGCCGATCCACCACCATGCTCAGCTCGCTCACGTCAGCTCCCTCTCGATCGTCCGGTCGAACCACTGGACCGGCCGCCACACGGCCGCGTCGTGCCCGGCCGCGTTGAGCAGCTCGAGCCATGCCTTCTGGTCGGGCGTCGTGCGCCCCTTCATCGTCTTCAGCTCCCGGAACAGCACCCGGCCGCGGCGACCGAGCACGAGGTCCGGCCACCCACGGTGAGACCGACGCGAATCGTGGGTGTGATAGACCTTCCACCCCAGCGACTCGGCCAGTCCCTCCACCTGCTTCTGGAAGACGTCCTCGGACATCCCGTCCGCCATCATCTGCGCGTACTCCTCAGCCCTCACCACGGTCACCTCCTCGACCACGACCACCACGTCTGCCCCGTCTTCTCCGCCTGCCAGAGCCCTTCCCAGCCCCACCAGACCCACCAGCGCTCCCGTCCCGTCCAGGCACGTCCCAGCCCGAGCCCGGCCCGTGCCCGTCCAGGCACGTCCCGTCCCGACCTGACCCGTCCCGACCTGACCCGTCCCGACCCGACCCGGGGAATCCAGATCCTTCAGCCTGGCGATCTGCGGGAATCTGCAGATCAGGGCCGACGCCCGCCGGGCCGGCATCGTCCGGCTCCCACTCGACCTCGGCGAGGTCCACCCAGGAGCGCTCGGTGGCCGGCGCCGGCTGCGGGATACCCCGCGCGGCGGCCAGTGCCTCCAGCAGCTCCTGCTTCCGCTTGTCGAGCAGACGGCGCGCCACGTCGCGCTGAGCGGGGGCCGCTGCTGCGGGCTCGCCAGGGCCGCGGGCGTCGCGCACCTGGGCCGCGCGCTGGCGCTCCTGCCGGGACGCGGTGTCGCGCACGCCCTGACGGGGTGCTGCGGTCGCGTCGCCGGCGGTGCTGCCTGCTGCGTCGGTCGGTGCTGCGGTCGCCTGCGCCGGCGCGCTCTCGCGCTGCGGTGCCTGCTCTGCTGCGGGGGTGGTGCTGCCAGCCGGTTCCGTGATGCGGGGGCGGGCGGAGACCTGGACTTCCACGCCGTAGCGGGCGAGGAAGGCCGCGGTTCCCTTCGAGTAGTAGGGGTCCTTCGGGGCGGGGCGGAGTTCGTTGTTGAAGTCCGTGTTGGACTCGTCCTTCCGGGCTCCGTTGCACGAGCGGCAGGCCACCACAAGGTCGTCGGCGGAGGCAGCGCCCTGGCCGGGCTTGAGGTGGTCGTAGGTCGCCCCACGGCCGCCCTTCCTGTCGGACCAGAACACGACGTGCCCACACCAGCGGCAGGCGTCTCCGTCACGGTGGCGCACGGGGATCACCAGCTCGGGGTTCCCGACGTCGGCGCGGCGCTGCCGCTCCCACTCCCGCTCGTCCTTGCGGATCATGTGCCAGAGGTCGTCCTCTTCCACGATCTTGAAGGCCTTGCGCGCGGGCTGGTCCGCGGTGGCGGGGATCTCGACGTCCTTCCACAGGCCGACCGCACGGCATACCCGGTCCAGCACCTTGAAGCGGTCAGCGCCGTTCGCGGTCTGCATAGCCACGCCGAACGTGACCACGTAGTCGAGCTCGAACTGCGCGGACTGGATGGCGCATCTGCTGAGGAAGCCGAACACCTCGTTCACGAGCCATGGCTCCTCGAGTGAGTGCTCCAGGACCTCTAGCAGTAGCGGGTGCCAAGCGGCGGCGTCCGAGGTCTTCAGCCACGACATCAGCCCTCGCCCTCAACGCCCGCGAGCGCGGCGCGGATACGAGTGGCCGTTGCCTCGAGCCACTCGGACTCGTCGGACATCCCGCCGGAGAAGTCGCGCAGCTCCTCAGCCTCGGCGTCGAGCCGGTCCGCGAGGTCAAGTACGGCGTCGAGTGCGTCCACGAGGCGGGGCACGTCGGTGCGGGCGGCGGCGATGAACTCGGCGTCCTCTTCGCTGCTTACTTCAGGGGCGATCCAGGACTGCACGACGATTCTGTCGTGCTTACGGACAGGTCCTAGTACCTGGGGGAACTCGTCGGGGTCATTCTCGGGGTGCCACGGTCCTTTGGTGGCGGCGTCTGCTTGCGCCCGGATGCGGGCCAGGGTTTCGCGGGGGTCACGCACGGGTTTCTCCCTTCAGGGCGGCGAGGAGGAGGGTGGCGGCGTTGTCCCATGCGATGGCTTCGTCCTTGGTGTGGGAGGTGTCCCGCTCGGTCTCGAACCGCTCGACGAGGTCGAGCGCGGCGCTGAGCGCCCGGTACATGACCTGCTCGACCTCGAGGACGTCCTGCACGGCACGGGCCACGAAGCCGATCAGCATGAGCTGCATGGAGGCGCCGAGCTCGTCCCACGCGGGCATCGGCTCACCGTGCGCCGTATGGTGCTCGCCGCCCATGGCAACCCACAGGCGACGCGCGCGGCGGAAGTGCGTCGACAGGTCCGTCGTGGGCCCGTTCTCGTGCGCGGCCAGGTGCAGGTCGTCGAGGGCCTCTCTCGCCTCCCCGGTGGTAGTGCGGTCACTCATTGGTCTCTCCTTCGAGGGCGATGCGGTCGAGGATCTCCGCGGACTCCGGGAACGGCTCCCAGGGGAAGCGTCCCCGGGCGGCACGGAAGATGAGCAGGACGAGGGTCACGCCGATGGCGGTGATGATGAGGGAAATCACGGGCTGTCCTCCAGTGCGTGCGGGTGTGTGGCGAAGCGGCGCCAGGTGCGGGCGGCGTTGTCGAAGCGCTCGACCTGCCATGCAGTCAGGCGCTTGTCCCCGAGCACGTGGTACAGGAGGGCGGTGGACGCGTCCTGCTCGGCGGCGTCCCACTCGGCGTCGCACTCGGTGGCCGAGAGGCGCTTGTCACGCCCGACCACGATGCTCTCGGTGTATTTCCACCGGGCGTCATCCCACGCTTCTCTCGCGGCCAGCCTTTCCCCGGGGCCCACGTCGTCCCCCGAGAACTTCGGCGATCGTCCGGGGTGTGGCGGTGCTTCCGTGTAGGGCATGGGGCGGGTCATGCTGCGCCTCCGTTCGTGTAGCTGCGCTCGCGGGCGAGGCGGGTGGCGTAGACGACGTCCATGGCGTCCGCGAGGGTCGGCGCGAAGCGGGCCCACATGGCACCGCCGCCACCCCCGAGGTACTCGATCTCCCAGAACACGGCGTCGGCGTGCGGGCCGGAGCGCATCACCCTCGGGCGGATCGAGACACGGCGGTTCGCCAGGGCGTACAGCGCGTACTCCTGGGTCCCGAGCCGCGGGGCCCGCGAACAGACGGGGGTCCGCACGGGCGTGTCGCTGTGGCGGGTGGTGGTCACGAGTCCTCCTCGTCGAGTCGGGCGAAGTCGTCGCGGGTGAGGGTGAAGGACGAGCCGCCGGTGGAGACGGTGAGCCCGTCGAGGGCGTCGTCCTTGAAGCCCTTGCGGACCGCGGCGGCCAGGGCCTCCTTGGCCTCGGTCTCGTCCTTCCGGGCCAGGTGCTCGCGCTGGATGCGGTTCAGGGCGTGGGCGAGGTCTTCGGTCTGCTCACGCCAGTCCAGCTCGAGGCCACCGAAGTCGGGGGTGTCCCCGTCCTCGGGGTCCAGGCGGGCGATGGTGAGCAGGCCGCGGCAGTGCGGTCCGGCCGCCACCAGGTACGAGGACCCGGTACGGCGGTTGCCGGTGATCGTCAGCTCCCCGCCGTACGCCTTCGCCGTCCGCACGAAGCGGGCCAGGCCCTTCTCGTGGACCAGCGTGTGCAGCGGCAGCTCCTCGCCCAGGAACGAGGCCGGCATCACCGAGGCCGGGACGTTCGGGAACTCCGGGTCCGGGTCACCGCCCTGCAGGACGAGCTCGTTGCCAGCCAGCAGGCCACCGACGTCCTGGAACGTCAGCTGGTGGCCGGCGTCCGTGATCTCCCGGGTGATCATCAACATGGTCTGGTCCAGCTCGTCCGCCAGCGTGAACACCGCCAGGACGGCCTTCGCCGCCGCAGGGGACAGGTGGAACGCGTCCGTGGCCGGATCCCCGGTCAGATCCTCCACCTCCAGCACAGACGACCGCGCCATCACAGACGTGGACCCGCACGAGGCCATGACCCACACCCAGCGGTCCGAGACCTGCACCCGCAGGTGCTCCAGCACACCCGACTTCGGGCCGCCCGTGTGCGGCAGCGCCGCCGCCAGAGCCTGCCGGAACTGCATCGTGTCTAAGGTGACCCTCATGCCGCCACCTCCGCTCGGGCCAGGCGGCGCACGGCCGGTGCCAGCGCCGTCAGCGACTCCACGCACGTGAACGGGATCGCGTGGGTGACCGCCGAGACGGCGTCACCGCACGTCAGGACGACCGACACCCGATCGCCGCCTGCGCCGTCCGGGTAGATGCGGACCAGCGCCTCGGTCTCCGACAGCCGATGCGCCAGCACCAGCGCGCCCAGGGCCGCGACGACGGCGCCCGCCGCCACATCCCGGTCATGCACGTGACTGCAGCCCAGCCGGGCCTCACGGATCAGCCGGCGGACCCGCAGGCCCGCGAGCGCGGCGCCCACGAGGGCGTTGAGTCTGCGGAGGATGGTGTGCGAGTTCATGCGAGGGGCTCCTTGATGAAGGTGATCCAGTGCGTGTTCATCTGCTTGCCCACTCGGTGTCCGACAAGGGGCCGCTGGTGGGTGAGCTCGAGGATGTGAGAGACCGGGATCTGCGTCTCGTTCCACTTGAAGATGAGGACGCCGGCGGGCTTGAGCACGCGGAAGCACTCGGAGAAGCCCGCGGCAAGGTCCTGTCGCCAGGTGTTCCGGTCGAGTCGGCCGTACTTGAGCGCCTGCCAGCCGTTGCCTGCGCGGACGAGGTGAGGCGGGTCGAAGATCACCACGCTGAACGTGCCGTCCTCGAAGGGGAGTGCGCGGGAGTCGGTGATCGCGTCGGGGTTGATGCTCAGGGCGCGCCCATCGCAGAGGACGTGCTGCTCTGATCGGATGTCCCCGAACAGCACGCGGGGGTCCGCCTTGTCGAAATAGAACATCCGCGACCCGGAGGCCGGATCGAGCACGGGTGGGGTGGGCTTGCTCACGGTCAGCGCTCCTTGGATGGTGTGGGGGTGACGTTGGGTGCGAGGCGGCGGCACATGAACCGGGCGAGGTTGGCGCGGTTCTCGTCGACGTCGGGGCGCAGTGCGAGCTCGTTCTTGCTGACGCGGCCGTGGGTGCGGCGCCGGTCGGCGTGGCTCGTGACGAGCGGGGTCCGGCGGCCGGTCATGACGCGTCCTCCCGCCGGGCGGCGGCCTCGCGGGCGCGGATGATGCACAGGCGGCAGACGCCGTCGGTGAGTCCGCGGTTCTTGGCGTGGCAGACGCGGCAGGTGCCCTTGGGGTGGCTGGCCACGAGCGGGGTCGGGCGGGCGGTGTCCTCGGCCTTCTGGCGGCGGTCCTCGGCCCGGTGGATCGCGCTGCGGATCGTGGCGACTGCTCGACCGAACCGCTCCGAGAGGTCGTCGAGGGTGGCCCCTGCGAGGCGGGCCTCGAGGATCGCGTCCGCCTCAGCGGTGCTGACCCGGCCGACCTTCGACGGCGCCGCGGCCGGGGCCGGCTCGACCTGCGCCGGCTCCTGCGCGGGCTCCGCGGTGGGCTCCTGCGCGGGCGGCGCGGTGGGCTCCTGTGCGGGCGCCGGCGGTGCAGGCTGTGCCGCGCGCTCAGCACGCTCGTCAGAAGCCGCGGCCGGCTGCGGGTCATCCAGGTCGGGCTCCGGCCAGCGCGCGTACGTCATCGTGACGCCACGCTCCCGATCCCGGCGGGTCGTGGCCTCGCAGCCCTTCTCCTTCCACCAAGACCCCTGACCACCGTTGGCCTTGCTCTCGTGAACCTTCGCCCACCGGCCGGGATGCTTCTGCAACTCGGCCAGCATCTGGCGCAGACGCGAGTCACCCGGGCGGCCGACACGCGCCGGCCCGGGGTCCTCCCAGATCATCTCGAACGTCGTCGTCATCGTGGTCTCCTCATCACTCTCTCCGCGGCCCGCTGCAGGTCCGCGATCTGCTCTGCTTCACGCTCCGCACGAGCCGTGCGGGCGTCCTCGCGCAGGTGGTACTCACACACCCGCCTGTGGGGGCACACCCCCAGGTGCCGGTTCTGCCGGCAGCACCGGCCATCGCACGGCACGCCGTGGTACGCCGCCGCGACCTTGCCGCCCATCAGCGATCACCCGCCTTGGCAGACGGGCGACGTCCCGGGTGGTCCGCCCGGTGCAAGGCCGAGCGCTGCATCGGCGTCAGCCCGCCCCAGACCCCGAACCGTGACGACGTGCGCGCCGTCCCCTCGGCGTCCATGGCGACCTGCAGACACACCTCGCGGGCGGGGCACTGCCGGCATGCGGCCACAGCCACCGCCTCCGACGCCGGCGTGAACCAGATGTCCGGGTCCGCCAGCTGACACGGGGTCCGCTCCGCTTCGTCCACCGCCTCGAGGCTGGGTTCGGTCGCGATCTCGGTCATGTCCGTCATCACCGGTCTCCTTCGGACCTGCGGGCCTGCTCGGAGGCGGGCCGGCTCGGGTCGAACACGGGGAAGAAGCGGGCGTCCACGGTCTGACCGCCCGGGAAGGACAGGAAGACCTCGCCCCGGCACTCACGCCAGTCCGGGCCAGCGAGCGTCACGTCCACGCGGCGCGCGGCCGACCAGTAGACGCGCGTCGCGCGCACGACCGCCGCGCGCAGCTCGTCACGAGACCGGTACGACACCCACGGGTACGGCCGCGGCATCGGCTTGCGGTCCACGACCTGCAACAGGATCTGGTGGTGCTTGCGCGGCTCAGCCACGGCCACCACCGCCCAGCAGGGCCGTCATGGCCATGTCCACCAGGCCCGGGAGCGCGAGCACCGCGAGCACCGCGGCCACGGCCAGGCCAGTGCGCACGACGTCACGCACCGCGCAGCCCAGCGAGCCGTCCGCCGGCGCCCACCACGTGGACCGCCGCGAAGGCGCGCGCATCCCCAGCTCCTCATGGAGCGACGCCGCGCTCATGCGGACTCACCGCCCTCGGGACCCTCGCAGTCCGGGCCGTCCTGATCGACGTCGTCGACGCGGCGGCACGCGTCCTCGTCCGCGAGCGTCGTGCCCGTGGAGGCCGCATGCGTGTCGTCGGCGGGGGCGTTGACGACGGCAGCCAGTGCGTTGATCGCCTCGGCCAGCTGGTCGTTCGGGATGTCCGCGCTGATGCGGACGTAGTCGGGCCGGGCCGCGGATGTAGAAATCCAGATGCCGGGACGGGTGTGTTCGGTGGTGGTCATGGTGGGTCTCCTCGATGGGTGGGCGGCCGGCTAGGGATGCGCGGCCGGGGGCGGTTGGTCAGGCGGCGGGGTTGTACCGGCGGCGGTGGATGAAGGCCTCGACGGCCTTCTCCGAGACCCGCCACGCCGCGCGCGAGCCCTCGGACTTCTTCACCGCGGTGATCTCCCCACGGCGCAAGCGCGTCCGGGTGGTCTCCGGGTGCTCGTTGAGTCGCTGGGCGACCTCGGTGACGGTCAGTAGACGGGTGGGCATCAGGCCGCGCTCCTCTCGGACGGCATGGCTCGGATCAGGTCGTGACGGCCCACGCGGCGGCAGAACCGCTCCATGGCCTCGACCGTGGGGAACCCGGCCCGCGGGGCCGCGGCCTCACGGGTCACGCGGGCGGCGGCCAGGTGCTCGAGGTCCTCCAGGCGGGCGGCCGTGCGCTTCGCGGCCTGGGCCGTGCGCGTCAGCCGTGCGCGGCGCAGGTTCTCGATGTAGAACGGCGCGGCGGTGGTCATGCCGTCACCACCCGGATGCCGAGCAGCTCGAAGGCCGGCTGATCGGTCAGGCGGGACCGGACGACGCCGAGGCCCTTGCCGGTGAGCCGGACCTGCGGGGCCGCGGACTCCCGCACCTCGCCCGAGACGAGGTCGCGGTACGTGCGGGCCTTCACCACGAACAGGCCCTGCTCGATGTACCGCTGGTACACGTGCGGGCGGCCCTTCGCGTCGCGGTACAGGTAGCCCCAGTCCACGAGGGTCTTCACGAGGCGCTTCTCGCCGATCTCGATCTGCCCCGACTCGCACAGCACCTTCGCGGCGTCGTTGTACGACCACGAGCCGGCCGAGGACACGATCGACTCCCACGCGGCGACCTTCGGGGCGTCCTCGGCGACCTTCGCCTCGAGCGCCTCGACCTTCGCCACCGACAGGGTCAGGGCCCGGTGGATGATCTCGTCCTCGGTCAGCTCACGCTGCACGGAGTACGCGCCCGTCTTCCGGATCGCCGGGAGCACCTCGTGCGTGAGCCACCGCTTGAACGCCTTCGCCTCCGGCTTCCGCGAGCGCAGCACCAGCGAGTACATGCCGGCCTCGGTGACGACGACCATGGTCTGCGGGCCGGAGGGGGTGTCTACCAGACACCCCCTCTTCTCGTCCGCGTCGAGGTAGCGGGTGGCGTCCTGCTGGCGGCCGATCTCGAGGACGGCGCAGAGGTCGGCGGCGACGAAGTGGGGCTCGCCGTCGATGACGGCAGTGCGTACGGCGGTGGCGCCGTACTGGAAGGGCGTCAGCGTGGTCATGCTGCTGTCCTTTCATGCGTTCCGTTGTGGTGCGTAGGACGTTCCACCTTGGTCAAAAAAAGGTCCTCGACGCCGACGCCCAGGTGATGGGCGATGCGCAGAGCGGGCTCGGGCGCGAGGGTCTCGGCCTGCCCGTTGAGCAGGCGGTTCATGTATGAGTGCGACTTCCAGCCGGCGGCGCGTGCCAGCTGCCGCGCTGAGACGTCCTGGACGATCATCAGGCGCTGGAGTCGCTTGCGGTCCCGCAGCTTCATGTAGAGCTCCCCGAGTGGCAGGTGAATGACTTGCCCCATGACTGTAACCTTTCGCGTGACGTGGTGTCCAGCAAAACGGTACAGCGAGTTTGCCCAGGTGTCCACCTACTTCTCTCCAGGTCCGCGCCGATAGCCCCGCATCCGCGCCGCCATGCGGCACGCCGCCCCCTTTGTTGCTACCGTTTCGGTGTCCACTTCCACGCAACAGCGGGTGTCCGAGGTCGGTTGCTCCCCTTGGCGTCACCCCGCAGATTGGTCGCCATGAACGACATGCACTCGCTGGGCCGGCTGATCGCCTCAGCCCAGGAGCGGAACGGCTGGTCCCTCCGCGACCTCGCCGCCCGCGCCGAGCGCGCAGGGTACGACATGAGCCACACGAGCTTCGCGCGGCTCAAGTCCACCCCGGTCACCTCGATCAAGGGCGAGAACATCACGATGCTCGCGCTCGTTCTGAAGGTGCCCGTGGCCCACGTGGCCACTGCAGCGCTGGAGTCCATGGGCGTGGAGCTCGACTCGGCTCTTCACCCGTCGGTCCTCGACGTCGTTCAGGAATCCCCTGACCTCTCGACGTATGACCAGGAGCTGCTCACCGCAGTCCTCCGGGTCATGCTCGAACGCCGTAGGACGGACCACCATGACGAGCACGACCACCCAGACCAGCACCAGGACCGCGAGCGCGGCACGGCCGAGCGCGGGGGAGCGCGCGGCGGTGACGCTGGCGCTGGACAGAAGACCGTGGCAGCCGGCGCGCCGGCCGAGTTCGATCTAGCAGCACACCCTGACTTCGAGCTGACCCGCGACCGGCAGGCCCGGGAGTGGGGCGACGTCGGTGAGGAGTCCCAGGACTCGGGGGTCGAGGAGGGGGCGTAACGTGTCCGGCCCGTGTCGTTACGTGGGCCACATGTTCCACCCCTGGAGGGCGCTGCGCACGCTGACGCACGTCGTCGTGGTCTGGGCTCGCCCGCACCCGACGGCGCCGGCCGCGACCGATGGCGCGACGGTGATCTGGCTTGACCCCCGCATGACGCAGGCCGAGCGGCGGTGCGCGCTCACCCATGAGCTCGTGCACCTCGAGCACGGCCACCGCGGCTGCCAGCCGCCGGCCGTCGAGCACGCGGTGCGCGCGGCCGCGGCCCGGCAGCTGATCACGCTCGAGCAGCTCGCCGATGCCCTGCCCTGGTCCATGAGCCTGGACGAGCTCGCCGACGAACTGTGGGTGACCCCTCTCGTGCTCACTGACCGGCTCGCCGGGCTCACCCGGGCCGAGCGGGAGCACCTCGCCGCCCGGATCCCCGAGCACCGCGAGACCGTCTAGCCTGTCCGGCCCCGGACGTACCGTCCCGACATGACCACGACCACCCAGGCGCCCGCGAGCGCCGGCCACCTGTCCGTGCGTGACCACATGGTGCTGCAGCTGTGGGGGCGGCGGTGGCGGCACGGGGCCGCGCGTGACCGGGCCGCTGAGCACCTGGTCGGGTTGCGGGGCACGGCGCTGGCGATGCGCGTGGCCACGCTCGCCGAGGACCCGGTGGCGATCGCCGCCTACCCGGTGATCACGCGACGGGCTCGGGAGGCTCGGCAGACCCGGTACCGGGCCGCGCGCACCCCCGACGCGGCCTGACCCCTTCCCGCGCCGCGGGGAGGCCCCACACCCACCCGTGAGCGAAGGAGACCACCATGAGCCGCGTCCAGGATCTCTGGCACCGGCGGGATCGCACCCGCACGTCCCGGTATGGGACGGGGCGGCGGTGGCGGGCGATCCGCACGGACGGGACCGGGGCCGAGCAGACCCGGACGTTCACGACGAAGGATGCGGCCCTCGCCTGGGCCCACGCCGCCGACCGGCCGGCGGCCGCGGCGCCGCCCACCGTGGCCGAGTGGGCTGAGACGTGGAAGAGCCGGCAGGTGCACCAGCGTGAGTCCTCGCGGGCGTCCATCGGGTACAAGGTGGACGGGTACATCGTCCCCGCGCTCGGGGAGCTGCGGCTGGACGAGGTCACGCGCGCGGATGTGCAGGCCGCGGTCATCGGCTGGCAGGCCGCCGGTCTCGCGCCGGCCACCGTCGAGATCACCTACCGCTACCTGGCTGGCATGCTGCGCGAGGCCGTGCTCGACGGGCTGATCCCGGCCAGCCCGTGCGTGAAGATCCGCCTGCCCCGCGACGCGGGCGGGCCCACCGAGGTCCTCACCGTCGAGCAGGTCCAGCAGATCGCGGACACGATCAGCCCGTGGGCGCGCGACGCCGTCCTGATCGGCGCGGCCACCGGCATGCGGCCGGGGGAGTGGCGCGGCCTCACCGCGGACCGGGTGGACCTGGCCGCGCGCAGCATCCTCGTGGACCGGCAGATCGGGGCCACGACCTCGACCTGGGCGCCGCTGAAGACCGCCGCGTCGAGGCGGACCATCCGCGTGGGCGCCGAGACCGCCGCCGTCCTGCAGCGGCTGATCGCGGACGCCGACGACGAGGGGCGGCTCTTCCACCGCGCCGGGGCCGGATGGGGCCGGCACCGGCTCTCCTCCGCCTGGGACTGGTGCCGCGGGAAGCTGCCCTGGATGGGACCGGGAGGGTGGCACCAGCTGCGCCACCACCACGCCAGCCACCTGCTCTCCCACGGGGCGTCCGTCGTCGCCGTCGCCCGACGGCTCGGCCACAAGGACGCCACTGAGACCCTGCGGACGTACGCCCACGTGATGCCGTCCGACGACTCCGCGCTGGCCGCCCTGACCGACGGGCTCGTGCGCTGACCCGCGGCCGGCGCCGTGCCGGTTCTGTGCCGGTCGAGGCACTGTAGGGCGCTGTATTCGACTGTATTCGGCTGTACCCGCGTCGGCGGGACGAGGCCCCGAAACGCGCATGATCCCGCCAGAAACGGCGGGATCATGCGGGGCCCACGAGGTGGGCGAGGGGACGGACCGGCTGTAAGCCGGG
>NZ_LOSQ01000043.1:0-1425 GCF_001595485.1 Micrococcus sp. CH7
GGTCAAGCCCCATGAAGTGGTGTAGCGGCTGATTCCTTCGTTGGGGTTGTCAGGCGCTGAACTCGAGGGCGGGCGCGGTGTCGGGGTTCACCTCGCTTCCCGTGTTGCTGACGGTGGTGAGTCGGCAGCGGGCCAGGACCTCCAGGCCGAGGTAGCGACGGCCCTCGGCCCACTCGTCTGTCTGCTCGGCCAGCACCGCGCCCACCAGTCGTACGATGGCCGCCCGGTTGGGGAAGATGCCCACCGCGTCGGTGCGGCGGCGGATCTCGCGGTTGAGCCGCTCGGCCGGGTTGTTCGACCAGATCTGGGTCCAGACGTCCTTGGGGAATGTGGTGAACGCCAGGATGTCGGCCCGGGCAGCATCGAGGTGCTCGGCCACCACCGGCAGTTTCTCGCTCACGTAGTCCAGCAGCCGGTCGAACTGGGCGTTGACGCTGGCGGCATCGGGCTGGTCGTAGACCGAGTGGAGCATGGCCTTCACCGCCGGCCACATGCTCTTCGGGGTGATGCCCATCAGGTTCGCCGCGTAGTGGGTGCGGCAGCGTTGCCACACCGCACCGGGCAGGTTCGCGGCGATGGCGTCCTTGAGCCCGGGGTGGGCATCAGAGGTGACCAGCCGGACCCCGGCCAGGCCCCGGGCGACCAAGTCGGCGAAGAACTCGTTCCACGCCGCCCCGGTCTCGCTGGTGGCCACCCGCAGGCCCAACACTTCGCGGTGGCCGTCGCCGTTGACCCCGGTGGCGATGAGCACCACCGCGTTGACCACACGCCCGCCCTCACGCACCTTCATCGTCAACGCGTCCGCGGCAACGAACGTGAACGGTCCCGCCTCCCCGAGCGGCCGGTGGCGGAAGGCCTCCACCTGCTCATCGAGGTCCGCGGCCATCCGGGACACCTGGGACTTCGACAGGGCATTGATGCCCAAGGTCTTGACCAGCTTGTCCATCCGCCGGGTAGAGACACCGGCCAGGTAGCAGTCTGCGACCACGGTGATCAGCGCCGATTCGGCCCGCTTGCGCCGCTCGAGCAGCCATTCCGGGAAGTAGGTGCCCGAGCGCAGCTTCGGGATGGCCACGTCCACGGTGCCGACCCGGGTGTCCAGGTCCCGGTGCCGGTACCCATTGCGCTGGGCCGTGCGGTCACGGGAGGGTTTGCCCCATTCGGCGCCGACCACCGCATCGGCGTCAGCGCAGAGCAGGGTGTTGATCATCGTCTGCAGCAGGTGGCGCATCATGTCCGGGGAGGCCTCGGACAGGGCTTCGCCCAGCAGGCCGGCAGGGTCGACAATATGAGGAGCGGTCATCGTGATGACTCCATTCGAGGATTCTGTGAGAGGTTGACTCGAAGGATCACACGGTGGCCGCGTCCACGTCTGGAACGACGTGCCCGACCACCGGGCGCTACACCACTATGCGGGACTCAACT
>NZ_LOSQ01000044.1:0-96243 GCF_001595485.1 Micrococcus sp. CH7
TAACCCCAGCCGAGTACGCTCGGCAGTGCACCCATCAAATGGAAACCGACGACTCACAGAACGTCCGGACCGAATGAAGGGGGCGGCTCACCCCCGTAGACGCGGGTGAGGTCTGCGGTGCGAGCGGCCCAAATGATGGTGGTGTCGGCCTCCAGGCCTGCGAGGTCCAGCAGGGTATTGGCGGCTGAGTGGCCGGCACCGGTCACCATGACTCGCTTGCCGGCGAAGCGGTCACGGTCGCGGCCCTGCACGTCAGGCAGCGGCGCGGTGATGTGGCCCGCGGCGCGGGCCTGCTGCTCGCCGGGAGCAAGGAGCCCGGCCTGTCCGAGGGGGTTGGGCGTGGACCAGGTGCCGGAGGCGTCGATGACCGCGGAGGCGAGCACGTCTTCGCTGTGCCCGTCGGTGGTCTGGATCCGGACGAGGAAGGGGGTCTCCTCGCGGCGTGCGGTGCGGGTCTTGTCGATGCCGGCGCGGGAGACGGCGGTGACCCGCGCCCCGCAGCGGATCGACTCGGCGAGCTGGGGAAGCTGCGCGAGCGGTTCGAGGTAATGCTCGCGCAGTTCGTGACCGGTCGGGAGAACGTCGGCGTCGGGTGCGGTCCAGCCGGCAGCTTCGAGGAGACGCTGTGCGGCGGCGTCGAGGTTGTACTGCCACGGCGAGAAGAGCCGCGTGTGCCCCCACTCGGCGATCGCGGCTCCTGCCGCGGTCCCGGCCTCGAGGATCAGGAACGGCAGGCCGCGCTCAGAGAGGTGGGCAGCGGCGGCAAGGCCGATGGGGCCAGCGCCGATGACGACAATGGGATGTGAGTTCGTTGCGGTGGTCAAGATGATGAGTCTCCTTGCTGCGGGGCGGTCAGTTCGCGGTGCCGGTGAGGTCGGTCAGGAGCTTGCGGACGTGGGTGTCGATGTCGTCGCGGACCAAGCGCATCCGCTCCATCCCTTCGATGCCGCGCTGAGAGGGCTCATCGGTGTGCCAGGTCGTGACCGGCGCGGTCATGCCCTCGACGGGTTTGATGACGGCTTCGTCGCCGATGACGATCACGTGGTCGACGCTTCGCAGCAGCTCGGGGGTGACCGGCTGCGGGACGGCGGAGGACATGTCCGCGCCGACCTCGGCGATCGCCTCCGCGGACTGGGCGTTGATGGCGGTGCCCGGGCGGGTGCCGGCGGAATGCACGTCGACCTCATCCCCGGCGTGATGGCGCATGAGGGCGGCGGCCATCTGGGACTTGCCGCCGTTCTTCACGCAGACGAACAGGACTGAAGGGCGCTTCGTGGTCATGGCGAGGGGATCCTTCTGTGGGGTCATCGGGTGGGGGCGGTGGTGTCGCCGGGGAACAGGCGCCGCCCCATAGCGAGGGCGACGTAGACGAGGGCGACGAGGACGGGGACTTCGATCAGCGGGCCGACGACGCCGGCGAGGGCCTGGCCGGAGGTGACTCCGAAGGTGCCGATGGCGACGGCGATGGCGAGCTCGAAGTTGTTGCCCGAGGCCGTGAACGCGACGGTCGTGGACTTCGCGTAGTCGAGGCCGATCGCGCGGCCGAGCAGGAAGGACCCCAGGAACATGACGACGAAGTAGACCAGCAGCGGCAGGGCGATGCGGGCCACGTCCCCCGGTGCGGAGATGATCGCGTCGCCCTGGAGGGCGAACAGCAGCACGATGGTGAACAGCAGCCCGTACAGCGCCCAGGGGCCGATCTTCGGGAGGAACCGCTCCTCGTACCAGGTCCGACCCTTGGCTCGCTCACCGAGGATGCGGGTCAGGAACCCTGCGACCAGCGGGATCCCGAGGAAGATCAGCACGCTGAGGACGATCGCGCCGATCGAGAACTCGGCCGACGTGGTCGGCAGCCCCAGCCAGGATGGCAGCGCCTGGAGGTAGAACCAGCCCAGGGCACCGAAGGCGATCACCTGGAAGACGGAGTTGATCGCGACCAGCACCGCGGCTGCTTCTCGGTCACCGCAGGCGAGGTCGTTCCAGATGAGGACCATCGCGATGCAGCGTGCGAGTCCGACGATGATCAGGCCGGTGCGGTACTCTGGAAGGTCGGCCAGGAAGATCCAGGCCAGGGCGAACATGAGTGCCGGGCCGACGATCCAGTTCAGCACCAGCGAGGTCACCAGCAGGCGTCGGTCCGCGCCGATGCGCCGGGTCTCGTCGTAGCGGACCTTCGCCAGGACCGGGTACATCATCACCAACAGTCCGATCGCAATGGGCAGGGACACGGATCCGATCTTCACCGCCTCCAGCGCGGTGTTCAGGCCGGGGATGAACCGTCCCAGCAGGAGACCCACTGCCATGGCGGCCAGGATCCACACCGGGAGCCAGCGATCGAGGAAGGACATCTCCTTCATCACGCGGGGCTGCTCCACATCCTTGGTGGTCGTACTCATCGGGCTTCGACACCTTCCATCGACGGATATCGATGCGAACGCTATGCTTCACATCGATGACTGTCAATGTAAGGTGGGGACATGTCCACGACGACCGCGATCACAACTGCCGGGCTCGAGACGATGAACGGCCCTGAGGAGTGCTGCAGGCTCTCAGCGGGGCCCGTCGACAGCGTCGAGGCCGAGAGGATCGCGTCCTTGCTCAAGGCGCTTTCCGACCCGACCCGTCTCCGGCTTCTGTCCCATGTCGCTGCTCAGGGCTGCAATTCGGTCTGCGCCTGTGATCTCACCGAGCCGCTGGGCATCAGCCAGCCGACCGTGAGTCACCACATGAAGAAGCTCGTCGACGCTGGCCTGCTCACGCGCGAGCAGAAGGGCCGCTGGGCGCACTACTCCGTCGTGCCGTCGGCCTTCGCCGAGCTCCGTTCCTTCCTCGACATCGCCTGAACCCCCGCCGCCGACTTTGGAGATCCTCCTGACCGCACGGCCCAGTGTCCAGGTCGTCTGCGTCCACAACGCCGGTCGCTCGCAGTCCGGTTAGCCGGCGACGCGTTGGTCCGCTGCCACCGCCGGGTCCAGCAGGACCTGCATGGCCACCGCGGCCGCACGGGCGACCCGCTCTACTCCGCCCGTCGAACCCTGCACGCCGGAACCGGGTTGCTCACCGACAAGCAGAGGGCCCGGCTCGAGGCCACTTGGGGGACCTGCCAGCGGATGATCAGCGCCTACCGCGAACCCGACAGGGCTCGAGGAAAGGAGTCGATGGTTGGCGTGCACAGGTTCAGGAGGAGGTGACAGGCAGGTCCTTCGGAGACTTGCGCTGACCGGAGCGCTGCCCGGACTGCCCGGACCGCCCGGACCGACCGGGCTGCGCCCTGGGGCAGGGTCACAGCATTTCCAGTGGTCGCGGTCCGCTCGGGGGCGGAAACGCACGGTCCAGAGCATCCAGGTCTTCGCGGGTCAGCTGCACGTCCAGTGCTGTGGCGTTGTCGCGCACGTGCTGCGGGCTGCTCGCCTTGGGGATCGTGCAGAGCGAGTCGCGGCGCAGCACCCAGGCAAGGGCCGCCGCCGCGGGGCTGACGCTGTGACGGGCCGCGACGTCGTTCAGCGTCGTGTCGTCAAGGATGCGGCCCTGCTCGATCGGCGAGTACGCCATGACCGGCAGCTGGTGGTCGGTGCACCACGGCAGCAGGTCGTACTCCGGTCCTCGCCGCGACAGGTTGTACAGCACCTGATCCGTGGCCAGCCCGCTGCTGCCCGGCACGTCCTGCAGCTCGGCGAGGGCCCGGTGGTCGAAGTTGCTGACGCCCCAGTATCGGATTTTCCCGTCCTCGACGAGCTGGTGGAAGGCTGCGACGGTGTCCTGCAGCGGGTACCTGCCCTGCCAGTGCAGCAGGTAGAGGTCGATCCGATCGGTGCCCAGGCGTTTCAGGCTGCGTTCGCAGGCCGCGATCGTGCCGGAACGGGAGGCGTGGGACGGCATGACCTTGCTGACCACGAACGCCTCGTCGCGGCGACCCGCCAGTGCTTCACCGACCACCTCCTCCGCGCCGCCGTCGGCGTACATCTCGGCGGTGTCGACCAGCGTCATGCCCAGCTCGAGGCCGGCGTGCAGCGCGGCGACCTCGTCGCCGCGGCGGCCGGGGTCCTCACCCCAGCCCCAGGTGCCCTGGCCCAGCACAGGGATGGACTCACCGCTCGGCAGCGTTATCCGTCGCATCCGCGATCACTTCCTTCTGGTTGTCCTGAGGTGGGACGTGGGCTGAGATCCTCGAAGGGTCGGCGCGTCCTCGACCGGTGCTGGCTTATAGGAGGGTGGCGGGTACCGAGGTGCCGGGTGTCGAGCTGGTAGTCAGCCCCGCCTGCGCCATGTGGCGTACCGGGCTGCTCACGAGCGGTTTCCGGCGCCGGTGGGCTGGACGGTACCACCACGGCGGAACAGAAGGCAGAGGTCATCGGGTGAGCGGCTGGTGTCCAGGTTCCCGTCTCGGGCCGCATACCTCGTTCCTGCTGATCGCCGGTCAGCACAACGCCCAAGCCGCCCACAGTCTCGCCTGTCACCCTGGCAGCGCACCCCGGCCGCCCACACCTCCGCCCCTGCAGTAGACTCCTGAACACTGTTCAACTCGTCGGGCCCTCGCCATGCGCCCCGCGCCTCGGCAGCGCCCCCTCGCACTCGCTTCCGCACCAGGAGTCCCTCCATGAGCACTTCCGTGCCCTCGTCCCACGACGGCCACGTCCGCCCCGCGGCCACCACGACGGCGGACCGCCCCGCCGACGCCGGCCGCCCCCGTCACGGTTCCGCCGGCGGCAGCCTCGCGCGCATCGCCGTCATGACCGCGTTGATGGCCGTGCTCGGTCTGGTGCCGCCGATCGCCGTCGCCGGTGTGCCCGCCCCGATCGTGCTGCAGAACATCGCCGTGATCCTGGCCGGTGTGATCCTCGGCCCGTGGCGCGGGGCCGCCTCGATGGCGCTGTTCAACGCGCTCGTGGCGCTCGGCCTGCCCCTGCTCACCGGTGGTCGCGGGGGTCTGGGTGTGTTCGTGGGCCCGTCGGTCGGCTTCATCCTCGGCTGGATCCCCTCGGCGATGATCGTCGGCCTGATCTTCTGGGCTCTCACCTCCCGCTCCCGCCCCGGCCTGAGCGCCGGACGGATCGCGCTGGCGGCCGCCGTGGCCGGTCTGATCGGCGGCGTGATCATGGTGTATGTGTTCGGTGCGTTCGGCTTCGTCGGTGTCCAGGGCATGGAGTTCGGCGCCGCGATGCTCTCCATGGCCGTGTTCGTGCCCGGCGACCTCACCAAGCTCGTCATCGCCGTCCTCCTTTGCGCCGGCCTGTGGAAGGCCTACCCGCGCGCCTTCCGGTGATCCCTCCGGTGCGCCTGCCCCCGTCCGACGACGACGTCGCCCCCGCCGTCTCCCGCCTCGCCCCGCTGCGGGGCGCGGACCACGAAGCCGTGCTGCGCCGGGCGCTGGAGGCCCGGACTGCCGGGCTGGTCCCGCTCGTGGGCGACGAGCGATGGTCCGTGGCGCAGTGGCAGGCCGGCGTCGGGCACGCCGAGGCGCTGCTGGCCGAACTGACCGCGCGGGCTCCCGACCGGGCCGCCCGGATCGGCTGGGCGGCCTTCACCTCCGGAACCACGGGACGGCCCCGCGTGATCCTGCGCACGGCCGACTCCTGGCGGACCGGCCACCGGCTCGTCGAGGACTGGCTCGGCCTGGAGCCGGGTGAGAGCCTGCTCGTCCCCGTGCACCCGGTGTCCTCGATGGCGGTCAACGCGGCGGACCTGTGCGCGCATGTCGGTGCACGGCTGCTCGTGCCCAGCCGCGCCCGGCTGCGCGCGGCGGACGTCACGGGCGGGGCCGCGGCGGTGCACTGCACGCCCGCACAGCTGGCCGACCTCTGCGATCTGCTGGCCGCGGTCCGGGCCGCCAGCGCCCCCGCTGGCCCGCGCGTCGTCCTGGTGGGCGGGGACCGTCTGCCCGGTCAGTTGCGCGAGCGCGCCGCCGCCCTGGGCCTGCGCGTGGTCCACTACTACGGGTCCGCCGAGGCCAGCTTCGTGGCCGTGGACCCGGACGGCTCCGGCCTGCGTGCCCTGCCCGGCGTGCGTCTCGAGATCCGCGAGGGCGTCCTGCACGTGCGCTCGGACCAGCTCGCCGAGCCCGACGGCACCCGCCTGACCGACGGCACACCCCGCTGGGGCGCCGACGGCTGGCTCTGCACCGGGGACCGGGCCCAGATCGACGACGACGGCGTCCTGCACCTGCGCGGTCGCGCCGACGACGCCATCCTCACCGGCGGAGCCACCGTGATCCCGGCCGAGGTGGAGGCCGAGCTGCTGCGCGCCACGGTCCGTCGCGAGAGCACGGCCTCCGGCGGGGACTCCGCTCCCCACGCGGTCCCGGTGTGCACCGCCGTGCTCGTCCAGGGCGAGCCCGCCCCGCGGCTGGGGAGCCTCGTCGTCGCCCACGTGGAGCCGGCACCCGGCCTGCCCGCCGACGTCGTGCTGGCTGCCCTCAAGGAGCACGCCCGCACGCACCTGCCCCCGGCCGCGCGGCCGCGACGTTGGCAGGTGGTGGACCGGCTCGAGCGCACCGGCAGCGGCAAGATCCGCCGGATGGCCCCCGACGTCGCCGCATTCCCCGACCCGCCCGGAGGCAGCGCATGACCACCACCCCGGGGTTGTGGATCACCGCCGCCGCCCGGACCGCGTTCACGGCCCGCTCCCGCGGGCAGGCCGGTCTCGATGCCGGCGCGCTGTCCGCCCAGGCCGTGGCCGCGGTGACCGGCCCCGCCGCTGCGGACGTGGCCGCCGTCGTGCTCGGAAACTGCACAGGGCCCGGTGGCAACCTCGGGCGGATAGCCGCGCTCGCGGCCGGTCTGGGCGAACACACCCCGGGGTGGTCCGTGGACGCCCAGTGCGGCGCCGGGCTGGCCGGGGTGCTGCAGGCCGCCCAGCACGCCGCGTTCACCGGCCGGCCGTGCGTGGGTGGCGGCGTCGAATCCCCGTCCACCGCTCCGCAGCGCAGCCGGGACGGGGTGCCCTACACGCAGGCGCCCATGGTCCCGTCCGGCTGGCCGGACCCGGGCATGACCGCCGCCGCTGACGCCCTCGCCGCCGCGGACGCGATGCCGCGCGCCCGCCAGGAGGCGTTCGCCGCGCGCTCCCACGCCCTCGCGCTCGCCGCGGCCGGACTGCGTCGCATCGAACGGGTGCCCGGCGCTCCCGACGACGACGGTCCGCGCCGCCTCGACGCCCGCGCCCTCGCCCGCTTCACGCCCGTCCACCCTGACGCCGACCCGGCCGCCGCGGTCACCGGGGGCACCGCCGCGCGGATCGCCGACGGCGCGGCCGCCGTGCTGGTGGTGCCGTGCGAGCGGTCGCCGGTGGGGCGGGACGAGCCCGCGGGTGGTCTGCGTCCGGTGCGGATCGTGGGGGCGGAGATCCGGGGCGGGGACCCGGCTCTGCCCGGCATCGCCCCCGTGGCCGCCGTCGAGCGGGCTCTCGCCGCGGCCGACTGGAGGCTGGGGGAGGTCGCCGTCGTGGAGGTGGTGGAGGCCTACGCCGTGCAGGCGCTGGCTACCCTGGACCGGCTCGGCCTCACCGACCACGCGCGGCCGGGGCCGGCCTCCCTGGGCTCGGACCGCCAGGGCCTGGACGACTGGGGCGTGGACCGGCGCGTCAACGCGGCCGGGGGAGCGCTCGCGCTGGGGCACCCATGGGGCGCCTCGGGCGCGGCGGCCGTCGTGCGGGCTGTGCACCGATTGCAGGGGCAGCCGCCCGGGGCGCGCGCCGTGGTCGCCTGCGCCGTGGCCGGAGGGCTCGGGATAACGATGCTGCTGGAGGTGGCGTGAGGTGACCGTGCTGGGGCATGAAGGGCATCCGCAGGTCCATCCTGGGCGCACGAGTACCGCGCGGGTGGCCCGCCTGGGCGCACTCATACCCCAGAATCGGCCGGGAACGTGGCAGAAGTGCGCCCGGGCAAGGTGGGGGCGCGCCGGGTTACACTCTTGAACGCTGTTCAGCCAACGCTGCTCCACACCGGAGCGCACACCGGCTCCGCACGGCCCACACCGCCCCCCGCCCAGCCCGGAGGACTGCGGATGACCCTGCTCCTGGAGGTGACCTGCACTGACCGTTCCCAACCGCACATCCAGCACGCCGCAGGACCGTTCCGTCACCCTCACGGGCGTCCGCGTCGAGGCCGACGGCCCCGAGGGCGTCGTCGTGCTCCTCGACGGCGTGGACCTCATCCTCACGGCCCCGCGCGTGGCGGTGATCGGGGAGAACGGCTCCGGCAAGTCCACGCTGGCCCGCGCGATCGCCGGGCTGGCCGACGTCGTCGCCGGGGAGGTGACCGTGCACGGGGTGGACGCCGTCCGGGACGTGAAGGCGCTGCGCCGCACCGTCGGCTTCGTGTTCGCGAACCCGGCCGCGCAGATGGTCATGCCCACCGTCCGGGAGGACGTGGAGCTGACCGTGAAGTCGCTCAGGGGCGACGCCGGCCGCCGCCTGACCCAGGACGACGTCGCCGCGCGCGTGGCCGCGGCGCTTCAGGAGCACCGGCTCACCGCGCTCGCGGACCGGGCGTGCCTGTCCCTGTCCTCGGGGCAGGCGCAGCGGCTGGCCATGTGCTCGGTGATGACCGCCGGGCCGTCCCTGGTGATCGCCGACGAGCCGACCTCCCTGCTGGACGGCCGGCACCGGCGGATCGTGGCCGACCGGCTGCTGGCCGCAGACCCCTCCGCCCCGGACGGGTTCCAGCTGCTGCTGGTGACCCACGACCTCGAGCTGGCCCGTGCGTGCGACGAGGCCGTGTGGATCCACGGCGGCCGTGTGGAGCGGACCGGCCCGGCCGAGGACGTGGTCGAGGCGTACGAGCGCTTCCTGGACCACGCCGTGGCGGCGGAGCTGCGCTGATGCTCTCCCTGTACATCCACGGCGACTCGCCCCTGCACCACGCCCGCGCCGGCCTCAAGACGGGCCTCTTCGCGGTGTGGGTGCTGGCCCTGACCCTGCTGCCGCCGTCCCTGTGGACGGCCGGCGCCGCCGTCGTGGGCGCCGTGACCGCGTATCTCGTGGGCTTCGGGCTGCGGCGTGGGGCGGCGATGATCGCCTCCGACCTGCGCGCTCTGTGGCTCTTCTACGTGGTCCTGTTCGCGGCGCAGTGGATCTTCACCGACGCATTCGCCGCCGGACTCATGGTGGCGCGCGTGCTCGGGCTCGTGCTCACCGCGCAGGTGCTGACGCGCACCACCCGGATCGCGGACATGACCGGGGCGGCCGAGGCGGTGCTGCGGCCGGTCGAGCGGATCCCGTGGGCGGGGCCGCGCCTGGCGCGGGCGGGGTTCCGCGCCGACCGCGTGGGCCTGGCGATGGGCCTGGTGCTCTCCTCGATCGGCCACCTGCGGGCGCTGGCCGAGCAGATCCGGCATGCGCAGGCCGCCCGCGGGGTGCGGATGGCGCCGTGGGCCTGGGCGCTGCCGCTGCTGGTGCTCAGCTTCAAGCACGCGGACGACGTCGGGGACGCCCTGGCCGCCCGCGGCATCGACTAGAGCTGCCCGCCCTTCCGCGTTGGGGGCGGAACTCGGCGGTATTCGGGGTGGGGATCCCCGAGTTCCGCCCCCGGACCGCGTGGGGTGGTGGGCCGGCTCAGAGGGGGCCGTCCAGGGGCAGACGGTCGCGGTCGTAGGTGATCTCGGTGAAGCCGTGGGGCACGGGCTTGCCGTCCTCGCCCAGGGACACGAACACGATCTTGTCGATGGTCAGGATCATCTCGCCGGTCACGATGTTCCGCACCTTCGCCCGCATGGTCAGGGACGTGCGCCCGAACTCGGTGGCGCGCAGGCCCATCTCGATCATGTCGCCCTGCTTCGCCGAGGCCAGGAAGTTGATCTCCGAGATCAGCTTCGTCACGCACCGCGGGTTGCCCAGCTGCAGGGTCGCGTAGATGGCCGCCTCCTCGTCGACCCAGCGCAGCAGCGACCCGCCGAAGAGGGTGTTGTTCGCGTTGAGGTCCTCCGGCTTGACCCACTTGCGGGTGCGGAAGTTGACGTCGTCGTGGGCGGCGCGGTCGGCCGAACGGGTGAAGAGCGTGGAGTCCATGGCCCCACGGTAGAGCGACGCCGACGCCGGCACGAGGGAGGGCGCCCGATGCGGAGACGTGCTCGACCGGGCCGTAGGGTCGCCGGCAGGGATCCGCAACGGACCACACAGGAGGGACCCGACCGATGACCATCCGCCCCCACCCCGACCCCGCCACACCCGACGCCACCTGGCGCGATGTGCCGGTGGTCGGCTTCACGGTCGCCGCCGGCATCGCCGTCCTGTTCTGCCTGGTCTGGCTGCTCCGGGACGGGCTCACCACCGACTACACGTGGGGGCTGCTGCTGGCCCCGGTGCTCATGGGCATGGCCGGGGTGGCGGTGATGGTCCTCTGGGAGCGGCTCCTCGTCCGCGTCCCGCGGCTGGCCGCCACGCTGGTGGCCGGCGACGCCCTCCTGGCCTTCGTGCTGGTGCTCGCCTGGTGGCTCGTGGAGGTGAACGCGCAGACGCACCTGTTCACCGGGAGCACGTTCTGGCTGCTCGCCGTCGCCCCGGTCTGCGCGGGCCTCGCCTGGCTCGCGCACCGGCTGCTCCCGGCGGCCCGCCGGCCCGTGGGGGAGCCCCCCGCCGCCCTCGACGACGATGCCTGGGCCCGCCGCCTCGCCAGCGGGCCTGGGCGGTCACCGCGCTCGTGCTGCTCATCCTGGCCACCCGTCTCCCGGGCGTGGTGGCCGGGGAGCGGCCCAGCGCGTGGGACGTCGCGTACCTGCTGCTCGCCGTCGTCGTGCTGGTGTCGGAGTGGTGCGGCTACCGGGCGGCGGTGCGCCGGGCCCGCCGCTGAGGGGTCTCAGGCCCCCGCGGCGGCCAGCACCCGCGCCACGTGGCGGCGGTGCACCTGGTGGATGATTTCGATCAGTCCGCACCCGAGCGCGGCGACCACCAGCGCGGCCACGAGCACGTCCGTGGGCGGGACCTCCATCCGGTGGTACCAGCGGGAGGCCGGCACCAGCACGACGGCGGCCAGCACCGCGTACATCGCCAGGATGAGGACCACCACGCGCGCGCTCAGCGGCCGGGACATCACGCTGAGCACCCACAGGCCCAGCAGGGTCAGGGTGATCATGAAGGCGGCCTGCTGGCGGGGCAGGTCGACGTCGCCGGCGGTGAGGCGCACGTACGTCTGCAACGTCACCATGGACAGCAGGATCACCGCGCCGGAGGGGATCGCGAACCGCAGCGCCCGCCCCAGGAAGCCGGGCACGTAGCGGCGCGGGTTCGGCAGCAGGGCGAGGAAGAACGTGGGTGCGCCGATCATGATGAAGTCCACGGTGGAGGCCTGCCGTGGCAGCAGCGGGAACTGCCACGCGAACAGGGAGAACACCACGCCGAACAGCAGCGCGTACGTCGTCTTCGTCAGGTAGATGTGGGCGAGCCGCTCCATGTTGGCGATCACCTGGCGGCCCTCGCCGAGCACGCGTGGCAGGCGGTCGAAGCGCCCGTCCAGGAGCACCATCCGGGACACCGCCTTGGTGGCCGGGGCCGCGTTGCCCATGGCGATGCCCAGGTCCGCGGTCTTCAGGGCCAGGGCGTCGTTCACGCCGTCGCCGGTCATGGCCACCACGTGCCCGCGCGACTGCAGCGCCTGCACCATCGCCTTCTTCTGGTCCGGGCTGACGCGGCCGAACACGTCGTGCTCGGCCATCACGTCGGCGAGCGCGCCGGGGTCCTCCGGCAGGGTGCGCCCGTCGTAGGCCTGGCCCGCCACCTCGAGACCCACCTCGCGCGCCACGGCGGCCACGGTGCGCGGGCTGTCCCCGGAGATCACCACGGTCCGCACGCCCTGCGCGTGGAAGTAGTCGAGGGTCTCGGCGGCGTCCGGGCGCACGTTCTCGCGGAACGTCACGACGGCGACCGGGACGCCTCCGGCGGGCAACGCATCCCCGATCAGGGGCTCGTCCGTGCGGGCCAGCAGCAGCACGCGGCGGCCGGCGTCCGCGTCGGCGTGGACCTGGGCGCGGACGGCCTCGGCGGCGTCGGGGCCCAGGAGCCGCTCGTCCACGAGGGCCTCGGGCGCACCGAGCAGCCACGTGCCGGCCGCGGCCCCGGCCTCCGGGCCGAACGCGACCGCCGACCACCGGCGCGCGGAGGAGAACGCCACCTGGGCCGCGGGGTCCACCGCCGGGACGGCCGTGAAGGGCTCGCGCAGGGCCGCCGCGGTGGGGTTCACGTCCGGGTCCGCGCCGAACCAGGCGAGCACGGCCCGAGCCCCGTCGCCGACCTCGGCCGGGGCGCCGTCGTCG
The DNA here is from genome assembly GCF_001595485.1 of Micrococcus sp. CH7. Taxonomy (NCBI): domain Bacteria; kingdom Bacillati; phylum Actinomycetota; class Actinomycetes; order Micrococcales; family Micrococcaceae; genus Micrococcus; species Micrococcus sp. CH7. The sequence goes on from NZ_LOSQ01000044.1 coordinate 12,243, forward strand.
TGGGCGTCCGGGGACGCGTCCGCCGAGGCGGGCGCGGCGAGCCGGTCGAACCGGACGCCGCCCTCGGTGAGGGTGCCGGTCTTGTCCAGGCAGACGGTGTCCACGCGGGCCAGGACCTCCACGGCGGGCTGCTCCTGGATGAGGACCTCCTGCTGGGCCAGCTTGAGCGCGGCCACGGCGAACGCGATGGTCGTCATGAGCGCCAGGCCCTGCGGGATCATGCTGGTCACCGCCGCCACGGACGCGATCAGCGCGGGCTCCAGGGCGGCCTCGCGCGGCTGGGAGAGGGCGAGGGACCAGCCGCCGACCGCCGTCATCTGGCCGTGCACGATCACCGCGATGATCGGCACCAGGGCGATCGTCAGCCAGCGGGCCACCGTCTCCAGGGCGCCGCGCAGCTCCGAGCGGATGGCGGAGTAGCGGCGGGCCTCGGCGCTGAGCCGGGCCGCGTGCGAGGCCGAGCCCACCGCCGTCGCGCGCACCAGGCCCGCGCCGGCCACGACGGCCGAGCCCGAGAGCACGGCGTCCCCGGGGGTCTTGGGCACGGGGTCGTTCTCGCCGGTGAGCAGCGCCTCGTCCATGTCCAGGCCGTCCGAGACGAGGACCTCGCCGTCCACGGGCACCTGGTCGCCGCGGCGCAGCACCACGACGTCGTCCCGCACGATCTGCGCCATCGGCAGGGGCACGCGCGCCCCGTCCCGGATGACGACGACGTCGTCCTGGTGCAGCAGCGCGATCCGGTCCAGCTTCCGCTTGGCCGAGTACTCCTGGACCACGCCGATCACCACGTTGGCCACGGCCGCCAACGAGAACAGCAGGTCCAGCCAGCGGCCCATCAGGATCACGACGACGGCGCACAGCGCGATCGCCAGGTTGAACAGCGTGAACACGTGCACGCGCAGGATCTGCCCCAGCGAGCGGGACGTGTCCCGCGACTGGACGTTGACCAGGCCCGCGGCCTCCCGCTCGGCGACCTCGGCGGCGGTGAGCCCGGTGATCCCCGCCGCGCCGGTGAACCCCAGGCCCGTCCCGCTCTCGGGGGCGGACGGGTGCGCGGACGCAGGGGAGGGGGAGGCCATGGCACAGAATCTACCCAGCCGGCGTGGGGCCGGGCATCCGACGAGGGGATGAACCCGGGTGCGACCGCAGGAGGGACCGCGGGTGGGGCGGGCTCACTCGCCGGCCTGGCCGTCGATCCCCTCGCGCAGCAGGTCGGCGTGGCCGGCGTGGCGGCCGTACTCCTCGATCATGTGGGTGAGGATCCACCGCAGCGAGACCGGGTCCCGCCCCTCCCGGATCCGGTGGGCGCGGGCCAGGGCCGCGGCGCCGTCGTCGCCGTCCGCCGCGAGCAGGTCCACCACGATCTGCCGGGACCGCTCCACCTGGCCCTGCCAGAGGGCGCGCAGGTCCGCCGCGGAGTCCTGCGCCGCGCTGTGCCAGTCCCAGTCGGGGTCCGCGTCGAAGTCCGCGCCCACCCAGGGCGTCGAGGTGGGCTCGCCGAGGGCGACGGCCTCGAACCACCAGAACTCGACGAACGCGAGGTGCTTGAGCAGGCCGCCGAGCGTCATCGCGGACGGGTGCCCCGGCAGCCGGCGGTGCAGCGCCGCCGTGTCCAGGTCCGCCGTCTTCCACTCGATCGTGGCGCGCAGGAAGTCGAGGAAGCCCAGCAGGGTGGCAGCCTCGCCCGCGGCGAAGGGCGGCTCGGGGCGGCCCTGGTCGTCGTAGAACACGGTGGTCATGGCGGCCAGGCTACGCCCCACCCGCGTTGTCGTTCGGGAAACGGCGCGTCCGGGGGCGGGGGCGCGGGCGGCCGGGGGCGGGTGAGGTGGCGGACCTGGAACGCGTGCGGTCGCTTTGAGCCTGAAAAGTGCGCCCATACCGACCGCAGGCGTTCCCGGAACGGGCGGGCCGGCGTCGTCGGCCTGGCGGACGAGGTGCATGACGCCCTCGCGGTCGGAGGCGATCCTGCTCACCGCGGCGGATCGACCACGAGTCGCACCCGCGGGCTCGCCTGCTCGGCGGCGCCCTCCTGGGTCTCGGCGATCCGGCGCCAGATGCGGTCCGCCGACGGGTCGACCATCAGGTGCCCCATCTGCCGGATGACGGTGCCGAACACGGACGTCGGCATGCTGCGCCGCGGGGCGAAGCCGGACCGGCGCAGGCGCTCGGTCTGTTCCGTGGTCAGGTCCACGAGGCGCTCCAGCAGGGACTCGGTCTCCCCGCCGGCCTCCAGCAGCGAGCGGCGCACGTAGGCCCCCACCACCGGGTGGTCGGCCAGCAGGTCCGCGAACGCCGCGTCGCGGGCCGCGGACACCACCTGTGGGGTGCCCACGAGCGGGACCTCGTCGAGGGTCGCGGCGATCAGGCGCAGCACGTCGTCGTCGACGGCGCGGGTCAGCCCCGCCTTGCTGCCGAAGTGGTGCCGCACCAGCCCGGGGGCGACGCCGGCCCGTTGCGCTATCTCGCGGACGCTGGCCATCTCGACCCCCCGCTCGGCATACAGCTCGAGGGCCGCCAGGCGCAGGCGCGCGGGGGAGGAGAGATCGTCCTGATCGAAGGGCAGGGGGGTGTTCATCGGGTCCTCGGGGCTGGGTCGGCGGATGGGATGGCCCGTGGTCGGGAGATGAGGATGCGGGGGCTCGCTGAACCCTACGGCAGGGATCGAAACGCCCCCCGCACCCTTCTTGCACGCTAGTGCAACATCGTGCTTGAGTGTGCAACATCAGCTCAGTGAGGCATGTCACAGACGACTGCCGCCCGCCTCCGCGACCACCACACCTCCCAGGGGGACCCATGCAGACCACCGACACCGTCCTCGGCACCCCGTCCACCATGGGCGACGACGAGCAGCTCACCACCACTCGCCTCCTGCGGGACGCCGCCCGGACCTTCGGGGATCAGCAGATCATCCACACCCGCGGCGGCGGCTCCCGGTGGCAGACCACCTACGCGGCCGTGTGGGAGCGGGTGCGCCGCATGGCCGCGGCCCTGCGCGCCGAGGGCGTCGGGCCGGGGGACCGGGTCGGCCTGCTGCTGTGGAACGACGTCCGCCACCTCGAGTCCTACTTCTCCGTCCCGCTGCTGGGCGCGACCATGGTGCAGCTCAATCTGCGCCTGGCGCCCACGGACCTGGCCTACGTGATCACCCACGCGCAGGTGGGGACGATCGTCGTGGACGAGACCCTCCTGGAGCTCGCCGCCGCGCTCGAACCGCACCTGCCCGGGGGCATCCGCTGGATCGTGGCCGGCGACGGCGAGCTCCCCGCCGACTGGGCCGGTCGCGGCGACGTCCTCTCCTACGAGGCCCTCCTCGACGGGCAGGAGCCGCTCGAGACAGCGGACCTGCCGAACGTGAGTGAGCGCTCCGCCTCCGGCGCCTGCTACACCACGGGCACCACCGGCCGTCCCAAGGGCGTCTTCTACTCGCACCGGGCCACCTGGCTGCACGCGCACGCCGTGGTGTCCACCCTGGGCATGACCATGGCGGACACCGCCCTGCTGCTGACCCCCATGTTCCACGCGCAGTGCTGGGGCCTGCCGTTCGCCGCCGTCGCCGTGGGCGCGCGCCTGGTGCTGCCGGGCCGGTTCAACCTCACGGACACCCCGTGGCTGACCTCCACCCTCGTGGACCACGGCGTCACCGTGGCCCCGGCCGCGCCCGCGATCCTCATGCCGATGCTCCACCACCTCCGCACCCTCGAGACGCCCCCACGGATGGACGGCGTGCGCCTGCTGTGCGGCGCGACCGAGCCCCCCGTGGCCATGATGCGCGGCTTCGACGAGCTCACCGGCGCGGAGGTCATCCACGCCTACGGGGCCACGGAGACCTCGCCCATCGTCTCCCTCAACCGCATGAAGCCGAGCCTCATGGACACCCTCTCCGAGGATGAGCGGTGGAACCTCAAGCGGTTCCAGGGCCTCGTCGTCGTCGGGGTGGACGTGAAGATCACCGACCCCCTGGGCGAGCTGCTGCCGCCCGGCGAGGAGAACGTGGGCGAGATCCGCCTGCGCGGGCCCTGGGTGACCACCTCCTACGCCGACAACGCCGAGGCCACCGAGGCCGGCTTCGACGACGAGGGCTACTGGCGCTCCGGGGACCTGGGCTACCTCTCCCCGGAGGGCTACCTCAAGGTCACCGACCGCCTGAAGGACGTGGTCAAGTCCGGTGGCGAGTGGATCTCCTCGATCGACCTGGAGAACCACATCATGACCGTCCCCGGGGTCCGCGACGCCGCCGTGATCGGCGTCCCCCACCCCCAGTGGGAGGAGCGCCCCCTGGCCCTCGTGGTGCGGGACGAGGACTCCGACGTCGACCAGGACGCCGTCCTCGCCGCACTCGCCGAGCGCTTCGCCACCTGGCAGCTGCCCGACGAGGTCCGCTTCGTGACGGAGATCGACCGGACCGGCGTCGGGAAGGTCAACAAGCGCAAGCTGCGCGCCGACTACGCCGACGCCCTCACCTCCGGCCGCTGACCGGCCCGCCACCTCCCCAGACCCACCCCGACCCCAGGAGACCCCGTGACCCAGGACGCCTTCCTCTACGACGCCCTCCGCCCACCGCGCGGTGCCGGCAAGCCCTCCGGCTCCCTCCACGAGGTCAAGCCGATCGACCTCGTCGTCGGCCTGACCCACGCGCTGCGCGACCGCCATGAGGGGCTCGACCCCGCCGACATCGAGGACATGATCCTCGGCTGCGTCAGCCCGGTGGGCGACCAGGGCGCGGTCCTGCCCCGGGTGGCCGCCCTCAAGGCGGGCCTGCCGCAGACCGTGGCCGGCGTGCAGCTGAACCGGTTCTGCGCTTCCGGACTCGAGGCAGTCAACCAGGCCGCCGCCCGCATCCGCTCCGGCTGGGAGTCCCTGCTCGTGGCCGGCGGCGTGGAGTCCATGTCCCGCGTGCCCATGGGCTCCGACGGCGGCGCGTGGGCCATGGACCCGGCCACCTCCCTGGCCACCGACTTCATCCCGCAGGGCGTCTCCGCGGACCTGATCGCCACCCGTGAGGGATTCAGCCGCGCAGAGCTGGACCGCTTCGCCGCGCAGAGCCACCGCCGTGCCGCGGCGGCGTGGCAGGAGGGCCGGTTCGCCCGCTCCGTGGTCCCGGTGACGGACATGAACGGGATGACCGTGCTGGACCGGGACGAGACCATCCGCCCCGACTCGACCGTGGAGACCCTGGCCACGCTCAAGCCCTCCTTCGAGGCGCTGGGCCGGGAGGCGGGCTTCGACGCCGTGGCGCTGGAGAAGTACAGCTCGCTGGCGGGGATCGAGCACCTGCACCACCCCGGCAACTCCTCGGGCATCGTCGACGGCGCCGCGCTGACGCTGATCGGCTCCGAGGAGGCCGGCCGGCGGGCCGGGATGAGCCCGCGGGCCCGGATCGTCTCCGCCGCCGTCGTCGGCTCCGAGCCCACCATCATGCTCACCGGCCCCACCCCGGCGTGCCGCAAGGCCCTCGAGGTGGCCGGCATGACCGCCGCGGACATCGACCTCGTGGAGATCAACGAGGCGTTCGCGGCCGTGCCGCTGCTGCTGATGAAGGAGATGGGCTGGACCGAGGAGCAGACCAACGTCAACGGCGGCGCGATCGCCATGGGCCACCCCCTGGGGGCCACCGGCGCCATGATCCTCGGCACCCTCGTGGACGAACTCGAGCGGCGCGACCTGCGGACCGGCATCGCCACGCTCTGCATCGGCGCCGGCATGGGCGTCGCCACGATCGTCGAGCGCGTCTGAGCGCCCCACCCACCCGACCGACCAGCACGGCAGGAAGAGCACCGGCATGAGTGAGCACATGATCACCTGGGACCAGGACGCCGACGGCGTCGTCACGCTGACCATGGACGACCCGCAGGCGCGGGTCAACACGATGAACGAGCGGTACCAGGACGCGATGGACGCCGTCGTGGACCGCCTGGAGGCGGAGCGGGACACGGTGACCGGCGTCGTCCTGACCAGCGCGAAGAAGACCTTCTTCGCCGGCGGCGACCTGGACTCCCTGGCCCAGGCCGGCCCCGAGGACGTGGAGTCCGTGTTCGCGCTGACGCAGCGGGTCAAGGGCCAGCTGCGCCGCCTCGAGACCCTCGGCCGCCCCGTGGTCGCCGCGATCAACGGCACGGCGCTCGGCGGCGGCCTGGAGATCGCCCTGGCCTGCCACCGGCGCATCGCCGTGGACGACCCGGGGCTGAAGGGCGGCCTCCCGGAGGTCACCCTGGGCCTGCTGCCCGGAGGCGGCGGCATCACCCGCCTGGTGCGCATGGTGGGCGTGGAGCGCGCCCTGATGGAGTGGCTGCTGCAGGGCACCGCCCGCGACGCCCGGGCCGCGATGGAGAAGGGGATCATCGACGAGGTCGTGACCGACCCCGCGGACCTGGTGCCCGCCGCCAAGCGCTGGATCCTGGAGCACCGCGACGACGCCGACGCCGCCGCGAAGCCCTGGGACGTCAAGGGCTTCAGGATCCCCGGCGGCACCCCCGCCCGAGCCTCCTTCGCCTCCCGTCTGCCCGCGTTCGCCGCCACCCTGCGCCGGCAGCTCCACGGCGCGGACCTGCCCGCCCCGAAGGCGATCCTCAGCGCCGCGGTGGAGGGCTCGCAGGTGGACTTCGACACCGCCTCGCGCATCGAGACCCGGTACTTCGTGTCCCTCGTGACGGGCCACACCTCCTCCGCCATGATCCAGGCGTTCCACTCGGACATGCAGGCGCTGCGCTCCGGCGCGGCCCTGGGCGGTCCCTCCCGCGAGCGCAGCACGATCACCACGGCGGCGGTGCTGGGCGCCGGGATGATGGGCGTGGGCATCGCCCACGCGCTCGCGCTCAACGGCGTGGACGTGATGCTCAAGGACGTCAGCCTGGAGGCCGCCGAGCGCGGCCGTGAGCGGGTGGGCGCCCTCCTCGAGGGGCGCGTGGCGAAGGGGCGCATGAGCCGCGAGGACGCCGACGCCGTCCTGGCCCGCGTGCAGCCCACCGAGGACTATCAGGACCTCGCGCACGTGGACGCGGTGATCGAGGCCGTGTTCGAGGACGTCGAGCTCAAGGACTCGGTGTTCGCCGAGGTGGAGAAGGTGGTCGGCCCGGACACCCTGCTGTGCAGCAACACCTCCACGCTGCCGATCACCCTGCTGCAGGGCCCGCGGGAGCGCTCCCAGGACTTCATCGGCCTGCACTTCTTCTCCCCGGTGGACCGGATGAAGCTCGTGGAGATCATCCGTGGTGAGCAGACCTCCCCGCGCACGGTGGAGCGCGCCTACGACCTGGTGCAGCAGATCCGCAAGCTGCCCATCCTGGTCAACGACGGGCGCGGCTTCTACACCTCCCGCGTCTACGGCACGCTCGTGCTCGAGGCCGCGGCCCTCGTGGAGGAGGGCGTGGACGCGCAGCGGATCGAGCGGGCGGCCCGCCACGCCGGCTTCCCGGCCTCCCCGCTGGCCATGATGGACGAGGTCTCCCTGACCCTGATCCAGCACATCCGCCGCGAGGAGGAGAAGGCCGTCGCCGAGGCCGGCGGTGAGCGTCCGGTGCGTCCGGGCGAGCGCGTGGTGGAGCGCATGGTGGACGAGTTCGGCCGCCCGGGCCGCGCTCAGGGCGCCGGCTTCTACGAGTACCCGGAACAGGGCCCCAAGCACCTGTGGCCAGGCCTGGCCGAGCACTTCGCCACCGGGGCGGACGTGCCCGAGCAGGACCTGCAGGACCGCCTGCTGTACCGCATGGCCATCGAGACGGCCCGCTGCTTCGACGACGGCGTCCTCACCGACGCCCCCTCGGCGAACCTCGGCGGCGTGTTCGGCATCGGCTTCCCGCCGCACACCGGTGGGCCCGTGACGTTCATGACGCACCGCGAGGGCGGACCGGCCGCGTTCGTGGCCCGCGCCGACGAGCTGGCCGACCGCTACGGCGAGCGGTTCCGTCCCGGCGGCACCCTCCGGCAGCTGGCCGAGCGAGGCGAGGGGCCGGGCCGATGAGCGCCGCACCGCTGGCCGGGGTGCGCGTGGTGACCATCGCGCTGAACCTGCCCGGGCCCGTCGCCGCGGCCCGCCTGCAGGAGCTGGGCGCCGACATCGTCACGGTGCTCCCGCCCAGCGGGGACCCCGTGGCCACCCTGGTGCCGGCCCTCTACGAGGAGCTGCACCGCGGGCAGTCGGTGCGCACCGTGGACATGAAGTCCCAGGCCGGGGCTGCCGAGATGGAGCAGATCCTGGCCGAGGCGGACGTGTTCCTCACCTCCCACCGCTCCGGGGCGCTGCGCCGGCTGGGCCTGGACGCCGACGCCGTCCGCGCCCGCCACCGGCGGATCTGCCAGGTGGACATCACCGGATACGACGGGGACCGCACGGACGTGCCAGGCCATGACATCAACTACCAGGCCGCGGCGGGCCTGCTGGCGCCGGGGGCTCCACCGCGGATCCTCGCGGCGGATCTGCACGGTGCCGAGCGGGCCGTCTCCGCCGCGCTGGCCCTGCTGTGGGCCCGCGGCGCGGACGGGGACGGCGGGCATGCCACGGTGGCGCTCGCCGATGCGGCGCACGCCCTGGCCCTGCCCAACCGGCACCGCATGACGGGCCCGCGCAGCCCCCTGGGCGGGGCCCTGCCCCACTACGGGGTGTATCCGGCGGCCGAGGGCCATGTGGCCGTCGGCGCGCTCGAGCCGCACTTCGCGGCCGCGCTTGTCGAGGGCCTCGGGCTGGACGCGGACGGGGACGTCCGCGCGCAGCTCACCGAGGCCCTCTCCCGGCACGACGCCGCCCACTGGCAGGCATGGGGGGAGGAGCGGGGCATCCCGCTCACCGCCCTGGCCAGCCCCACCGCCTGACCCCCACGACTCAGCACCCCCCTCGAACGACCTCCAGGAGCCCCTCATGACCACCACGGATTCCCGCACCCGCTCGCTGATCGACGTCGACGTCGACGTCCTCGAGTACCACCGCCTCCTGACGCCCGAGCAGCAGGAGGAGCTCACGGAGATCCGCGCCGCCCTGGCCGAGATCGTCACCCCGCACGTGGCGGAGGCCTGGAGCCGGGACGAGTTCCCGCACGAGATCGCCCGCCGCGTCGGGGAGCTGGGCTACAACCACATCAGCGGCATGACCGAGGACCCGTTGTTCCGCGGGCACCTGATGGCCGAGCTGGCCCGCGCGGACATCTCCCTCAGCGTGTACTTCGCCCTGCACAACGACCTCGTCGGGGCCACCCTGGAGGCCCTGGGCTCGGAGGAGCAGAAGCAGAAGTGGCTTCCGGGCCTGTACGCGATGGAGTACACCGGCTGCTTCGCGCTGACCGAGCCGGAGCACGGCTCCGACGTCGCCGGCGGCATGGCCACCACGGCCCGCCGAGAGGGGGACGAGTGGGTGATCAACGGGGCCAAGCGGTGGATCGGCAACGGCACCATGTCCCGCATCGCGATCGTGTGGGCCCGGGACGAGGAGGACGACCAGGTCAAGGGCTTCATCGTGGAGACCGACACCTCCGGCTACGAGGCCACCAAGATCGAGCACAAGACCGCGGTGAAGATCGTCCAGAACGCGGACATCACCTTCACGGACGTGCGCGTCCCGGCGGAGAACAAGCTGGAGAAGGCCAACACCTTCGCGGACACCAACGTGATCCTGCTGGGCTCCCGCAACGGCCTGGGCTGGCAGGCCGTGGGCGCGCAACAGGGCATCCTCGACGCCGCCCGCCGCTACGCGCTGGAGCGCGCCCAGTTCGGTCGCCCGATCGCCGGGCATCAGCTGGTGCAGTCCCTGCTCGTGCAGATCGCGGCCAACCTGGCGGCCACCCTGGGCATGGCGCACCGGGCGGTGCAGCTGGAGGCCGCCGGCGAGGTGTCCATGACGCAGGCCTCCCTGGTGAAGCTGAAGACCTCCCAGATGTGCCGCGAGTCGGCCGCGCTGGGCCGGCAGATGATGGGCGGCAACGGCATCCTCGCCGACGTCGGGCTCGGCCGGTTCTTCTGCGACGTCGAGGCGATCTTCACGTACGAGGGCACCTACGAGGTGAACTCGCTGATCGTGGGCCGCGGCCTCACCGGTCACTCCGCCTTCCTCTGACCCCCCTCCGATGACCGCCCCGACCAGATCAGGAGCCACCGTGACGAACTCCGAGACCCCCGACACCTCCGCGACCACCGTCGGCCGGCCCACCGAGCGCCGGGGTCATGTGGCCGAGCTGCTCTCGGCCACCGTGGCCCGGCAGCCGGATGCCGTTGCCCTGCGGATCGGCGAGGCCAGCATGACCTACCGCGAACTGGATCAGGTCACGGCCGCGACGGCCGGCTGGCTGCGCCACCGCGGGGTGGGCCCGGGGGACCGGGTGGCCATGATGCTGCCCAACATCCCGGCCTTCGTGGCGGTCTACGAGGCGCTCATGCGTCTGGGCGCGGTGATGGTGCCGCTCAACCCGCTGTTCACCGCCCGTGAGCTGGAGTACTTCCTCGAGGACTCCGGGGCGCGCATGCTCTGGGCCATGCCCGGGCTGCCGGCCGTGGACGAGGCGGCCGGGAACGTCGACGTCGAGGTGGTCACCCTGGACCTCGAAGCGGTCGGGCGGGAGTGCGCCGCCGAGGGCATCGCCCCGGTCACGCAGATCACCCCGCGGGACCCGGACGACGACGCCGTCCTGCTCTACACCTCGGGCACCACGGGGCGGCCCAAGGGTGCCCGGCTGACGCACACGAACCTGCGTTCCAACGCCATGGCGACGGCGACCGGCCTGGGTCGGCTCGGCCCGGACGACGTCGTGTTCGCGGCGCTGCCGATGTTCCACGTGTTCGGGCTCTCGGTGGTGCTCAACGGGGCGGTGTTCGCCGGGTCCACCCTGTCCCTGATGCCGCGGTTCGTGCTGGAGGCCGCCTACGACCAGCTGCAGGACCACGGCGTCACGTTCCTGCCCGGCGTGCCCACCATGCACGGGGCGTTCCTCTCCGTGGCCCGGACCCGCCGTGAGGCCGGGGCCGAGCCGGCGGACTTCTCGAGGCTGCGCATGCCCCTCTCCGGCGGTGCGAGCCTGCCGGTGGAGACGCTGCGCGCGGCGGAGAAGCTGTACGGCGTTCCCGTGTTGGAGGGCTACGGGCTGTCCGAGAACGCGGGTGCGTGCTTCTTCAACCCCGTGGACGCGCCGACCCGCCCGGGCACCGTGGGCCGGCCGGTGGACGGCTTCGAGTTCCGGATCGTCGCGATGGACGGCACCGAGGTGCCCGAGGAGGACCTCGAGACCTCCGGTGAGCTGCGCATCCGGGGCGAGGGCATCATGGCCGGCTACTGGGGCCGCCCGGAGGACACGGAGGCGGCGTTCGACGAGGACGGCTGGTTCCGCACCGGGGACATCGCCCGCCGGGACGAGGCCGGGTACGTGATGATCGTGGACCGGCTCAAGGACGTGATCATCCGCGGCGGCATGAACGTGTACCCCCGTGAGGTGGAGGAGGTCCTCTACGAGCACCCGGACGTGGTCGAGGCCGCCGTGGTGGGTGTGCCGGACGAGCGGCTGGGCGAGGAGATCGCGGCCTTCGTCTCCCTGGCCCCGGGCAGCGCCGCAACGGGGGAGCAGCTCCAGGCGTTCGCGGCCGAGCGGCTGGCCCGCTACAAGCAACCGCGGGAGGTGACTGTCCTGGACGGGCTGCCGAAGAACGCCACGGGCAAGATCCTGCGCCGCGAGCTGCGTCAGGGGTGAGGGGCGGGGCGGTCTGGGTGCGGTCGTCTGGTCTGAGTGAGAGGAACGACGGACAGATGGCCTCTCGCTGCGCTCCCGGTATGACTCAGCCGCTCGTCCACCCGCCCAAGGCCCAGCCGGGCGACAGGATCGCCGTCGTCTCGCCGTCGTTCGCGGCTCCCGGCTTCGCGCCCGCGGTGCACGAGCAGGCGATGCGCCGCCTGGCCGAGGTGACCGGACTGGTGCCGGTCGAGTACCCCACCACCCGGCAGCTCGGGGCGAGTCCCGAGGATCGGGCGCGGGACCTGAACGCGGCGTTCGCGGACCCCCAGATCCGGGCGGTGATCGCCACGGTGGGCGGGGAGGACCAGATCACCGTGATCGGCCACCTGGACGCGGACGCCGTGCGCGCGGACCCCAAGCCGTTCCTCGGCTACAGCGACAACACCAACCTGCACCAGTGGCTGTGGGCGAACGGCGTGGCGAGCTTCTACGGCGGCTCCACCCAGGTGCACCTGGGGCCGGGGCCGGCTGTGGACGAGGTGCACGCCGCGTCCCTGCGGGCCGCCCTGCTGACGGGAAGGCGGCTGGAGATCACGGAGCCGGGGGAGTCGGAGGACCACGGCGTCGACTGGCTGGACCCGCGGGCGCTCACCGAGTTCGGGACCCGCGAGCCGGTGCCGGGCCCCCATGACGACGACGGCGGCGCGCCCGGCGCGGGCGCCTCGCCCTGGCGCTGGGCCGGGCCGCAGCGCGCGGTGACCGGCCGGACGTGGGGCGGGTGCCTGGAGGTGCTGCCGTGGGTGATGGCGGCCGGCCGCGGGCCTGCGGACATGGCGGTGCTCGAGGGTGGTGTGCTGCTCATCGAGACCAGCGAGGAGCTGCCGAACGCCGGCGAGATTCGGCGGCTGCTGCGGATCCTAGGGGAGGGCGGCGTGCTCGGCGCCGTGGACGCCGTCCTGGCGGCCCGCCCGCCGACGAGCTCCTTCGAGGCGCCGCGGGGTGCGGAGGAGCGGGCACGGCTGCGCGCGGAGCAGGCCGATGTGGTGCTGGAGGAGGTCGGGCGCTACAACCCGGACGCGGTGGTGTGCGTGGGCGTCCCGTTCGGCCACACCCGGCCGCAGTGGGTACTGCCGCACGGCGGCGTGATGACCGTGGACGGCGTGGAGAAGCGGGTGTGGGCGGAGTACTGCTGAGAACAGGCACCGCGACCCAACACCCAGAAAGATGCACATCACAGCCAGGCCCGCGAGCCCGGCGCGCCCCGTGCCCACCATGGGCATGGACCTCAGCTCTGCGCTGGACGGCGTTTCCGTCCTGACCATCACCCTGAACCTGCCCGGCCCAGCGCCGTCGTCGGGCTGCCGACCCGGCACGGCCTGCTCGAGCCCGACACCATCCTCGGCAGCGTGGCCCGGTGCGGCCAAGCCCGATGCGGGGCCGTGCTTGGTACGGTGCGACATAGACGGCGTCCGCGTCTGAGGCGCTCGCGAGCAAGGACCCCCATGAGTGAACCGATAGGGCTGCGTGACGCTGCCATTGAGTGGCTGAAGATGCGTTCGCTCGATGGCCAGGTACCGCTCACCCGGGAGGACATCGGTGACTTCCGGTGGAACGGGGAGCCGTTCCCGCTGATCTCTACGCAGAACGGAATCCGCAAGCCGGCAGGGTTTGATGCCGCGCTTTCCTTTTACACGGTGTATCGCCCAAAGGGTCATGCCCGTCCCTACGAGGATGAAATCGGCGACGACGGCCTCATGCGCTACAAGTGGCAGGGCACGAATCCCCGTCTCCCAGCGAACCAGGGGCTCTTCCGGGCATACGAGCGCGGCCTCCCGCTGATCTGGTTCGTTGGCGTGGGCATGAGTCCGGCACGGTTTCAAGTGGTGGCTCCGGTCTATGTTGTAGGACGCGAGGATGAGCGACACCAAATCGTCTTTGCGCCGATGGAGCCGGAGGATTATTCGCCGGAACTCATGCATGAGTCTGTTCTAGAAGCGTCTCTCAAGCGGTACCTGAGGCGGGAGGTCAAGATCCGCGTTCACCAGCCGCATTTCCGTTCCACCGTGCTGGCCGCCTACGACAACCACTGCGCGGTCTGCAATTTTGCGCATCCGGAATTGCTGGACGCTGCTCACATTGTTCCGGATCGTGAGGTGCATGGTCTGCCGACCGTTGTCAATGGCCTTGCCATGTGCAGGATCCACCACGGTGCTTTCGACAATCACTTCTTGGGCATCACACCTGACTTCACCGTGGAGATCCGACAAGATCTCTTGGACGAGGTAGATGGGCCGATGCTGCGGCACGGACTTCAGGACCTCCACGGGCGAAAACTCATGAAGCTGCCCACGCGGCGGGCTGACCGCCCGTCCCGTGAGAATCTCGCGTGGGCATACGAGCGCTTCCGGGAGGCCACCATCGCCGATGTCGCCTGATGCGGCTCGGCCGTGATGATGGTCCGCGGGCTGTGACGTGCCGGGGATGGGGAGCAACCATTGCGGCGACGAAGATGCGCCGGGGAGAGACCATTTCGGTGACGGCACCCGGGGGCTCGAGCTTGTCCCTATCTCTCGTCAGTGGCCCCAAGGTCTCGCCAACCCCCCCACCCATGCGGGTGAACTGGGTGTTCCATTCCCGAATGCCCCGTTGAGCGAGGAGCACCTCATGACCCCCACGACCTCCACCCCCGCCACGTTCCACGGCAACCGTGTGGACCAGCAGTTCATCGCCGGCCAGTGGCGAGACGGCGCCACCGGGCAGCGCAAGACGGACATCAACCCGTACACGGACGACGTCGTGGCCGAGTTCACCCTGGCCACGGAGGAGGACCTCGACGAGGCCTACCGCGCCGCCGCCGAGGCCCAGAAGGCGTGGGCCGCCACCGGGCCCGGCGAGCGCTCCGCCGTCCTGCGCCGCGCCGCCGCGATCATGGAGGAGTGCCGCGAGGAGATCGCGGACTGGCTTGTGAAGGAGTCCGGCTCCACGCGCATCAAGGCCGCCGCGGAGATCGGCTCGGCCATCGCCATCACGTACGAGGCCGCCACGTTCCCCACCCGCGTGCACGGCACCATCCACCCCTCCAACGTCCCGAACCGCGAGATGCGCGTGTACCGCAAGCCGATCGGCGTCGTCGGCGTGATCTCCCCGTGGAACTTCCCGCTCCACCTGTCCCAGCGCTCGGTGGCCCCCGCGCTGGCGCTGGGCAACGCCGTCGTGCTCAAGCCCGCCTCGGACACCCCGGTGACTGGCGGCACCCTGCTCGCGCGCGTGTTCGAGGAGGCCGGCCTGCCCGCGGGCGTGCTGTCCGTGGTGGTGGGCGCCGGCTCCGAGATCGGCGACGCCTTCGTCAAGCACCCCGCGCCGCGCCTGATCTCCTTCACGGGCTCGACTCCGGTGGGCAAGCAGGTCGGCGCCAACGCCGTCTCGGGGGACACCCTGAAGAAGGTCGCGCTCGAGCTGGGCGGCAACGCGCCGCTCGTGGTGCTGGACGACGCGGACCTCGACGCCGCCGTCGACCAGGCCGTGCAGGGCGGCTACCTCCACTCCGGCCAGATCTGCATGTCCGTGCAGCGCGTGATCGTGGACGAGAAGGTCTACGACGAGTTCCTCCCCAAGTACGAGGCCGCCGTGCGCGGGCTCAAGGTGGGCGACCCCGACGCGGAGGGCGTGCTCGTGGGCCCGGTCATCAACGACACCCAGCTGGAGACGCTCAAGAAGAAGATCGCCAGCGCCGAGGCCGACGGCGCCCGCGCCCTCGTGGGCGGCGAGATCACCGGCCGCGTGGTGCCCCCCTTCATCTGGGTGGACGCGACGCCGGACATGGAGATCACCCGCGAGGAGATCTTCGGGCCCATGACCGTGGTGCTCCAGGCACGCGACGAGCAGCACGCGCTGGAGCTGGCCAACGACCACGAGTTCGGGCTGTCCTCCTCCGTGTTCACCCAGGACCTGGACCGCGGCCTGCGCTTCGCGGAGGGCACCGAGGCCGGCATGACCTACATCAATCAGATGAGCGTCCAGGACGAGGCCCACGTGGCCTTCGGCGGCGCACGGAACTCGGGGCTCGGGCGCTTCAACGGCGAGTGGGCCATCGAGGAGTTCACGACCGACCACACGATCGGCGTGACGCGCCTGGGCTGACCCAGACCGGCTACGCGACGCCCCCCTGCTGAGTGACGAGCCCTGCGATATGGCCCCTAAAACCCGCTGATAGGGGCCATATCGCAGGGCTCGTTCCCGGGTGCCGCGGGTGCGAGGTGAGGCGAGCGGAGCACCTCTCCTGCACAGGTGCGGAAACCTCAGCCGTGGTCCCCAGATCCCGCTCCGCGCGCCCCGATCGCCCACGCGGAGCACCAGCCTGGTCGCATGCCGCGACCCCTCGCTCCTCTCGCCACGTCGCTTCCTACGATTTTGACCGTCCCGGAGGGACGAGAGGCCGGCCTGAGCCGCGCCCGGCTCCGCGCACCGGACCTGGTCGCGATCGGCCACGGCCTGCGCATGAGCCGGGATGTCGAGGCCACGTGGACGGACTATCTGCGCGCCGTCCAGTCGCTGAACCCCTCGGGGGTGTTCTCCCACGCCACGGCCGCGCGGATCTGGGGGATGTGGATCCCGGGCCGGCTGCTCGAGGATCCGCGGGTCCATCTCGCGAAGGAGCGCGGCCACGGAGGACGGACGAGTCGGTCGGGCCTGGTCATGCACCAGCTCCAGCCGGACGCACCCGTGATCGAGTACCGGGGTCTGCGTCTGACCGCCCCCGCCTGGACTTGGGTGGACCTCGCCCATCACCTCTCTGTCGAGGACCTCGTGGTCGCTGGGGACAGCCTGCTGCCGTCACCGCACGGGGCGGAGGCGCGCCGTCTCGGTCACCTGCCTCCCCGGGCCACCACGGTGGAGCAGATGCGGCGTCTCGCGCACGCACGGAAGAACGTCCGCGGCATCGTGCGGGCCCGCGCCGTGCTGGACCTGTTGCGCACGGGCGCGGATTCTCCGCCGGAGTCGCGGCTACGGCATCGGCTCCACGAGGCGGGATTCCCCGAGCCTCAGGTGAATCCCCCGATCCGCTTGAGCTCCGGGGAGACGGTCCGCGTGGACCTGGCCTGGGAGGAACTGCGGCTGTGCCTCGAGTTCGACGGCGACCAGCACCGTACGGATCGGGCTCAGTGGCAGCGGGACCGGGCGCGCAGGCGTGGCCTCGAAGCCGACGACTGGGCCGTCACCTGGGTCGCGGGCGAGGTCTTCACACGCGGCGGCTGGCCCCGCTTCGTCGGGGATCTGTCCCGTCTCATGCGTCGCCAGGCCACCCGTCGCGGCGCGGTGCTGCCGCCGGGACTACCGGGGGAGTGAGGCGGCGGCGCGCGCCGGCGTCGTGGTCTGCCTTCACGGGACGATGAGCCCTGCGATATGGCCCCTATAACGCCCCGGAAAGGGCCATATCGCAAGGCTCGTCGCAAGAACCGCCCCGCCTCACCGCTTCCGGTACAGCCCCTTCTTCTGGAAGACCGGGTCGCTCGTCACGAGCATGCCCAGGGACCGGAAGATGCCCTCGTCCACGGAGCCGAGGATCGTCGTCGTGTGGACGTCGCACTTCTCCAGGTTGGCCAGCTGGTCGACGGCGGCCCGCGCGTTCTCGTCGGTCGCGGCGGACACGGACAGGGCGATCAGCACCTCATCCGTGTGAAGGCGCGGGTTGGACGAGCCCAGGTGGACGGTCTTGAGGGTCTGGATCGGCTCGATGGCGGCGGGGGAGAGCAGGTGCACGTCGTCGGACAGGCCGGCTAGCACCTTCAGCGCGTTCAGCAGCATGGCCGCCGAGCAGCCCAGCAGCTCCGAGGTCTTGCCGGTCACCAGGGTGCCGTCCGCCAGCTGCACGGCCGCGCCGGGCTCACCGGTGCGCTCGGCCACCAACTGCGCGGCACCCACCACCGGACGGTCCTCCGAGCTCAGGCCCAGCTTGGACATCACCAGGGCCACGCGCTCGGACTCGGTGTCGTCCGCGCCCTCCAGGGCCTCGTTGACTTGAGCCTTGTAGTAGCGCCGGATGATCTCCTGTTTCGCGGCCGCCTGGCACACCTCGTCGTCCACGATCGCCGCGCCGGCCATGTTCACGCCCATGTCCGTGGGGGACTTGTACGGGGTGGTGCCCGTGACCTTCTCCAGCAGCGCGGACAGCAGCGGGAACACCTCGACGTCGCGGTTGTAGCTCGTCACCCGCTCGCCGTACTCGGCCAGGTGGAACGGGTCGATCAGGTTGATGTCGTCCAGGTCCACGGTGGCGGCCTCGTAGGCGGCGTTCACCGGGTGCTCGAGCGGCAGGTTCCAGATGGGGAACGTCTCGAACTTCGCGTAGCCGGCCGGGATGCCCCGCTGCCGATCGTTGTACACCTGGCTCAGGCACGTCGCCAGCTTGCCGGAGCCCGGGCCGGGGGCCGTCACGACGACGAGGTCCCGCGTGGTCTCGGACCACTCGTTGGCACCGAAGCCCTGCTCCGAGACGATCGTGGACATGGCGTGCGGGTAGCCGGGGATCACGCGGTGGCGGGCCACCTTCAGGCCGAGCCGCTCGAGCTTCTCAAGGAACGCCAGCGCACGGTGGTTGGCGTCCTCCAGCTGCGTGACCACCACGTGCTCCACCAGGAACCCGCGCTCCCGGAACACGTCCACGAGGCGCAGGACGTCGTCCTCGTACGTGATGCCCAGGTCCGCGCGGACCTTGTTCCGCTCGAGGTCCTTGGCGTTGAAGCACACCAGGATCTCGGTCTCGTCCTTGATGCGGTCGAGCATCGCGATCTTGTTGTCCGGGGTGAAGCCGGGCAGGACGCGGGAGGCGTGCAGGTCGTCGAACAGCTTGCCGCCCATCTCCAGGTACAGCTTCCCGCCGATCTGGCGGCGGCGTTCCTGGATGTGCTGGGACTGGAGCTCGATGTATTTCGCGCGGTCGAAGCCGATCGGGTGGGTGGCCGCGGCGGCGGCGGTGGCCATGGTGGGGACGCTGTCAGCGGTGCCGGTCATGGACCTCCAGCATAGCCCGTCTCATCGGCCGAGCCGGTGTCCGCCACCCAGTCCGTCTCCGGGTCGTCGTAGGAGCGGGTGCGGCCGGTGCGCAGGTCCGTGACGTCCATGACGCCCGTCTCCGGGTGGTACCGGACCGACTGGTGGGAGGCCTGGTCCACCACCGTGATGGCCTGTGTGTCCGGGTCGAAGTCCGCCACGCGCACCCGGCCCTCGTCCTCCTCGGCGGGGCCGAACACCGGAAGCGGCATGCGCTCCCGCGCGCGGGCCGCGCGTCGGACGGCCCGCGCGTGCGCCTGCTCCGCGAGCCGGCGCAGGCGGTCCAGCTGGTCCCTGTCCTGGCTGACGTCCGCGCCGGGCAGGCGCCACTGGTAGCGGTACGCCAGCATGCGCACCGTGAAGATGAGCAGCGCGATCAGGAAGCCCGTGAACGCGTTCAGGGCGCCGCGCTGCGCCACGAGCTCCGCCACGGCCGCTCCCACCACGGCGGGCATCACGTACACGCCGCGGGGGTCGAAGATGGACGGCACCTCGTTGGCCACGATGTCCCGCAGCACGCCGCCGCCGAGGGCGCCCACGGTGGCCACCACCACCACGGACACCGGGTGCACGCCCATCGCGTGGGCGATCATCACACCGGAGACCGTGAACAGGGCCAGGCCCGCCGCGTCGAACAGCGTGATCGTCAGGTTCAGGCGGTTCGGGTGGATCGCCTTGACGTACACCAGCAGGGACACCAGCACGGGCGGGGCCAGGTAGATCGGGTCCTGCAGCGACGCCGGCAGGCCCCGGTCCAGGACGATGTCCCGGGTGATGCCGCCGCCCAGGCCCGCCAGCAGGGCCAGCGCCACGGAGCCCACCAGGTCGAAGTCTTTGCGTGCGGCCAGCAGGGCGCCGGAGACCGCGAAGAAGAACACCCCCACCAGGTCCAGGGCGGTCAGCAGCCAGGGGACGTCGGCCAGCTCGGCGAACAGCTGCGGCAGGGCCACGGCGGCTCCTTTCCAGGGGGAGGGGTCAGCGGCGGGAGGCGGCGTCGTCGCCCTCGACGGCGCGGTCCATGCCATTCTCCTCGACCTGCGGGGTGGGAGTGGTGGGCTCCTGGCCGCTCTCGCGCGGCGGGTCGTCGGGGCTGCCCTGGTCCCGGACGTCCGGCACGGGCGGGGCGTCGTCCGGGTCCATGCGCTGGCGCTGGGTCTCCCCGGTGATCTCCGCGCCCGGGGCCATCCACTCCCGGCGCAGGGAGACCACGCGCAGCGCCAGGACCACGAGCATCACCGCGAGCATCGTGTAGATGCTCAGCAGCTCGGCCTGGCCCAGCGCGGAGGTGGCGGCGGCGCCGATCAGCGCCGGCACGGCGTACCAGCCGCGCCCGCCGAACACGGCCGGGGGCTCGCCCGCCACCACGTCTCGCAGCAGGCCGCCGCCCACCGCCGTCACGAGCCCGAGCACCGCGGCCGAGACGGGGGAGAGCCCCCCGAGCAGCGCGATCCGGGTGCCGACCACGCAGTACACGGCCAGTCCCACCGCGTCCACGAGCATCACCGCGTGCTTGCCGCGCTCGCCGTCGAGGACCTTGAAGAACACGGCCAGCGACGCCAGCACCGGCAGGATCAGGTACCACGGGTTGCGGAAGGCAGCCGGGACGTCCTGGTTGACGATCAGGTCGCGGATCACGCCGCCGCCGGTGCCCACCATGAGCGCCAGCAGCAGGGAGCCGACGATGTCGTACCCCTTCCGGACGGCCAGGATAGCGCCGGAGATCGCGAAGAAGAACACGCCCACCAGGTCCACCGCCGTGACGATCTGGGTCACGGCCTCGGCCACCTGGCCGGTCTCGTCGACGGCGGAGGGCAGGTCGCGCTGGAGCTCTTCCGGGCTCTTGGGGGACGTGGTCAGCAGCCAGACGGCGACGGAGCAGGTCAGCATGGGGTCACGGTAGCGGGGACGCTCCTGTGGTGTCCCCGCAGCCCGGGCCGGCGCCCGTCATGTCAGGGGAGGCGGGTAGGCGCTCCAGTCGTCGTCCGGAGCCGACGCCGGGCCCCTGTCGGTCAGAGAGCGGATGTAGGCGCCGAGGTAGGGAAGGGCGAAGCGGAGGTACCCGTGTCCGTCCGGTTGCACGTAGCCGCTGTCGATGAGTCGGTTCCGATACTGATTCACATACTGGCTGTAGGAGCCGAGGCGCGCGGTGATGTCGCCGATGCGGGATCGCTCCTCGTCGACAGCCATGGCGCGGAGGAACTCCTGATCCTTGGCGGAGAGGTCGTTGAAGACCTTTGACAGCACGCGGTCCATCACCGCCTGCAGCCCCCGGGCGCGGGCTGCCTCGGCGGCAGACAGGTCGATCCGGGGCTGGTTCGGCCGGTGTCGCCACGCGTAGTCGCCCAGCAGCTGGACGAGGTAGGGGTAGCCCTGGGCCGCGGCGATCAGCATCTCCAGGGCTTCTGCGGTGAACTCCCGGCCGCCGAGGCGTGCCGTCTCCGCGAGGACGTGGCGGGTCTCCTTCGGGGAAAGTCGGTGGAAGTCGGCGGTCCGGGAGCGGCGGAGAAAGGTCGTGTGCTCCTGCCGTACGAGTTCGTCGAGGTCGACCTTGATGCCGGCGAATGCCACGACGATGTCTGCTCCGCGGCTGATGGCATGGGAGATCTCCCGTGCGACGGCGCTGACCTCTCGCAGGCGCGTCTTGCCCGAGGAGACCTCGTCGATCGTGATGAGGATTCCGCGCACCCCGGCATGTTGGGCAACGGTCACCAGATCATTGCGCATGAGTGGACGAGAGGGACGCTCTGTGACCTCCCACGCGGCGGAGAAGTGCCAGAGCCCCAGTTCCTTGAGCTCACGTTTGGTCTGCCGGGGTAGGGAATTCACGACGTCTGGCAACGTGCTCTCCACCAGCCGGCGTTGGAGGCCCGCGCTGGCATCCTCGCTGATCACGAGCCAACCAGCATCTCGGGCGAGGTCTTCGATCCGCTGCAGCATGGAGGTCTTTCCGGCGCCCCTCAGCCCGGACAGGAGGACGGACTGGTTCTCGCCGAAGTCATGGTCTTGGAAAACTCTGCCCATGTCGCGGAGCAGGTCTTCGTGGCCGCCGAACACGAGGGGACGCCGCCCGTACCCCGGCGTGAAGGGGCTGTTCGGCTGGTCTGGGCAGGGCACGGGATCGCGCATGCTCACATCGTATTTGTTTTTTTTGTTCGGCAGACCCGTCAGCGCCCGCCGAACTCGGCGGCCAGGCGCGCCGCGAGGCCCGTGTACCCGGCCGGGGTCAGCTCCAGCAGGCGCGCCTGGGCGCCCTCGGACAGGCCCAGGCCCTGCACGAACTCGCGCATGCGCGCCCCGTCCACGCGGTGGCCGCGGGTCAGCTCCTTGAGGCGCTCGTAGGGGTTGTCCATGCCCGGCACGCCGGCGATCGCCTCGGCACGCATCACGGTCTGGACGGCCTCGCCGAGCACCTCCCAGTTCGTGTCGAGGTCCTCGGCCAGCACGGGCTCGGCCACCTGGAGCTGGCCCATGCCCTTGGTGACGTTGGTCAGGGCGAGCACCGAGTGGCCGAGGGCCACGCCGATGTTGCGCTGCGACGTCGAGTCCGTGAGGTCGCGCTGCCAACGGGACTCCACGAGGGTGGCGCCCAGCGAGTCGAGCAGGGCGCAGGAGAGCTCGAGGTTGGCCTCGGCGTTCTCGAAGCGGATCGGGTTCACCTTGTGCGGCATGGTCGAGGAGCCGGTCGCGCCGGCCACGGGGATCTGCGCGAAGTAGCCGATGGAGATGTAGCTCCACACGTCCACGCAGAAGCCGTGGAGGATCCGGTTGAAGCGCGCGACGTCGGCGTACAGCTCCGCCTGCCAGTCGTGGGACTCGATCTGGGTGGTCAGCGGGTTCCAGGTGAGGCCGAGGTGCTCCACGAAGGACCGGGAGAGGGCCGGCCAGTCCGCGTCGGGCGCGGCGGCGAGGTGGGCGGCGTAGGTGCCGGTGGCGCCGTTGATCTTGCCCAGGTACTCCTGGCCGGCGATGCGCCGGGTCTGGCGGGTCAGGCGATGGACGAACACGGCCATCTCCTTGCCCAGCGTGGTGGGCGTGGCCGGCTGGCCGTGCGTGCGGGAGAGCATGGGGGTCTCGGCGGCCTCGGCGGCCATCGCGGAGACGGTGGCCACGGCGGCGCGGGCGGCCGGCAGCCAGACCTGCTCGACGGCGTCGCGCACGCCCACCGCGTAGGCGAGGTTGTTGATGTCCTCGGAGGTGCACGCGAAGTGCACGAGCGGCTTCAGCCGGCCCAGGCCCAGCCCCTCGAGGCGGTCGGCGATGAAGTACTCGACGGCCTTCACGTCGTGCACCGTGACCTTCTCGGTGGCCGCCAGCTCGGCCACGGACTCCGCGTCGAAGTCCGTGACGATCGCCCGCAGGCCCGCCTGCTGCTCGGCCGTGAGCGGCTCGAGACCCGGCAGCACACGGTGCTCGGCCAGGTGGATGAACCACTCGACCTCCACGTGGATGCGGTTGCGGTTCAACGCCGCCTCGGACAGGTGCTCCACGAGCGGCTCCACCGCCGCACGGTAGCGGCCGTCCAGGGGGCCGAGGGCGATGCCGGCCTCGGCGAGGGAACGGCGGTGGGCGGTGGACGCGGGCGCGGGCTGCGAGGTCATGGCCCCCATTCTGGCAGGCGCCGCGGACGCCCGACGAAGGCGACGACCGGGTCCGTCCTCAGCCGTCCGTCGACGCCGGCCACCAGTCTCGCCGCAGCACCGCGAGCTGCACCGAGTCCCATCGCCGGCCCTCCCAGGAGCGGGCCTCGGGGATGCGGGCGACCTCGGTGTACCCGACGCGGACCGCCGACGCGATCATCCGCGCGTTGCCGGACCACGTGACCAGGCTCAGCAGGTGCGCGTCCGTCTCCGCGAACGACGCGTCCGACCACAGCGTGAGCGCCGCCCGCCCGACGCCGCGGCCCCACGTGGTCGGGTCGAACAGCAGGATGCCGAGCTCCCACCAGCCCGAGCCCGCCGGATGCTGCTCCGTGCGGGTCACGAGACCGACGGGGGCGCCGTCCACCGTGACGACCCGGACGTCAGGGTCGCCGACGCGCCGGCGCGCGTGGTCGGCGTCGAAGTCCGCGCGGCTCGGCGGGGCGGCCGTGTCCGCGGCGTGGAAGTAGGGGGCGTCCCACCACTTCCACTCGGGGTCCTCGGCGCCGTGCACGTGCCGCTGTTCACCGCGTTCGCCGCGGGTGCCGCGCGGATGCGCATCGAGGGCGCGGCGGCGCGGCTCGTCGTCGCCGAGCCCCGCCAGGCCGAGAAGCTCACGGACATCCCGGGCATCGAGATCATCCGCACCGGCCCGGAGTGGGACGCGCTCGCGGACTCCGCGCCGCTGGCCGAGGACGTCGCCGTCGGCGGGGACGGGCCGATCGCCCTGCTGTTCACCTCCGGCACCACCGGCCGCCCCAAGGGGGTGCCCGTGCCGCTGCGCGCGGCCGCCGCGTTCGCCGTCTACCTCACGTGCGCGGTGGACCTGCGCCCCGAGGACCTGTTCTGGAACGCGGCCGACCACGGGTGGGCGTACGGGCTGTACTACGGGATCGTCGGCACGCTGGTGCTCGGGGCGACCTCGGTCCAGTACCGCGGCGCCTTCTCCCCGGCGACCATGGTCGAGGTGATCCGCTCGCAGGGCGTCACGAACCTCGCCGGCGCCCCCACGATGTTCCGCGCGCTGGCCAAGGCCGGGGAGGTCACCGAGGACGCCCCGCTGCGGCTGCGGCGCGTGTCCACGGCGGGGGAGCCGCTGCCGCCGTCCGTGCTCGAGTGGGGCCGGGCGGCCCTCGGCACGGAGATCCGCGACCACTACGGCCAGACCGAGCTGGGCATGGTCATCTGCACCCTTGCGCACCCCGAGCTGGCCGCGCCGCCCCGCCCGGGTTCGATGGGTGTGCCCCTGCCGGGGATCGCCGCCCAGATCCGGGACGGGCAGATCGCGATCGACGCGGCGTCGCCCCTGTTCTGGTTCCCCGGCTACCTCGGGGAGCCGGAGAAGACCGCGGAGCGTTTCACCCCGGACGGCCGCTGGTACCTGACCGGGGACACCGCCCGGCAGGACGACGACGGCTGGTTCTTCTTCTCCTCCCGGGACGACGACGTGATCCTCGCCGCCGGGTACCGGATCGGCCCGTTCGACGTGGAGTCCGTGCTCATCGACCACCCGCGGGTGCAGGAGGTCGCCGTCGTCGGCCTGCCGGACCCGGAGGGGGTGCGGGGCGAGGAGGTCGTGGCGTTCGTGGTGCCCGCCGGGGCCGTCGCGGACCCGGACGCCCTGGCGGCCGAGCTGCAGGCGAAGGTCCGCGACGAGTACTCCAAGCACGCCTACCCGCGCCGGGTGCACTTCGTGGACCGGCTGCCCAAGACCCCCTCCGGCAAGCTGCAGCGGTTCCTGCTGCGCCAGGGGACCACCGACTGAGTCAGCGGTGCACGAGCCGCAGGAACGCGCCGATCATCGGCAGGTCCTCGGGCCTGGTGGGCAGCGCGTCCGCGAGGGCGGGGGAGTGGACGAGGTAGGCGGCCCACTGCCCGCGCGAGATCGACACGTTGAGCCGGTTCCGGTTCAGGAGGAAGTCCAGCCCGCGCGGCACCTCCTGCGGTGAGGACGCGGCCATCGTCAGGATCGCGACGGCGGCCTCCCGGCCCTGGAACTTGTCCACGGTGCCGACGGTGGTGCCCTCGAGACCGGCGGCGTCGAGCGCCTCCCGGACCGTGGCGACCTGCGCGTTGTACGGGGCCACCACGATCACGTCGGACGGCTCGAGCGGTCTGCCGGGGTCGTCCGGGCCGGTGGACCAGGCGCGGCCGAGCAGTGTCCGGATGATCTCGACGACGGCCGCGGCCTCCTCCGGCGAGGAGACCGCGTTGCCCGTGTGGGAGACCGGCCACGGGTGCAGCCCGGGCTCCACGCCGTCGAGCCGGCGGGCGTCCGTGACCTCCTCCCGCGCGCCGAGCTCGCCGGCGTAGGAGAGCGTGGAGACGGCCTCCGTCAGCGCGGAGTGCATACGCCAGGAGGTGTCCAGGAAGAAGCCGCGGTCTGCGCGCAGCACCGGCTCGTCGGCGGCCAGCCAGCTCAGCGCGGCCTCGCCAATCGGCTGGGGGTGGGTCCCCTTGGTGACCTGCGGCAGCTGCTGGGGGTCGCCGAGCAGGAGCACAGTGCGGGCCATGGCCGCCGCGGCGAGGGTGTGCGCCAGGGAGAATTGCCCGGCCTCGTCGATCACCAGGAGGTCGAACTCCTGCACGTCCTCGTGCGCGAAGGTCCAGGCGGTGCCGCCGACGACGTGGCCGGGGAGGCCGATGTACGGCTTGGCGTCCGACACCGTGGCCCAGGGGCGCTCGGGCGCGTCCTTGCCGCGCTTCTCCGCCTTGAGCACCTGTTTCTTCGGCACCCCGATGGACACGAGCTTGCCCAGGAAGTTCTCCACCACGGCGTGGGACTGGGCCGTGACGCCCACGCTCCACCCGCGTTCGAGCAGGGCCTTCACGGCGTGGCTCCCCACGTGGGTCTTGCCCGTCCCGGGAGGGCCCTGGACGGCGACGTAGGAGCCCCGCGCGGACTCGAGCGCCTCCACGAGCGCCTCCCAGCCCTGGCGGGCGGGAGCGGGCGCGGAGTCGCCCTCGCGCAGCTCGGTGGAGATGGCCGCCAGGGGGCGGCCGGCGGTCGCCGGGGGGCGGCGCGCCAGGATGTCGAAGGCGGCCGTGGACGGGGCGGCGGCGTCGCCTCCCGATCCCGGCAGACCGCCGGCCTGCACCGCGGTCCGGGCGCGCTCGCGCAGGCGCTCCTTGAGCTTGTCCGTGTTCACCACCGTGTGGGCGAACGCCGCCATGGGCAGCTCCGAATGCTGCTCCACGTCCTGCGTGGGGATCTTCTCCCGCAGCAGCACCACGGAGCTGCCGTCCGGGCGGTCCTCGACGTCCTCCACGACGGCCTTGGCACCGACCCAGCGCACCGCGTTGGGTTGGAGGAGGTCGCGGCGGTCCGCCGGGACGTCCTCGTACACCGTGATGGCCTCGGCTCCGGGCTGCAGCGAGCTCCCCGGCTCCAGGGTGCCGGTCATCCGCAGCACCCGCTGGAAGGTCCGAGCGCCCTTGGGTCGGTGCCAGTCCTCGGCCACGTCCACGCGGTCCGCCACGACGTTGGCGCGGGCGTCCTGCCACTCATCCGGCGGGGAGATGCCGCGGTCGAAGAAGGCCCACCACGCGGGTTTGTCCTCGCGCTGGTAGAAGCCCAGCCCGGCGGCGAGCAGGGCCACGCCGCGCTGCTCGTCGTCCAGGACGGCGTCCGCGTCGTCCGCGGTGGGCAGGAGGCCCAGGAGGTCCGCCTCCAGGCGCGCGTCCTCGCCCTCCAAGGCGGGGGCGGGCTCGACGAGGTGCTCATCGTCGTCGGGCCGGGGTGCCGTGGCGCCGTGCTCGGCGGTGCGCCCCACCTGCTCCAGCAGCCAGTCCCGCAGCCGCGCCGTGGAGACGCAGTCGTACCGGTTGTAGTCCTCGATGTCGGCGCGGATCGCCCGCGCGACCTCGGTGTCTCCGGCCTCCAGCGCGGCGACGTACCGGTGGTACTCGGTGACGCTGTCCGCCGCCGTCGTGACGCCGTCCTCCGCCCGGTGCTCCGCCCCCATGTAGAGGGGCTCCAGCTTCTTGATGGAGTAGCTCGGCACACCGGCCCGCAGGGCGGCGCGGACCGTGGAGTAGAGGTCCACGAACAGCCCCGCGCGCAGCCAGTCGTCCAGCTCGCGCTCGCCCACACCGTGGCGCACGGTCAGGCGTTTCAGCGCGGTGACCTCGTACGCGGCGTAGTGGTAGATCCGCATCCCCGGGTGGGCCGCGCGTCGCGCCTCCACGAACGCCACGAACTGCTCGAGCGCCGCCCGCTCGGCGGCACGGGTGTCCGCCCACAGACCCGTGAACCGGAAGTCGGCCGAGGCGGTGCGCGCGGTGTCCCCACCCGGCGCCTCGACCCAGCCCCACAGGTACTCGAGGCCCTCCATGCTCCCGTCCGCGGAGACCCACAGCGGGTCCCCCTCGAAGTCGAAGAAGACGTCTCCGGCGTCCGGCGCGGGCAGCCCCGCCACGGCGCGCGGGTCCACGATCCGATGCGGCGGCAGCCCGTCCGCCCCGGCCGGCTCCAGCTGGATCGCCGCCTGTTCCCGCAGCGCCTCCCACGTGCGGCGGGCCATGCCCTCCGGCGGTGCGACGGACACCGCGAGCTGCTCGATGGTCGTGATGCCGGCCTCGCGCAGCCGGGTGCGCTGCAACCGCGTGGCCCCCGCCGTGAGCAGCACGTCCCGGTGCTCGGCGACGGCCTCCTCGCACGCCTCGCATGCGCCGCAGACGCTCAGGCGGTCGTCGCCCCAGCGAGTGGGCTCCCCGGCGGCCACGTGATCCTGCAGCAGCGCCTCCAGCCGGGCGCGCTGGTGCCGGTACACCGGGATCACCTCGTCCAGGTCCGCGACGTGCCGGGAACCGTCCCCGAGCCACAGGCTGCCCTGCCGCGCCCGCGGCACGTCCATGCCGTCCAGCAGGTCCGCGTACGCGGCGATCTGCAGCAGCGCCGTCACCCGCGCATGCCGGGCCAGCTTCGTGTCCACCACCTCGTACGCGCCCTCGGGGTGCTCCTCGTCCGTGCGGAGCACGAGGAAGTCGGCCAGGCCGCCGAACGCGCCGTCGTGCAGCATCCCCTGGAACACGACGGCGGGACGCGCGGCCAACGCCGCCGCGGTGCGCTCTTGGGCGGCCCGCACGCCCTCGGGCGTGTAGCGCTCCGGGCGGGCGAGCCGGACCACCTGGTCCGCGCCGTGCTCCGCCTCGAGTCGCGCGAGCACGCGGGACTCGTGCTCGTCCCCGAGGCGGGAGACCCGCTCGAGGAACGCATCCGCCACGCCGATCCGCGGGGCGCGCCCGAGCGCGGGGTCCACCGTCCCCCGCAGCCACCCGTAGGTGCACGTCGCGGCGGCGGTGATGTCCGAGGGGCTGAGCATGAAGGAGGCGCGGTCCGGCGCGAAGGTCACCATGCCGTCACCCTAGACAGGAGCCGCGGACACGATGGGCAGGGCCCGCGCACACGGTCCCGGCGCGCCTCGCCCCGGCGGCGGCAGGGTGGGGCCGGCGCGCGTCACACACCGGGCCGGACTTGACGTGGGTCACATCCAGGGAGTTACCTAATGATCGTTCAGTAATTCTCTGCGCCGCCGCGCCGGCGCGCCCCTGCCGGCAGGGAGGCCCGCCCATGACCGAGACCGCCCACCACCCCATGCTCGCGGAGGACCGCGTGGCACGGTGGCTCGGCGTCACCCTGGAGGCCGCCGAGAAGGACCACGCGCGCATCCGGATGACGCTCACCGAGGACCAGCACAACGGCTTCGGCCTGGCCCACGGCGGCGCCGTCTTCGCGTTCGCGGACACGTGCTTCGCGCTGACCTGCAACGACCCCGCCTCGGACGGCTCCACCCTCACCGTGGCCTCCGGCGTGGACGTCAACTTCCTCGCGGCCACCCGCGCCGGGCAGACCCTCGTCGCGGAGGGCCGCCTGGTCGCCGCCGCCGGCCGCTCGGCCGTCTATGACATCACCGTCACCACCGACGACGGCACCCCGGTGGCCGCCTTCCGCGGCCGCTCCCGCACCATCCCCGCCCCCGGACGCTGACCGGCGGACGCACCCGCCGGTGCGCCGCCGTCGTCGACCGCCGCCCGACCCCGCATCCCCAGGAGAACGCCATGCTCGAGGCCTCGATCCCCAACCCGTACACGCCGGCACCCCTGCCCGCCCCCGCCGACCGCGGGGCCCCGGACCCCGAGGAGACGATGAGCCGGGACCAGATCGAGGCGCTCCAGTTCGAACGCCTCCGCTGGACCCTGCACCACGCCTACGAGAACGTGCCCGCGTATCGGGAGCACTTCGACGCGCACGGCGTCCACCCCTCGGACTTCACGGAGCTCGGGGACCTCGCCAAGTTCCCGTACACGGACAAGGAGTTCCTGCGGAAGAGCTACCCGTTCGGCGC
Source organism: Micrococcus sp. CH7 (assembly GCF_001595485.1). Lineage (NCBI taxonomy): Bacteria > Bacillati > Actinomycetota > Actinomycetes > Micrococcales > Micrococcaceae > Micrococcus > Micrococcus sp. CH7. The sequence continues at coordinate 41,919 of NZ_LOSQ01000044.1, forward strand.
CTTCGCCGCCACGGGCCCCGAGCTGCGTCGCATCCACGCCTCCTCCGGCACCACCGGCCAGCCCACCGTGGTCGGCTACACCGACGACGACCTGGCCACGTGGGCCACCCTCGTCGCCCGCTGCTTCCGCACCGGCGGCATCCGCCCCGGTGACCGCGTGCACAACGCGTACGGCTACGGCCTGTTCACCGGCGGCCTCGGCGCCCACTACGGCGCCGAGCGCATCGGGGCGGCCGTGATCCCGATGTCCGGCGGGCAGACGGAGAAGCAGGTGCAGCTGATCACCGACTTCCAGCCGCGCGCCATCCTCTCCACGCCCACCTACCTGCTGACCATCGCGGACGGCTTCAAGAAGCTCGGCCTGGACCCCCGCGAGTCCTCCCTCGAGGTCGCGATCCTCGGCGCCGAGCCGTGGACCGAGGAGATGCGCCGCGAGATCGAGCAGACCTTCGACCTCGACGCCCTGGACATCTACGGCCTCTCCGAGGTCATGGGCCCGGGCGTGGCCGGCGAGTCCGCGGCCACCAAGGACGGCTCCCACATCTGGGAGGACCACTTCCGCCCCGAGATCATCGACCCGCTCACGGACGAGGTCCTCGAGACCGGCCGCCACGGCGAGCTCGTCTTCACCTCGCTCACCAAGCAGGCGCTGCCGATCATCCGGTACCGCACCCACGACCTCACCCGCCTGCTGCCGGGCACCACGCACCCGGGCCACCGCCGCATGGGCCGCATCACCGGCCGCTCGGACGACATGATCATCCTGCGCGGTGTGAACCTGTTCCCGTCGCAGATCGAGGAGCTGGCCCTCAAGGAGCCGGCCCTGTCGCCGCACTTCACCCTCGAGATCACCCGCCCGGACCGCATGGACCAGATGGCCGTGAACATCGAGCGCCGCGATCATGCGACCCTCGAGGAGGCCCAGGCCTGCGCCGCGCACCTGCGCATGGAGATCAAGACGAAGATCGGCTCCTCGTGCGTGATCAACGTGGTGGAGCCGGAGACCCTCGCCCGCTCCTCCGGCAAGCTCAAGCGCATCTACGACCTGCGCGACCAGGCCTGATCCCGTCCCCGCGGCCGAACCCGACGCCGGCGTGCCCGGTAGAGTGGACCGGTGCACCGTCGTCGTCGTCGGCGTCCGCCCGCCCCCGAAGGAGCCCCGTGCCCCAGAGCAGCCCCACCCCGCGCCGCGGCCGGCCCGGCTATGACCGGCAGACGCTGCTGGCCGAGTGCGTCGAGCTCTTCAACCGGCACGGCTACGAGGCGACGTCCATGGGCATGCTCGCCGCCCACCTGGGCATCTCCAAGTCCGCGATCTACCACCACGTGGAGTCCAAGGAGGCGATCCTCGACCACGCGGTGACGGAGGCGCTCGACGCCCTCGAGGCGTGCCTGGACGATGTGGTGGCCAGCGGGGCCGACGCCGGCGCGCAGGTCGAGGCGGCCATCCGCGGCACGCTCGGGGTGCTGGCGGAGAAGCAGCCCGAGGTGACCCTGCTGCTGCGCCTGCGCGGGAACTCGGCGGTCGAGGTGGCCGCCGTCGAGCGTCGTCGTGAGATCACCCGGCGCTTCGGTGACCTGCTCGAGGCCGCCCAGGCCGCGGGTGCGGTGCGCTCCGACGTGACCCCGCGCAACCTCGCCCGTCTGGCGCTCGGGATGATCAACTCGATCGTCGACTGGTACCGGCCGGATCGCGGCGTCCCCGGCCAGGAGGGACCGGGCCAGATGATCGACGCCGTCACGGGCGTGGTGCTCGGGGGTCTGCGGGGCTGAGGGCCCGCTGTCCTCAGCCCTCGCCGTCGAGCGCGGCGAGCACGTCGGCCACGATCGAGGCCGCACGGTCCTCGGCGTCCGCGGGCACCCCGCCGTCCGCGTCGGCCTGGGCCACGGCCACGGTGCGGGCGCCGTCCTGCACGGCCGTCAGATGCGAGTAGACGGACCCTCCGGGGGCCGGGAGCGCCGTGTACCCGGTGCCGCCCTCGTGCTCGGTCCGCGTCACCCTCTCCACGCCGAGCCCGGCCAGGTCCACCCCGGTGCAGGCCTGCGCCGCCGCTCGGGCGTCCTCCAGGGCGGCGCGGGCGGCCTCCTCCGTGGGGTACACGGTGACGCGCACGCCGAGCGGAGTGACCTCGGCGTCGGGGGACGCCGTGAAGGAGGGCGCCGGCGTCGTGGTGGGCCCGCCGCCGGTGGTGGCGGCCGTCTTTGGCTGGGCCGTGAGCCCCAGGTCCGCCGCCCCGGCCTCGGCGTCCCGCTCCAGGTCGGAGCGTGTGGCGTCCAGGCAGGCCTGCTGTTCCGCGCTGCGGGTGGAAGCCGGGCTCGCGCCGGCGTCGACCGTCTGCTCCAGGCCGGCGGCCCGCTGGCGCAGCTCCGTCTGCCGCTCCAGCGGCGAGGCGGCGCTCAGCCCCACCTCGGACCTCGGCCCCGCGGCCCGCTGCACGGCGGCCTGCACGGCCAGGGTCCGCTGCCCGTCCAGCGCGGGGGGCATCTCGAGGGACAGGCTGCCCGAGGCGGAGGCGCCGCCCGTGCTCGCCGTGGAGGCGCTGGCCGCGGGTGACGTGGGGGCCGTGGAGGCGCTGGCCGCGGGTGACGTGGACGCTGGCGAGGCCGCTGTCGTCGTGGACGACGCCGACGACGGGGCGGGGGAGGAGGGCTCTGCGCCGCCGCCCGCGCACCCGGCGAGGGCGAGTGCGCCCACGGCGAGGGCGCCGAGCAGGGGGAATCGGGGGGTCGTCATGGCCCGACTCTACGCGGGTTGTGACGGATGCCACAAGGAAGTGGCGGGGGCATGCGTCGGGGCCGCCCGATGCGTGGTGCGCACCGGACGGCCCCTGATCCGTCAGCGGAGGAGGTCAGCCGAGCGGGGTGTCCTTGTCGCCCAGGTTCCAGTCCTCCACCGGGCCGAGGTTCTCCCCGTCCGGCCCGTAGCGGTAGAACCCCTGGCCGTCGGCCACGCCGCTGTGGCCCTCGGCGATGCTCTTCTCTAGCAGCTCAGCGAAGCCGAGCTGCCAGTCGACGCCCGTGTTGCGGGAGACGTTGGCGGCCACGTGGAAGCCCACGATGTCATAGGTCTGGAACGGGCCGCGCTCGTTGCCGGTGGCCACGCGCCAGGTGCGGTCGATGTCCGCCGGGTTGCCCACGCCGTGCATGTACAGCTTGGAGCCGGCCTGCAGCCACGGGATGAGCAGGGAGTTGAGGAAGTAGCCCGGGATCTCCTTGCGCACGTGCACGGGGACCATGCCGGTCTCCTCGGCGAACTGCAGGGCTCCCGCGACGGCCTCCGGCGAGGTCGCGGCGGTACCCATGACCTCGGCGGTGTTCTGCGCCCAGATGCGGTTGGCGTAGTGCAGGGCCAGGAAGCGCTCCGGATGGCCGCTGGCGTCGGCGAAGTCCGAGGGCAGCAGGGAGGAGGTGTTCGTGGCGAACAGGGTCGTGGCGGGGGCGAGCTCGCCCACCTGGGCCCACACCTTGCGCTTGAGCTCCAGGTTCTCCGGGACGGCCTCGACCACGATGTCCGCATCCGCCAGGGCCTCGCCGAGGTCCGAGGTCGGCGTGATGCGGGCGATGGCCTCGTCGAAGCGCTGCGGGTCGTAGCCCTCCCCGAGGTCTGCCTCATAGCCCTGGCGGATCCACGCCCAGCGGCGCTCGATCCCCTCGAGGGCGGCGGGGACGGCGTCGTAGGCCATCACCTTCTTGCCGTGGTACGCCGCCTGCATGATGATCTGCGAACCCAGCACACCGGTGCCCAGCACGGTGACCTGCTCGAAACGGGTGAACTCGGACATGTGTGTCGACCTTCTTCTCTCGCGGTCCGAATGGGACGTACAGGTGAACGTCCCGGGCACGCTCCTTGTTCCCGGGGACGACGACGGGCCGCCCGGCGCGCAGCGGGCGCACGGGACGGCCCGTCGAAGCAGGGGGGCTCAGCCCTGGGAGGTCTCGGACGGGGCCATCGGCCAGGTCTTGGCCACGAGCGTCAGCACGTCGTACTGGGCGCAGAGCTCGTCCTTCTGGTTGTGGATCCGGCAGTCCCAGGCCACCTCGCCGTACTCGTCGCTCACGCGCGGGGTGATGCGCTTGGCCGTCAGGGTCACGCGGATGGCGTCGTCGTAGGTCACCGGCGTGATGAAGCGCAGGTTCTCCAGGCCGTAGTTGGCCAGCACCGGGCCCGGATCCGGGGCCACGAACAGCCCCGCGGCCCAGGAGACCAGCAGGTAGCCGTGGGCCACCCGGCGCGGGAAGAACGGGTTGGCCATGGCGGCCTCCTCGTCCGTGTGGGCGTAGAACCTGTCCCCGGTCTCCTCCGCGAAGGCGGTGATGTCCTCCAGGGTGACGGTGCGCAGGCCGGAGGCGAACTGGTCGCCCACCGTCAGCTCGGCCAGGGACTTGTAGAACGGGTGCACGGCCGTGCCGGCCTCCACGTCCTCGCGCGTCACCGTGTGGGCCGCGGCGCCCTGATGCCACACGCCGGTGATGGCCGTGAGCATGTCCGGGGAGCCCTGGATCGCCGTGCGCTGCATGTAGTGCTTCACGGCGCGGACCCCGCCGAGCTCCTCGCCGCCGCCGGCGCGGCCGGGGCCGCCGTGGATCAGCACCGGCACGGGGGCGCCGTGACCGGTGGTGGTCGTGGCGGTCTGGCGGTTCAGGACGTGCACGCGGCCGTGGTGGGCGCCGATCCCGGCGGCGAACGCGCGGGCGGTCTCACCGTCGTTCGTGGCGACCGTGGCCACGAGCGAACCCGACCCCAGGGCGGCCAGGGCCACGGCGTCGGCCACGTCCGTGTAGCCGATCACCGAGGTGACCGGGCCGAACGCCTCGACGCTGTGCACCTCGGGGGTGCGCGCGTCCTCGAAGGTGAGCACCGTGGGGGCGAAGAACGCGCCGGACTCGGCGTCGGCGTCGCCGGTCGAGCCCTCGGGGCCGCCGAGGCGGACCTGACCGCCGGCGTCGACCAGGCGCTGCACCGCGCCGCGGACCTCGCCCTGCTGCTCCTTCGAGGCCAGGGCGCCCATCGTGGTGCCCTCGACGCGCGGGTCGCCCAGGACGACCTTCGCGGCCAGGCGCTCGGTGAGGGCGGCGGTCACGGCCTCGACCCGGCCCTGCGGGACGATCACGCGGCGGATGGCGGTGCACTTCTGGCCGGCCTTGACCGTCATCTCCTGGAAGACGACCTTCACGAACGCCTCGAACTCGGGGGACTCCGGGTCCGCGTCCGGGCCGAGGATGGCAGCGTTGAGGGAGTCGGTCTCCGCGGTGAAGCGGACGCCGCCCTCCTGCACGTTCGGGTGCTTCTTCAGCGTGGCCGCGGTGGCGGCGGAGCCGGTGAACGCGACGTGGTCGCGGTAGTCCAGGTGGTCCAGCAGGTCGCGGGCGGAGCCGGAGATCAGCTGGATCGAGCCCTCGGGCAGCACGCCGGACTCGAGCATCAGCTCGACGCACTTCTGCGTGACGTAGCCGGTGGGGGTGGCCGGCTTGACCACGGTGGGAACGCCCGCGACGAAGGCCGGGGCGAACTTCTCCAGCATGCCCCACACGGGGAAGTTGAACGCGTTGATCTGCACGGCCACGCCCGGGATGCGCTGGTAGATGTGCTCGCCGATGAAGGAGCCGTCGCGGGAGAGGGGCTCCACGTCGCCGTCAATGATCACGTTGGAGTTCGGCAGCTCGCGGCGGCCCTTGCCGGAGAACGTGAAGAGGGTGCCGATGCCGCCGTCGACGTCGAAGGCGTGGTCGCGCTGCGTGGCGCCGGTGGCGAAGGAGACGTCGTAGAGCTCCTGGACGCGGGAGTTCAGGTAGAGCGCGAGCTCCTTGAGCTTGAGGGCGCGCTCGTGGATGGTCAGCTCGCCCAGGGCCTGCTGGCCGACGGTGCGCGCGTGCTCGATGGCGGCGGCCGTGTCGAGGCCGTCGGTGGAGACGCCGGTGAGGCGCGCGCCGGTGTTCGCGTCCGTCACGTCGGTGACCTTGGACGGGTGCGACGGCGTCCACCAGCTGCCGGCGACGTAGCTGGGGAGGATCTCCGGGAGGGAGGGGGCGGTGACGGTCACGAGGTCTCCTGGTGTCGGGGGCACGGACGAGTCCCGACCGATCGGTCGGTTATTGGTCCTCACCCTAGCCGAGACGTGGATCACGCGGGAGGGGGAGCCGGGCGGGTGACGTCGTCGTGGAGAGGGCCTGGCGGCGCAAGCCGTGGCGCCCGGGCCCGCAGACACGCCGCTACCGCCAGGACGTAGCGGCGTGTCTGCGGGCCTCGGCGGGGCGTCGTCCACAGATCCCGGCGGACGACGACGGCGGCCCGCCCGGATCGGGCACGCTCGGCCCATGCCCCGCTCGCCCGCGCCCCTGCCTCCGATGCGCTGCGGACTGGACGGCCTCCTCCGCGCTCCGACCGTGTTCTCGACCCCGGCCGCGCGCGAGACGGGGGTGAGCGCGGCCCGGCTGCGGCGCGGGGACGTGGTCTCCCTCGGCTGGGGGCTCTGGGGCCTGCGCGGCGTCGAACCGGACCCCATGGACCATCTGCGGGCACTGCAGGATCTGCACCCCGAGGGCGTGTTCAGCCACGTCACGGCCGCCAGGGTGCTCGGCCTGTGGCTGACCGGGCCGCTCGCCGCCGACCGGTCCGTGCACGTCGCGACCCCGCGCGGCCACGGCACCGCGTCGAGCCGGGCCGGGGTCCGCTCACACCGCCTCCGCGCCGACGCACCGGTGCGGATCGTGGACGGGGTGCGCGTGACCGCACCGGGGTGGATCTTCGTGGACCTCGCCGCGCAGGCCGGGCCGCTCGACCATCTCGTCGCGCTGGGGGACAGCATGGTGCGGACCGCCCCGACGGAGGCCCGCCGCCGTCGGCTGCCGCCCGGGGTGACGGACATGGCCGAGCTGCGCGCCGCCGTCGAGGAACGCGGACGGCTGCGCGGGATCCGTGCGGCCCGGGAGGCGCTAGAGCTCGTGCGCCCCGGGGCCGACTCGCCGCAGGAGAGCCGGCTGCGGGTGCGGCTCGTCCTGGACGGCGTCCCCGAGCCCGCGGTGAACCCGTGCATCCGCCTCGCCACGGGACAGCGGCTCCGCGTCGATCTGGTGTGGGCGGAGGCCAAGGTGGCCGTCGAGTACGACGGCGATCAGCACCGCACGGATCGCCGGCAGTGGCGTGAGGACCGCGAGCGGGACGCGGCCCTGCGCGCGGAGGGGTGGGAGGTGATCCGGGTGACCGCCGACGTGTTCCTGCCGGGGCACTGGGAGCTCTTCGTGCGGCAGCTGCGGGGCCTGGTGGCCGCGCGGACGATGCCGGGCCGAGTGCCGCCGTCGTGGATCTGACCTGTCGAGGCCCGCAGACGCGCCGCTACGGCCTGGCGGTAACGGCGTGTCTGCGGGCCTCGGCGAGAGGGGCGGGAGCCTCGGGCCGGCGTCGGCCCCTGCCCCTCGTCTCCGGACCGGCGTAGAATCGAGCACCGGTCCTCTCGGACCCGACCCACCCCCTCATCCGGAGAGTTCTGCCGCATGCTGCGCACCATGTTCCACGCCAAGATCCACCGGGCCACCGTGACCCAGGCGGACCTGCACTACGTGGGCTCCGTGACCGTGGACCAGGACCTGCTGGACGCCGCGGACATCCTCCCCGGCGAGCTCGTGTCCATCGTGGACGTCACCAACGGCGCGCGACTGGAGACCTACACCATCGCGGGCGAGCGGGGCTCCGGCGTGCTCGGCATCAACGGCGCCGCCGCCCACCTGGTGCATCCGGGGGACATCGTCATCCTCATCGCCTACGGGCAGATGGACGACGACGAGGCCCGCCACTTCCAGCCCAAGGTCGTCCACGTGGACGCGGACAACAGGATCGTGGAGCTCGGCATCGACCCCGCCGACGGCCTCCTCGACGGCCTCTCCCGCCCGCCGCTGTCCCGCGAGTGGAACGAGGCGCAGGCCGAGCTCTGAGCCGGCCTGGGGCGCCGGGCCGTCATGGACGAGCCCTTCGAGCGGGATCAGCGGTCGGCACGGCCTTCGCCCCGAGCGCTCGACGCGCGGAGCGCATCGCGGCCGCGTGGCTGAGGCCCATCGCGGTGCGGGCGCCCGGCACGTGGGACACAGCGCGCATCCACGGCGAGGTCAGCACCACCTCCTGCTCCCACGCCACGACGCAGCGCGGCGCGTGTCCGGCCGGGGCGCCGTCGTCGTGGACGGTGACCCGCACGGTGCCCGTCAGGTCCCCGCTCAGGCGCGCGACCAGAAGGCCGCGGGCACGGTCGTCGATGAGACGCTCCATCGTCAGACGCACCGGCACGAACCCCCGCAGCCGGACGGCGGCGCGGTCGGGGCCCAGGCGACGGGCGCGCGGGACGGCCGGCCACCAGCGTGGGTAGCCGGCCGGGTCGGCGAGCAGGGCCAGCACGGACCGGGCGTCCGCGGGGACGGCCCAGCGGTGGGTGAAGCGGAAGGGGCGGTCGACCGACATCAGGCCCGGCCGAAGGTCTCGGGGTCCACGGGGCGCCGGGTGCGGGGGAGCCAGAGCCGCTGGTCCAGGTGATGGCCGGGCGTGTTCGCCACGGGCAGGGCCGTGCGCAGCAGCGTGGGCTCGTCCATGCCCGCCACGTTAGCCGCGCCCGCCCCGCCCCCGCACTTTCGAACGTGATATCGGGGGAATGGGCGCTTTCGAACGGGAGATAGGGCCTATCTCACGTTCGAAAGCGCTCGCCCCGGGGGCTCAGCGGTAGTCGAAGAAGCCCTTGCCGGACTTCCGGCCGAGCTCGCCGCGGGCCACCATGTCTCGCATGAGCTGCGGCGGGGCGAAGCGCTCACCCAGCTGGGACTCGAGGTACTCCGCGATGCCCAGGCGCACGTCCAGGCCCACGATGTCGGTCAGGGCCAGCGGGCCGACCGGGAACTTGTAGCCGAGCACCATGGCGGCGTCGATGTCCTCGGGGGAGGCCACGCCCTCCTCGACCATGCGGATGGCCTCGAGCGCGATCGCCACGCCCAGGCGCGACGAGGCGAAGCCCGGGGCGTTCTTGACGACGACGGGGGTCTTGCCGAGCCCGCGGACCCACTCGGTGGACAGGGCCTGGAGCTCCGCACCGGTCTGCTCGCCGATCACGACCTCCACGAGCTTCGAGGCGGGCACCGGGTTGAAGTAGTGCAGGCCGCAGAAGCGCTCGGGGTGCTGCAGGTGCGTGGCGATCTCGTCGATGGACAGGGAGGAGGTGTTGCTGGCCAGCCAGGCGTCCTCGCGCAGGTGGGCCTCGACGTCGGTGAGCGCCTCGATCTTCACCTGCATGTCCTCGAACACGGCCTCGACCACGAGGTCGCAGCGGGCGAAGTCGGCGCGGTCCACGGAGACGGTCAGGCGCTGCGCCCACTCGTCCAGGTCGCCGTCGATCTTGCCGCGCTCGAGGGAGGCGGCCAGGTCGGCCTCGATGCGCCCCTTGGCGGCCTCGGCCGACTGCGGGTCGCGCTCGACGACGACCACCTCGGACGAGCCGGAGACGAGGAACGCGTGGGCGATGCCGCCACCCATCCGGCCGCCGCCGAGGACGCCGACGACGGCGGGCACGGAGGACGGCGCGGTATCAGGGGTGTGCTGCTGATCGGTCATGTCAGTCCTCACTTCTTCTTGCGGTCCAGGAACGCCTGCATGCGCTCGAACTTGGCCTCGGACTCGAACAGGATGGCCTGCGCGATCTCGTCCACGTGGGGGTGGGCCTCGCGAGGGAGGTGGAAGACGCGCTTGGACAGCCGCACCGCCAGCGGGTCCTGCTGCGCGATGCGGTCGGCGAGGGCGTCGGCGGCGTCGAGGAGGGCGTCCGGCTCGTGCAGCTCGGTGACGAGCTTGAGCTCGAGGGCCTCCTGCGCGTCCAGGATCCGTCCGGCGAGCAGCAGCTCGAGGGCCACCGGCTCACCCACCAGCTCCTTGAGCCGCCACTGGGCGCCCGCAGCGGCGGTGATCCCCAGGCTCGTCTCGGGCTGGCCCATCTTCAGCGCCGGGGTGGCGATGCGGAAGTCGGCCGCGTAGGCCAGTTCCGCGCCGCCGCCCAGGGCGAAGCCGTCGATCGCCGCGATCACGGGCATGGGCAGCCGGTGGATGCGGTCGAAGACCTGCGAGTTCACGCCGCGCAGGGCGTCGTCGCGGCGGCGCTCGCGCAGCTGTCCGATGTCCGCGCCGGAGGCGAAGATGCCGGAGAACGTCCCCGGCTCGCGCGTCGACTCCACCTGCGTGCCCGAGATGATCAGGATCTTCGGCTCGCGTTCGAGGTGGGTGCAGAGCTCGTGGAACTCGTCGACCATGGTCTGGTCGATCGCGTTGCGCACGCCCGGGCGGTCCATGCGCGCGTGGACGCGGTCCTCGCGCTCCTCGACGCGCAGTGCCGTGAAGTGGCTGAAGCCGGTCATCTGCTCAGACCCTCTCGACGAGCATCGCGGAGCCCTGGCCCACGCCCACGCACATCGTGGCCAGGCCCCTGTCCGCGCCCTCACGCTCCATCCGACCGAGCAGCGTGACCACGAGACGCGACCCCGAGGAGCCCAGCGGATGGCCCAGGGCGATCGCGCCGCCGTCGGCGTTGACGGTCTCCGGGTCCAGGCCGAGGCGCCGCATCGAGGCCAGGGACTGGGTGGCGAAGGCCTCGTTGAGCTCGACGGCGCCCAGGTCCGCCACGGACCAGCCGGAGCGCGCGAGGGCCTTCTCGGTGGCCGGGACGGGGCCCAGGCCCATGATCTCGGGGGCCAGGCCCGCCGAGGTGAACTCCACGACGCGGGCGCGCGGGGTCAGGCCGTACTTCTGCGCGGCCCGCTCGGAGACGACGAGGATCGCCGAGGCGCCGTCGTTGAGGGAGGAGGAGTTGCCGGCGGTGACCACGCCGTCCTTCTTGATGATCGGGCGCAGGCCGGCGAGCACCTCGGGGGTGGAGCCGGGACGGGGGCCCTCGTCCGTGTCCACGATCGTCTCGGCGCCCTTGCGGCCCGTGACGACGACGGGCACGATCTCGTCCGCGAAGCGGCCGGCCTCGATGGCGGCCAGCGCACGCTCGTGCGAGCGGGCGGCGAAGGCGTCGGCGTTCTCGCGGGTGATGCCGTCCACCTCGCCGACCTCCTCGGCGGTCTCCGGCATGGAGAAGGTGAACTTCTCCCCGAACTCGCCGTCCGCGAAGCGCGGGTTCACGAAGCGCCAGCCGATCGCGGTGTCGAAGGCCGCGCCGGGCTTGGCGAACGCCGTCGTCGGCTTCTCCATCACCCAGGGGGCGCGGGACATCGACTCCACGCCTCCGGCCACGACGACGTCGGCCATCCCGGAGCGCACCATCGCGGTGGCGATGCCGATCGCGGACATGCCCGAGGCGCAGAGGCGGTTCACGGTGATGCCCGGGACGGTGTCCGGGAAGCCGGCCAGCAGCCAGGCCATGCGGGCGACGTTGCGGTTCTCCTCGCCGGCGCCGTTGGCGTTGCCGAGGATGACGTCGTCCACGACCGACGGGTCGATGCCGGCGTCCTCGATCACGGCCTTGATGGTCAGGGCGGCGAGGTCGTCGGGGCGGACGGAGGAGAGGGCGCCGCCGTACTTGCCGACGGGCGTGCGGCGACCGCCGACGAGCAGGGCCTGGGACTGTGCGGACATGGAGACTCCTTGAGTGACCGACGACGAGGCGGGCGCGGCGAATTACCGACCGTGCGTTCAGGTTCAGTATCCCGGGCCGGTGTGACGGGGGTCAACTGCGGGGGCGGGGTGTGACGGGGCGGAGACGGGGCCGGGCGGCCGCGCCGAGGCCACGTCGATCAGCGTCTGACCCGGCGCACCCCGCACGGAGGCCCGCAGACGCGCCGTTTCGTCCCCGACGTGGCGGCGTGTCTGCGGGCCTCGGCGCCGGCCCGGTCCGGCCCGCGCACCGCACGACGACGGCGCGCCCTTCCGGAGGAGGGCGCGCCGTCGTCGTGGGGTGGGGACGGGCGAAGCCCGTCAGGCGGCCCGGATCAGGCCGGGACCACCGGGTGGGAGCGGGTGGCGACGACCTGCTCGTCGTGCAGCTCGCGGTCCTGGATGCCCTTGGGGACGAACAGGACGGCGATGAGCGAGATCGCGGAGATCACGATGATGTACCAGGCCACGTTCTCCCAGCCGGTCTTCACGAGCTGGTCGGCGAGCAGCGGGGCGAAGGCGCCGCCGATGATGGTGCCGAGCGCGTAGCCGATGGAGACGCCGGAGAAGCGGACGCGGGCCGGGAACATCTCGGCGTACATCGCCGACTGCGGACCGTAGGACGGACCCAGGCCGAGGGTCAGGACGAACAGGCCCAGCGAGAACAGCGGCAGAGACGCGGTGTTCAGCAGCCCGAACAGCGGGAAGGCCCAGACGATCAGGAACCCGTAGCCGAGGACGAAGGTCAGCTTGCGGCCGATCTTGTCCGAGACCCAGCCGCCGAGCAGGGTGAAGATGAACCAGCCGACGCCGCCGACGAGGCTCGCGATGAGCACCTCGGAGGAGGTCATGCCCAGGCCCTTCGGACCGCCGTACTTCGAGAACCACGCGATGAGCAGGTAGCCGACGCCATTGTTCGCGGCGAAGATCACGGCGGCGAGGATGACCTCCTTGGTGTGGTGCCGGAAGAGCTCGCCCAGCGGGGCGGACTCGTCCACCTTGAGCTGCTGCATCTCCTTGAAGACCGGGGACTCCTCGACGGCCTTGCGGATCAGGTAGCCGACGACGATGAGCACCACGGAGATCAGGAACGGGATGCGCCAGCCCCAGGTGAGGAACTGCTCCTCGGACATGGTGGAGCGCACGATGAACAGCACACCGGTGGCCAGGATCATGCCCAGCGGCACGCCGATCTGCGGGGCGGAGCCGAACAGGCCGCGCTTGCCGTGGGGGGCGTGCTCCACGGACAGTAGCGCCGCGCCGCCCCACTCGCCGCCGGCGGACAGGCCCTGCAGCAGGCGCAGCACGACGAGCAGGATCGGGGCCCACACACCGATCTGGGCGTAGGTGGGCAGCAGGCCGATGAGGGTGGTGGCCAGGCCCATGCCGATCAGCGTGAGGGAAAGGACGAACTTGCGGCCGAAGCGGTCGCCGAGGTGGCCGGCGACGATCGCGCCGAGCGGGCGGATGAGGAAGGAGATGCCGAGGGTGGCCCACGCGGCGATCTGGGAGCCGCTCTCGCCCATCGGCTGGAAGAAGAGGGCGGCGAAGACGAGTGCGGTGGCCTGGGCGAAGATGAAGAAGTCGTACCACTCGATGGTGGTGCCGACGACGGTGCCGGCGATGACCTTGCGCTCCTCGCGGCGATCGCGCGCGGGGGCGGTCGCCGCGGGGGATGCGACGGTGTGGCTCATGGGTGCTCCTGGGATGCGGTGCGGCGGCCGACCGTGAGACGGCGGCGGGACGGTGTGGCACCCGACCGATCGGTCGGGAAGTGACACCCGTCACCGTATACGATCCCATGTGACTTACGCCACGATCCAGGCTGATGACGGGAATGTGACGCGGCGTAGCCGGGACGACGACGGCGCCGCGCCCCTCGTGCGAAGGGTGCGGCGCCGTCGTCGGTGGCGGGGTGCGGCGGCTCAGCCGCGGCCGGTGAACTCCGGCTTCCGCTTCTCCTGGAAGGCATGGAAGCCCTCGGCGTAGTCGGCGGTGCCGCAGAGCTCGCCCTGGGCGATGTTCTCCGCGTCGAGGGACTCCCACAGGCCCACGCGCCGGTCGCGGACCTGGGCCACGAGCTCCTTCGACGCGCGGAACGCGAGGGTCGCGCCGGAGGCCACCTGGGCGACCTTCGCACGGGTGAACTCGAGCAGCTCGTCCGCGGGCAGGGCCCGGGAGAACAGCCCGGCCTGGACGGCCTCGACGCCCGAGAGGAGCTCGGCCGTGTAGATCAGGTCCAGGGTGCGGTGCGCGCCCAGGCGCTCGGTGAACAGCCAGTGGCCGCCGGAGTCCAGGGTGGCCCCGAGGTTCGCGAACGGCGAGCCGATCTTCGCGTCCTCGGCCACGTACACCACGTCCGTGGCGATCGCGAGGCCCAGGCCCACACCCAGGCAGGCGCCCTGCACCGCCGCGAAGGTGGGGACCGGGATCGCGGACATGGCCCGCAGCACCGGGGTGACCCTGTCCCGCAGGTAGGCGGTGGCGTCGTCCTCGGCCGGGACCACGGCGGAGATGTCGCGGCCCGCGCAGAAGCCGCGGCCCTCGCCGCGCAGCAGCACGGCCCGGACCTCGCCGGACTCGACGCCGGCGGCGGCCCGCTCGTAGGCGGCCTGGAGTTCGGCCAGCGCGGCCTCGTCCAGGGCGTTCATCCTCTGGGGGGCGTCCAGCACGATCTCGGCGACGCCGTTCTCGACGGTGATCTCGATCATCGGGGGCTCCTTCGGTCTCGTGGGCGGGCGCTCAGGCGTCGAAGTCCAGCGTGATCGAGTCGGAGGTCGGGCGGGTCTGGCACGTGAGCACGTAGCCCTTCTCCACCTCGTCCTTCTCGAGCGCATAGTTCTCGTCCATCTCGTACGCGCCGTCGACGACCTTGGCGCGGCAGGTGCCGCACACGCCGCCGGCGCACGCGAAGGGCACGTCCGAGCGGACGCGCAGCGCCGCGTTGAGGACGGTCTCGTGGGCGGACTTGGGGGACTCGACCTTGGCGGTGAGGCCGTCGAGGTTGAACTCGATGGTCACGTTGTCGCCCTTCGGGTCCACCTCGACGACACGTCCGGAGTGGCCCTGCGGGTTCTCCGGACGGCCGGTGGTGAACAGCTCGAAGCGCACGTCGTCCTCGGACACGCCGCGGGCGGCGAGCGTCTCACGCGTGAGCTGCACGAGCTCGAACGGGCCGCAGAGGAACCACTCGTCGGTGCCCTCCACGTCGATCACGCGGTCCAGGAGGGTGGTGAGCTTGTCCTCGTCGATGCGGCCGGAGAGCAGCGGGGACACGCGCTGCTCGCGGGAGAGCACGTGGTGCACCGTGAACCGGGCCGGGTACTTGTCCTTGAGGTCGCCGATCTCCTCGGCGAACATCACGTCCATGGCGGAGCGGTTCGCGTAGACCAGGTCGAAGCGCGAGGTCTCGGAGGCCGCGAGCACGGCCTTGGCGATCGCCATGATCGGGGTGATGCCCGAGCCGGCCGCGAACGCCACCAGGTGCGTGTCCTTCTTCTCCGCGACCTTCTCCGCCGCCACCTTCTGGGCGTCGTTGAGAGAGGTGACGTGCGTGCGGGACGTGAACGCGCCCTGCGGGTTCATCACGTCGATCTTCTCGCCGACCTCGAGGCTCTCGTTGGCCCACGTGGAGAACTTGCCGCCGATGTCCTTCTTCACGGCCACGCGGATCTCGCCGCGCTTCGGGACGGCGCAGATCGAGTAGGAGCGGCGCACCTCGGCGCCGTCGAGCTCCTTGCGCAGGGCCACGTACTGGCCCGGCACGTAGTCGTAGTCGTCGGCGAGCTCCTCGGGCACCGCGAAGGTGATCTCCACGGAGTCGTCGGTCAGGCGGCGCAGCTCGGACACCTCGAGGGTGTTGAACGTGGCGCGGCGCTTGCCGGTGGTGGGGACGTCGGTGGTCTCGGTCATCAGTGCACCTTGAAGTAGTCGAAGGGCTCGAGGCACTCCCGGCAGGTGTAGAGGGCCTTGCAGGAGGTGGAGCCGAAGCGGGTGATCTCGCGGGTGTTCAGGGAGTGGCAGCGCGGGCACTTCACGGCCATGCCGATCCTGACCGGGCCGTCCGTGGTGCGCGCGACGGGCGGGGCGATGCCGTACTCGTTGAGCTTGGCCTTGCCCTCGTCCGTCATCCAGTCCGTGGTCCACGCCGGCTGGAGCACCAGGCGCACCTCGGCGTCGGGGAACCCGGCGCGCTCGAGCGCGCGGCTGACGTCCGTGGTGATGGTGTCCATGGCGGGACAGCCGGAATAGGTGGGCGTGATGACGACGACGGCCCTCTCGCCATCGGCCCGTGCCTCCCGGAGGATCCCGAGGTCCGCGATGGACAGCACGGGGATCTCCGGGTCGTGCACGGTGGAGGCCGCATCCCAGACCCGCGCGTCGGCGGGATCGGCGGGGCGCAGCTCGCTGGCGGTGGTCACCAGGTCGCTCCCGGGTGACGGCGCGCCAGGGACTGCATCTCCGCGAGGATGTACCCGCGGTACTCGCTCATGGCACCGGAACGGTCGCCGCCGCGGGCGGTGCCCGTCGTCGGGACGGTCAGGCCGGCCTCCTCGATGGCCGCGCGGATGCGGGTCATCGTCGGCTCCTCGAGCGAGGACGGCAGCACGGCGACGCCCTGCTCGGCGAGGGCGCGGACGACGTCGTCGTCGTGGAAGAGCTCGGCCACGTAGGGCCACAGCTCGTCCAGGCCGCGCTGCATGCGGCGCTTCGACTCCTCGGTGCCCAGGCCCAGGCGCTGCAGCCACAGGGCGGCGTGGTCCTGGTGGTACAGGACCTCCTTGAGGGCCTTGTCCGCGATGGCGGCGAGCGTGGGGTCGGCCGACTCGCGCAGGCGGGTGTACAGCTCGTACGAGTAGAACGAGTAGTACAGCTGGCGGGCGATCGTCTTGGCGAAGTCGCCGTTCTCGGCCTCCACGAGGCGGACGGAGCGGAACTCCTCCTCGTCGCGGAAGTACGCGAGCTCGTCCTCGGTCTTGCCCCACGCGGTGCCGGCGTAGGAGAGGAGGAAGCGGGCGTGGCCCACGAGGTCCAGGGCGATGTTGCCCAGGGCGATGTCCTCCTCGAGCTCCGGGGCGCGCGAGATCCACCAGGACAGGCGCTGGCCGAGCATCAGGGCGTCGTCACCGAGGGCGAGGGCGTAGCGGGCGACGTCGTCGCTCGCCTTCTGCTCGCCGGCCGCGATCTCCTCGGCGGTGATGGCCACGCCGGCGGAGTGCCTCGTGGCGGAGTCGTTGGTCGCGAAGCTCACAGGTGCGGCACCCCCTCGGACTGCTGGTAGTAGGTGGCGTGACGGTAGGACTTGCCCTGCGCGGACTCGAAGAAGCCGCCCTTGGAGTCCGGGTCGGAGGCCGCGATGGCCTCGGCCGGGACGACCCACACGGAGGTGCCCTCGTTGCGGCGGGTGTACAGGTCACGCGCGTTGCGCAGCGCCAGGGTGGCGTCCGGGGCGTGCAGCGAGCCGGCGTGCACGTGGGAGAGGCCGCGGTTGGCGCGGACGAAGACCTCCCACAGGGGCCAGGCGTGGGAGGCGGCGGTGGTCTCGCTCATGGGTCAGGCTCCGATCAGGTGGGTCTCGGCCGGCGCGTTCTGCTCGGCCTGGCGGCGGGCGTAGGCGGCGGCGGCCTCGCGGACCCAGGCGCCGTCCTCGTGGGCCTGGATGCGGCGGGCCATGCGCTGGGTGTTCATGGGGCCGTCGCCCTTGATCACGGACATGAACTCGTCCCAGTCCAGCTCGCCGAAGTCGTAGTGGCCGCGCTCCTCGTTCCACTTCAGGTCCGGGTCCGGCAGGGTGAGGCCGAGGGCCTCGGCCTGCGGGACGATCATGTCCACGAAGCGCTGGCGCAGGTCGTCGTTGGAGAAGCGCTTGACCTTCCACGCCATGGACTGGCGGGAGTTGGGGGAGTCCTCGTCCGGCGGGCCGAACATCTGCAGGGCCGGGCCGTAGAAGCGGTTCACGGCGTCCTGGGCCATCTGCTTCTGCTCCGGGGTGCCGTGCGAGAGCTCGTAGAGGATCTCCCAGCCCTGGCGCTGGTGGAACGACTCCTCCTTGCAGATGCGCACCATCGCGCGGCCGTACGGGCCGTAGGAGGCGCGGCACAGCGGCACCTGGTTGCAGATCGCGGCGCCGTCGACGAGCCAGCCGATCGCGCCCATGTCCGCCCAGGTGCGGGCCGGGTAGTTGAAGATCGAGGAGTACTTCGCGCGGCCGGAGAGCAGCTGCTCGTTCAGCTCGTCCCGCGGGGTGCCGAGGGTCTCGGCGGCGGAGTACAGGTACAGGCCGTGGCCGGCCTCGTCCTGGACCTTGGCCATGAGGATCGCCTTGCGCTTCAGGGAGGGGGCGCGGGTGATCCAGTTGGCCTCCGGCTGCATGCCGATGATCTCGGAGTGCGCGTGCTGGGAGACCTGGCGGGTCAGGGACTTGCGGTACGCCTCGGGCATCCAGTCGCGGGGCTCGATGCGCGAGTCCTCCGCGATCAGGCGATCGAAGTTCTCCTGGCCGGCCGCATCCTCGGGGGACGGGACGGAGGCCAGGTGCTGGGGGGAGCTGGTCTGCGTCATGGGGATCACCTCACGCTGAGTGCGGGCTGGTTCCGTGGTCAGGGCGCACCGGGGCGCACCGAATTACTGACCGCTCGTTCAGGATAGGCCAGGGTGTGACCTCGGTCAACACGCCGGGGCATGCGGGGCCCGGGTGCGATGCGGCCGTCGGGACGGTGCGGGACGGTTCTCTCCTGCACAGGCGTCCCGACGGCGTCCCCCATCCCCGGATCGTCCCTCGCCGCGGTCGCGGGACCCGGGTCCTCCCTACGGTGGCCGCATGTCACCCCTCATCGGACCTCAGCAGATCGCCACGGCCCTGCGGGCCGTCGGACTCGACGACGACGCCGCCCGCCTGGCCGCGTGGGCCGACCCCGCCCGGCGCGAGCGGGAGGCCGCCGAGCAGGCCCTCGCCGACCTCGCCGCGGCCCAGACGCAGCTGCGCACGGCGCTGGGCGGGCTGGTCAGCGCCGCCACGGACGTGCGCTCGGCGATGCACACGGCATGGCGCGGGGAGGCCGCCGGCGCCTATGGGGAGGCCGTCCGGCGGGCGGCGACCCTGGCGGCGGAGCTCGAACGGGAGGCCGGGGAGTGGCTCGCCCTGCGGGCCACCGCCGAGCGGGACGCCGAGGACGCGCGCCGGAACGCGGAGGCCCGGCAGCGGGCGGCCGAGGAGACCGCGCTGGCCGTCCTGCGCTCGCTGGCGGTGGCGGCATGACCGGCGGGCGGGGTGCGAGCCCGGGGGCGGTGGCCTTCAGCACGCACGGCGGCCCGGGCTCGATCTACGCGGAGGCCGAGGAGATGCGCGTCGTGGCCGGCCGGCACGAGCACGCCGCCGAAGAGGCGGCCGGAGCCTCGTGGCAGGTCGACGCGGCCGCCTTCGGGCTGGGCCGGTCGGCCGCGTGGCTCGCCTCCGCCGCCCTGCTGCAGGACCGGCTGGCGGAGGCGGTCGGCCGGGTGCGGAGCCTGTCGGAGCAGTGCGCCGAGCTGCACCGTGACCTGCTCTCCGCGGCGGCCCGCTACGAGGAGGCCGAGCGCGCGGCGGCCGGCATCATGGCCGCCGAGGACGCCTCCCTGGAGGAGCTGCCGGCGCTGCTCTGGCGGGACGGCCATGACGGCCTCACCACCCGCGAGGCGGAGCGGCTCGTGCAGGACGTCGTCCAGGCGGTGCCCGAGGCCATCGTGGCCGCCATGCTCGCGGCCGCCGGGTTCCCCCTGCTCGCGGCGCTGGCGCGGATCGACGTGAAGATGCTGACGAGGGCGCAGAAGCGCGTGCTGAAGCGGCCCGTCTCCTCCGCGGCGAAGAAGGGGACGGATGCCGCGTCGGACCTCACCGAGGCGCTGCGGGTCTCCCCGGACGAGGCATGGACCGTGGCGGCGGACGCCCTGACCCTCGCCGGTGCGGCGCCCCGGGGCGCGGTGACCCCGCACGGGGCGCCGCAGGACCGGCCGACGGCGCCCGCCCTGCTGGACGGCTCGGCCACGGGGCTGGCCTCGCTCATCCCGCGTGAGGAGGGGGACGGGGACCTCACGGTCACGGAGGTGGTGCGAGAGAACGGGAGCCGCGCCTGGGTGGTGGGCCTGCCGGGCACCCGCGGCGGCCTGATCCCGGATCCCGAGTCGACCGACCCGTGGGACGCCGGCGGGCTGCTGGACGCCCTCGGCTCCGAGTCCGAGGTCACGGCCCCGGCGGTGCGGGCGGCGCTCGAGGCGGCCGGCGTCCCGCACGGCGCCCCGCTCGTCCTGGCCGGCTACTCCCAGGGCGGGGTGCACGCCGTCAACCTGGCCGGGCGCGAGGACTTCACGTCCGTGTACCCCGTGGCCGGCGTCATGACGGTCGCGGCACCGTCCGGCAACGCGGTGGAGACCGGACGGACCGAGGTGCTGGAGTTCTCCTCGGACGGGGACCTGGCCGTCGCCGCGGACGGGGCGCCCGCCCCCGTCTCGGCGCGCCGGGCCGAGGTGGTCTTCCACCCGGCCGGACACGGGTGGGATGCGCCCGGGGGTGGCTTCCGGCCCACGTCTCCGCTGGCGGCCGAGGACGACCTGGGCGCCGCCCACGCCTTCGACGCCCAGGTGGACCTGATCCGGCAGTTCGAGACCGCCGAGCCCGCATCCCGGGCGGAGGTCGCCGGGCTCTCCGCCGCGTTGGCCGGGCTGACCGCCGGCACCGTGGCCTCGAGCCGGGCGGTGCGCCTGCGCCGCACGCCGCCCGAGCGGGACCACCTGCCCCCGGGATCCCGGTGAGCGCACCGGCGGGGGGCGCCCGCCACCTGCTCAGTTCGCGTCGAGCAGCACGCCCGCGAAGAACGCGTTCAGGCGGTCGACCTCGTCCAGGCCGAAGACGCCGGAGACGTACTGGTCTGGGCGGACCACGACGACGGCGCCGTCACGGCTGATGCCGCGGGCCTCGAAGATGTCCTCGCCGTGCTTGGGCTGACACGTGGCGAAGATGTTGTTCAGGTCGTGCAGGCCGAGGGGGCCGGTGGTCGGCCGGAAGATCGACGGCACGTCCGGGTGGGCGAACTCGGTCTGCTTCTGCTGGTACACGACCTTGATGTCGAAGCGGGCGTCTTCCGGTCCGTCCGACGGGGTGTGGCGGTTGCGGAAGGACCGCGGGTCCTCCACGATCGCCTTCGCCCACGCCGCGACCTTCGAATCCTCGGCGCGCGGGGAGGCGGTGTCGGCGAACACGTAGACGCGCCAGCGGCCGTCCGCGCGGTGCAGGTGGCCCAGGTGCTTCACGTTGGTGTCGCACGAGCGCTCCACCAGCCCCGACTTGAAGCGCTTGCCGATGGGGTAGCCCTGCGCCAGCGCCTGACCGGTGGCGTCCGTGGTGAGGAGGGAGGGTTGGTACTCCGTCATGAAGCCGGCCGGGAACTCGGCGGTCTTCGTGTAGAACTCGGCCACCTCGTTCGGGTCGCCCAGCTCGGAGGTGGGCTTGGCCATGAGCGTCGACCACTCCTTGTCGAAGTCGATCAGGTTCTTGGCGATCTCCTTGCGCTCCTCCGAGTAGGTCGGCACGAGCTCGACCGGGGCCATCCCGGAGAGCACCTGGCCCAGCTTCCAGCCGAGGTTCCAGCCGTCCTGCATGGACACGTTCATGCCCTGGCCGGCCTTCGCGGAGTGGGTGTGACAGGCGTCGCCGAGCAGGAACACGTTGGGGTGGGCCACGCGCTCGCGGTTGTCGAAGCCCGAGGTGAGGCGGTGGCCCACCTCGTACACCGAATGCCAGGCGACCTCCTTCACGTCCAGCGTGTAGGGGCGCAGGATCTGCTGGGCCCGGCGGATGATCTCCTCGAGCGGGGTCTGGCGCACCTTGTGGTTGTCGTCCGCCGGGACCTCGCCGAGGTCCACGTACATGCGGAACAGGTGCCCGCCTTCGCGGGGGATCAGGAGGATCGAGCCGCTGGACGAGTGGATCGCGCACTTGGTGCGGATGTCCGGGAAGTCCGTGTCGGCCAGCGCGTCCATGACGCCCCACGCGTGGTTCGCGGCGTCGCCGGTCAGGGTGTGGCCGATCGCCTTGCGGACGCGAGAGCCCGCGCCGTCCGCGCCCACCACGTACTTGGCGCGCACCTGGCGGGTTGGTCCCGAGGCGGGGTCCTCGAGGGCGTTGCCCTGGGCGTCCACGGTGCGGCGCAGGGTCACGAGCACGGGGTGCTCGCCGTCGTTCGTGTCCTCGAGGGTCTCGAACGCCCAGCCGTAGTCCGGCCGCGCACGGGTGGGGGAGTTCTTCATGTACTCGGCGAACCAGTCCAGGATGCGGGCCTGGTTCACGATCAGGTGCGGGAACTCGGAGACGCCCTCCGGGTCGTCCTCGGCCAGCGAGGTGCGCACGATCGTGTCCGCGTCGTCCTCGGCCGGGTTCCAGAACGCCATGGAGGTCAGGTCGAAGGCCTCGTCGATGATCTCGCTCGCGAAGCCGAAGGCCTGGAAGGTCTCCACGGAGCGGGCCTGGATGCCGTCCGCCTGGCCGATCTCGAGGCGGTGGGGGCGGCGCTCGATGATGCGGGTGTGGACGTCCGGGAACATCGCGAGCTGGGCGGCGGCGATCATGCCGGCCGGGCCGGAGCCGACGATCAGCACGTCCATCTCGTCCGGCAGCTCGGCGGGGCGGTCCAGGCCGATGCCGGCCGCCACCTGGACGCGCGGGTTCGTGGAGACATAGCCGTGGTGGTGGAAGAGCATGGGGGTCCTTTCGCTGCGGGGGATGTCGCTGCGCGGCGCGCGTGCCACCCGACGGCGTGTTCTCTCAGAGAACACGGTGTTCCCCCTGGGAACACATGTGTGCCAGACTGTACGCGGACGTGACAGGGTTCACAACCGGTGCGCGGGCCGACCACGCCCCGGGCGCGTCACGTCCGGCACGCGAGGCGAGGAGCACGGATGGCGGAGCACGACGGCGGCCCGGTCCGGGAGGGCGCACCCTCCCAGACGCTCTCCCGCGCGCTCACCCTGCTCGAGACCGTCGTGGAGGCGCCCGAGCCGCCCACCATCGCCGACCTCGCCGACGGCCTGGGCGTCCATCGCTCGGTCGCCTACCGCATGCTGCGCACCTTCGAGGCCCACGGCCTGCTGCGCCGCGACGGCCTCGGCCGCGTCCACGCCGCCCCCGGCCTGGCCGTCCTCGCCCGCCGGGTGGAGCAGGATCTGCGCGCGGCGGCCATGCCGCACCTGACCGCCGTCTCCACCGACCTGGGCATGACCGCGTTCCTGGTGGTGTGGGACGGGGCCCACTGCCTCACCCTGGCCACGGCCGAGCCGCCCAGCGGCAACCTCGTCACGCAGCGGCCGGGGACCCGGCACCCCCTCGGGGTCGGTGCGCCGGGGATGGCGATCGCCGTCGCCCTGACCGGACAGGAGTGGGCGCGGCTGCCCGGCGAGGCCCCGCCCGAGCGACCCGAGCTCGACGACGTGCGGGAGCGCGGCTGGGCCGTCAGCTCCGACGAGGTCATCACCGGCGTCTCCTCGGTGGCCGTGCCGCTGCGGGTCCCGGGCCAGCTGCCCGCCGCCCTCGCCGTGGTCTACGCGACGCGGCCGGAGGACCCGGCGCGCCTCGGGGACCGGCTCGGTGAGGCGGCCCGGGCCGTCGCCGTCGCCTTCGGCGCAGCCTGAGCCCGGGTCCCGTGGTGCCGCTCACGGCGTCCGCAGCCCGCATTACCCTGGTGGCCATGACTGATGACGCACAGCAGACGCCCGCCGTGGTCGCGCCCCACAAGAAGGTCGGCATGCTGCCGCCGTACGCCGCCGGCAAGCCGCCGGTCGCCGTCCCGGGCCTGCACCCCTACAAGCTCTCCTCGAACGAGAACCCCTACGCGCCCGTGCCCGGCGTGATCGACCGGGTGCGTCAGGTCGTGACCGGCCCGGAGGGCGCGCCCAGCACCCTCTGCCGCTACCCGGACACCCTCTCCACCGGCCTGCGCCAGGCCCTGGCCGCGCACCTGGACGTCCCGGCGGACGACGTCGTGACCGGTGCCGGCTCCCTCGGCGCCCTGGCCCAGGTCATCACCGCCTTCGCCGGCCACGGCGAGGCCGGGGAGGGCGACGAGGTGATCTTCGCGTGGCGCTCCTTCGAGGCCTACCCGATCGTGGTCCGCACCGCCGGTGCCGTGGACGTGCAGGTGCCGCTCACCGCGGACCACCGCCACGACCTGCCGGCCATGCTGGAGGCGATCACGGAGCGGACCCGCGTGATCCTGCTCTGCACCCCCAACAACCCGACCGGCCCCGTGCTCACGACCGCCGAGGTCGAGGACTTCCTGGCGCGCGTGCCCGCGCACATCCTCGTGGTCGTCGACGAGGCGTACGTGGAGTTCGTCCGCGACGAGGACGCGGTCAAGGGTCTGGAGATGTACCGCAAGCACGCGAACGTCGTCGTGCTGCGCACCTTCTCGAAGGCGCACGGCCTGGCCAACCTGCGCGTGGGCTACTCGGTCTCGCAGCCGGAGATCACCAAGGCCCTGCGCACCGTGGCCACCCCGTTCGCGGTGTCCACGGTGGCCGAGGAGGCCGCGATCGCCTCGCTCGAGCACCTGGACGAGGTCCTCGAGCGCGTGCAGGTCGTCGTCGACGAGCGCGAGCGCGTCGCCGCCGCCCTGGCCGAGGCTGGCTGGGACCTGCCCTCCTCGCAGGCCAACTTCGTGTGGCTGCCGCTCGGCGAGCGCACGCAGGCCTTCGCCGAGGCCGCCCAGGCCCGGGCCCTGTCCGTCCGGGCGTTCGCGGACGAGGGTGTGCGCGTGAGCATCGGCGAGAAGGAGGCCAACGACCGCTTCCTCGAGGTCGCGCGCGACTTCCTGACGTGAGCGGGCCGGCGCGAGCGGCACGTTGGACCGGCTGATCCGGGTCCGCTTCGCGTTCGACGCGGAGCGTCCGGTGTTGACCGTGGCGGCCCTGGCCCGGCGCACCGAGCTGCCCCTGGCCACCGCCTATCGGTGGGTGGACCGGCTGGTGCGCGCCGAGCTGCTGCAGAAGGACGAGGACGGCGTGGTCCGGCCCGGCCTGCGGCTGTGGGAGATGGCCTCCCGGAGCGCGCCGAGCATGTCCCTGGCCCGGACGGCCATGCCGTTCCTCGTGGACGTGCAGTCGGTCCTGCGGCAGCACACGCAGCTCGCGGTCCTCGACGACGACGGCGTCCTCGTGCTCGCCCGGCTCTCCTCCCAGGGGGCCGTGGTGAACCAGGCGGACGTCGCGGGTCGGCTGCCGCCGTTCACCACCGCCCTGGGACTCGTGCTGCTCGCCCACGCCCCGGTCGAGACGGCGGAGCGGTTCATCGCCCGGCACCGGGACCGGCTCGGCGCCGTCGTGGATCACCATCCCCTCGAGTCGGGGCGTGCGGTGCCCGCGGGCGTGCGGGCGCGGGTGGCCACGCCCAGCGAGCCGCGGCTGCGAGCGCTTCTGGCGGATGTGCGGCGGGAGGGGTACGCGGCCGTGGACGGCGCGTTGGACGAGGAGTCCCGGGGGGTCGCCGTGCCGGTCCGCGGGGCCGACGGCGTGGCGGCGGCCGCGCTCGGGGTCGTCGTCCCCCGCGAGGCGCCGTACACCCCGGGGGTGCCGCCCCTGCTGATGACGGCCGCCCGGGGGATCGCCCGCGGACTCGGCGGCCATTCTCACTGAGTGAGAACGGCCGGGCGCGGGCCGTGTCCTGCGCCACAGGATGGTCGGGACCTCCGCCGCCGGCCCCGGCCGCGCGGCCCGACCCGCCCGGCCCGACCGGTGACGTCCCCCGGAAAGGACGCCATGACCCAGCCCCCCGTGACCCGCACCCGCGTCGGCATCGTCGGCGGCGGGCCCGCCGGCCTGATGCTCTCCCACCTGCTCGCGCGGCAGGGGATCGACAACGTCGTCCTCGAGTCCCGTGACCCCGAGACCATTGCGCACACCCACCGCGCGGGCATCCTCGAGCAGCCCAGCGTGGAGATGCTGACGGACATGGGCGTCGACGGCCGGGTGAGGACGGTGGGCGACGAGCACCGCGGCATCATCCTGCGCTTCGACGGCGAGTCGCATGCCCTGGACTTCCCGGAGCTCGTGGGTGCCACGGTCACCCTGTACGCGCAGAACGAGGTCTTCGTCGACCTCGCCGCGGCGCGGCGGCGCGACGGCGGCGACGTCCGCTTCGAGACCGAGGTGCTCGAGGTGCTCGACGTCGACTCGGACACCCCCGGCGTCCGGTTCCGCTCCGTGGCCGCTGGCGAGGAGGGGCCGGTCGAGGAACTGCGCTGCGACATCCTCGTGGGCGCGGACGGCTCGCGTTCCACCGTCCGCAAGGCCCTCCAGCGCGACACCGAGGGCGAGGACCACTTCCACGCGTACCCCTTCGCCTGGTTCGGCATCCTCGCCGAGGCGCCCAAGTCCTCGCCTGAGCTGATCTACGCCCGCTCCGAGCATGGCTTCGGCCTGATCTCGCAGCGCTCGGAGACCGTGCAGCGCATGTACTTCCAGTGCGACCCCTCGACCCGCGTGGAGGACTGGTCCGACGACCGGATCTGGGACCGGCTGCAGCGCATCGTGGCCGGCCCGGACGGCTTCACCCTCAAGACCGGCCCCATCATCGACAAGACGGTGCTCGGCTTCCGCTCCTATGTGCGCACACCGCTGAGTCACCGCAACGTCTTCCTCGCCGGCGACGCCGGACACACCGTCCCGCCCACCGGGGCGAAGGGCCTGAACCTCGCCTTCGCGGACGTGCGCGTCCTGGCCGAGGCGCTCGAGTCGTGGGCCGCCACGGGCTCGCGCGACCTGCTCGACGCCTACTCGGAGACGGCGCTGACCCGCGTGTGGAAGGACCAGAACTTCTCCTACTGGATGACCACCATGCTCCACGCCCGCCCGGACGCCTCGGAGTTCGAGGACATGCGCGTGCGCGGTGAGCTCCGCAACGTGGTCCAGTCCCGTTACGGACGGCAGTTCCTCGCCGAGCAGTACACCGGCTGGCCCTCCGCCTGAGCCCGACCGATCCCCGACCCCGCAGAGAAAGGAGCCGACGTGAGCATCGCCGCCCAGGCCAAGGACGACGACACGTTCGACAGCGCCCACGTGCTCGATCCAGCCGCCACCCGCGACTCGCAGGGGCAGATCAGTGAAGAGATCGCGGCCGTCCATGCCCAGGCCCAGGGCGAGACCCAGCCGCGGCTCGACTTCCCGCCCTATCGCTCGTCGGTGTTCCGCCACCCCACCAAGTCGCTCGTGCACGCCGACCCCGAGACCGTGGAGCTGTGGTCCCCGGCCTTCGGCCACCGCGACGTGCACCCGCTCGAGGCGGACCTGACCGTCGGCCAGAACGGCGAGCCGATCGGCGAGCGCATCAAGGTGCGCGGCCGCGTGCTCGACGACGACGGCCGCCCCGTGCGCCACCAGCTGGTGGAGATCTGGCAGGCCAACGCGGCCGGCCGCTACGTGCACAAGCGGGACCAGCACCCCGCGCCGCTGGACCCGAACTTCACGGGCATCGGCCGCACACTGACCGGCGCGGACGGGACCTACGAGTTCACCACCATCAAGCCGGCCCCGTACCCGTGGAAGAACCACCGCAACGCGTGGCGCCCGGCGCACATCCACTTCTCCCTGTTCGGCACGGACTTCACGCAGCGCATGATCACCCAGATGTACTTCCCGGGCGATCCGCTGTTCCCGCTGGACCCGATCTACCAGGGCATCACGGACCAGGCCGCCCGCGACCGGCTCGTGGCCACCTACGACCACTCGGTGACCAGCCACGAGTGGAACACCGGCTACTGGTGGGACATCGTGCTCACGGGCAGCCACCGCACCTGGATGGAAGACGAGGAGGGCGATCACTGATGCGGATCGACGAGACCACCGAGCGCACCGCCGACGGGAGGCTGGTCCCCACCCCGGGCCAGACCATCGGCCCGTTCTTCGGCTACGCGAACGGCTACGAGCAGGTCCACCTGCCGTGGCGCGACGGCCACCAGCTGGTCCCCGCGGGCCGCGCGGACGCGATGCGCCTGTTCGGCACCGTCTACGACGGCAACGGCGATCCGATCCCGGACGCCATGATCGAGATCTGGCAGGCCGACGCCGAGGGCGTCATCTCGCAGGAGGACGGCTCCCTCGTCCAGGACGGCTTCACCTTCACCGGCTGGGGCCGCTGCGCCGTGGACAACGCGGGCCGCTACACCTTCTCCACCGTGGAGCCCGGCGTGGTGAACGAGGACCGCGCCCGGTTCATCCACGTCGTCGTGTTCGCCCGCGGCCTGCTGAACAAGCTGCACACCCGCGTGTACCTGCCCGAGGACGCCGAGGCGATCGTGCAGGACGCGTTCCTGACCTCCCTCGACGAGGACCGCCGTCGCACCCTGATCGGCACCCGGAACGACGACGGCTCGCTCGAGTTCGACATCTGGATCCAGGGCCCCGGGGAGCACGCACCGAAGGAGACCGTGTTCCTGCAGTTCCCCGGCATCGAGTACCCCGAGCTCGACTGACGCCGGCCTCGGCCGCAGGCCCGGCCCCTCCCACACGCGGGACGGGTCGGGCCTGACGCCGCCTCCGGAGCCCGATCCCACCCCTCCGACCCCAGGAGCCCGCCATGACCTCAGCCGCCGCCGACCTCGCCGCCGTCGCCGACGTCGGCCTCCTGGATCCGGCCTGGGCCGGCAGTCGGGCGGAGGCCGCCACCGCGGACCGCACCTTCCTGGGGCACCTGCTCGACGTCGAGGCGGCCTGGGTGCGCGTGCTCGCCCGGCACGGGCTCGCCACGGAGGCGGAGGCGGCGGCCGCCGCGGCGGCGGGCGACCCGGACGCCTACGACCTCGCCGCGCTCGCCCGCGCGGCCCAGGGCGGCGGCACCCCCCTGATCCCGGCGCTGAAGGCGCTGCGCGCGCAGCTGCCGGCCGGCTCCCGCGCCGTGCACCTGGGCGCCACGAGCCAGGACGTCGTGGACTCCGCGCTGATGGTCATGGTGGGCCGGGTGGGCGCGATCCTGGCCGAGGACCTCGCCGCCGCGCAGGACGCGCTTGCGGAGCTGGCCCGCGCCCACCGCTCGACGCCGATGGTCGCCCGATCCCTCGCCCAGCACTCCCTGCCCTCCACCTTCGGGCTGCGCGCCGCGAACTGGCTCGACGGCCTCGGCCAGGCCGCGGATCGGCTCGCCGCCGCCGTCGCGGACCTGCCCGTCCAGTGGGGCGGCGCCGCCGGCACCCTGGCCTCCCTGTCCGGGCACGTCGACCGCGCGCACCGCGCGGGGACCCTCGGCCCCGAGGTCACCGCGTTCACCCTGGTCGAGGACCTCGCCGCCGAGCTGGGCCTCGCCGCCCCCGCCGGGCCCTGGGACACGAACCGCATGGCCGTCACGGGCGTGGCCGCGGCCCTGGCCGACGTCGTGGCCGCGTGCGGGAAGATCGCCAACGACGTGCTGACATCGGCGCGGATCGAGAACGGCGAGCTCGGTGAGCCGCTTGCGGCCGGCCGCGGCGGCTCCTCCCCGATGCCGCACAAGCAGAACCCCGTGCTCTCCGTGCTGATCCGCTCCGCCGCGCTGTCCGCCCCCGGGCTCGCGGCGCGGGTGTACACGGCGGCCGGCGCCGCGGACGACGAGCGCCCGGACGGGGCCTGGCACGCCGAGTGGCCCGCGCTGCGCCGCCTGCTGCGGGTGGCCGGCGGGACCGCGGCCCTGACCCGCGAGCTCGTCTCCGGCCTGCGCGTCCACGAGGACCGCATGCGGCGCAACCTGGAGCTCACCGGCCCGCTGCTCGTCTCCGAGCCGATCATGGCCGAGCTGGCTCCGGAGCTGGACGAGGCCTCCGGCGAGCCGGGCTCCGGGAAGCGGCTGATCCAGGACGTCGTGGACCGCTCCCTGGCGTGCGAGGGGAACTTCCGCGCCCTGCTGCGCGCGGCGGTCCCGGAGTCCGTTCCGGACGCCCGCCTCGACGACCTCCTCGACCCCGCCGCCTACACGGGGGAGGCCGAGGCCCTCGTGGACCGCCTCCTCGCCGCCCGCCGGGGCACGACGACGCCGCCCCGCACCTGAGACCATCTCCGTCAGAACCGGCCGCGCCCCTCGGGGTGCGGCGCCGCCGCAGAGGAAGGACCGCCCATGAGCACCCCCCGTGTCACCACCACCCTCCTGAAGCCCGCCCAGGACCCCGCCCGCGTGCTCGTGGTCGGCGCCGGCCTCGGCACCGGCGTCCAGGCCCTGTGGAGCCTCGCCGCGCAGCAGCTCCCTGAGGACACCGTGGTGGTCGGCTACGACCTGCCCGGCCACGGCGCCTCCGAGCCCCACGCCGAGCCGTTCTCGATGGCGGAGCTGGCGGACGCCGTCGTCGCCGCCGTGCAGGCGCTGCAGGAGGACGGCACCGTTCCCGCGGACCTGCCCGTGCACTTCGCGGGCGTCTCCCTCAACGGGTGCGTGGCGCTGCAGCTGGCCCTGGACCACGCGGACACCGTCTCCGGTGTGGCCGTGATCTGCTCCGCCGCGAAGATCGGCGAGGCGGGGTCCTGGCGCGAGCGCGCCGAGCTCGTGGAGCGTGCCGGCACCCCGACCCTCGTCGAGGGCTCGGCGCAGCGCTGGTTCGCCGACGGGTTCATCGCGGCCCACCCGGAGCGGACGACGGGCCTGCTGCACACCCTGCAGGAGGCGGACCGCCATTCCTACGCGCGCCTGTGCGAGGCGCTGGCCGACTTCGACGTGCGCGGGCGCCTCGGGGAGATCGCCGTCCCCGTCCTCACGATCCACGGCGTGGCGGACCAGGTCACCCCGCCCTCGGCGGGCGAGGAGATCGCCGCCGCGGTGCCGGGCACCGTGACCCACGTGTTCGACGAGACCGCCCATCAGGCCCCCCTCGAGCAGCCCGAGCGCACCGCCGCGGCCCTGGCCGCCTTCCCGGCGCGCTGAGCCGCCCGCCCCCTCCCGCCCTGCCCCGCACGACGACGCCCCCACCACGAGGAGAGACTGCGCATGAGCGCCGAGCAGCCCATCGGGCACGACATGGACCGCACCTCCCAGGAGGTGCTCGACGCGGGCATGGCCGTGCGCCGCGAGGTCCTGGGCGACGCCCACGTGGACCGCGCCGAGGCGAGGAAGGACGCCACCACCGAGGACTTCCAGAACCTGATCACCCGCTACGCATGGGGGACGATCTGGACGCGGCCCGGTCTGGACCGGCGGATGCGCTCAGCCGTGACCATCTCCGCCATGGTGGCCGGCGGCTACTGGGACGAGTGCGCCATGCACCCGCGCGCCGCCCTGCGCAACGGCCTGACCCGGGAGGAGATCCAGGAGATCCTCCTGCAGACCGCGGTCTACGCCTCCGTGCCGGCGGCGAACATCGCGTTCAAGCTCGCCCAGGAGGACGCCGACCTCGCCGAGGGCAGGCCGCTCTGAGCGCAACGTTCACAGCGCGCACGAGGCCCCATGCCCGGGAAGGACATGGGGCCTCGTCTGCGCGCTGATCAGTCGAGCTCGACGACCACCGGCTGATCGAGGGAGAGGCCGCCCCCGGAGACCTTGACCTGGGTGATCTCGGTCCCTGCCGGAACGTCGAACCACAGGTAGCCGCTGGCCACGTTGCCCGGGTTGGTCGGCTCGATGTTCATGCCGTTCTCGGTGCCGTAGATCGATGCGTCCGTGCTGTAGCTGTACTCGGCCCCGTCTGCGCTGACGAGCTTCACGCTGTCGGCGAAGAACGTCCGCTCCTCCTTGGCGTTGTTCTTCGCGCTGATCTGCACGGGCACGAACTCGCCCTGGGCCTCCGTGGAGAAGCCGGACGGGCCGACGCTCGCGACGGGCGTATCGACCGACTCAACGGTCGTGGCCCAGTCGCCCACGGTGAACTCCTGGCCGAGGCCGACCTTGGCTGCCTCGTCGCTGGAGCTGGTCTCGCCCTGGGAGGCGGCCTCTCCGCCCCCCCTCCGAGGTGCTGTTCGAACCGCCGCCCATCATGGAGGCGAGGACGGCGATCACGATCAGGGCGAGCAGGCCGATCAGGGCGTACTTGAGACACCCCCCTTTCTTCTTCGCGGGGGGCTGCACGACATTGCCGTTGGCGTCGTAATACACAGGATTGCTCTTGCGGGCCACGATGCTCCTTCGGGAGGGCGCAGTGATGTCACATGCCGTTGTGGCCAACGGCTGCCATGCACGGCGCGTGAATTGAGTAATGAATGATGGGAGTATCGCATGCCGTAGAGGAAGCTGGGAGTACTCCCCGGAGCATCGCGTTCCAGCTGGCCCAGGAGGTCTTCGCCCGGCACGATGCCGACCTTGCCGACGCCGGGTCCGGCGTCGTGCTGGGCATGTGGGACCCGGCCGGCCTCCTCTACGGCCTCGGACTCATGGCCGTGGCGGCCGTGACCCTTGTCCGCCGCGCCCCGTTCGGCGGGTCGATCATGGTGCGGGTGGCCCGCTGCACTTGTGACCCTTCTGGCGGCCGTTCCACCCCGGAGAAGGGTCAGAACCGCAGTCGATTCGCGGGGGCCGGTGCTACGGTCGGGCCGAGCCGCCCCACCCCCACTCTCGGAAGGACACCCATGCGTGAGCGCGTCGCCCTGATCGGAGCCGGCCCGTCCGGCATGGCCCTGCTGAGGAGCCTCGCCCTGGCCGAGGACGCGGGGGCGGCGGTCCCGGAGGTCGTGGCGTTCGAGCGCCAGGACGACTGGGGCGGCCAGTGGAACCTGGACTGGCGCACCGGCGCGGACCGCCACGGCGAGCCCGTGCACTCCGCCATGTACCGGGACCTGTGGATCAACGGGCCCAAGGAGTGCATGGAGTACCCGGACTACCCGTTCGATGCGCATTTCGGCCGCGCCGTGTCCTCGTACCTCCCGCGGGAGGCCATGCGGGACTACATCGTGGGCCGGGTGGCCGAGGTGGCCGGGCGCATCCGCCCGCAGATCCGGTTCGCCACGGCCGTCCGCTGGGTGCAGCCGCTCGACGACGGCGGGTTCGGGGTGACCTCGGAGGACCTGGTCACGCGCGAGGCCGTCACCGAGCGGTTCGACCGCGTCGTGGTGGCCACCGGGCACTTCCACACCCCGCACCTGCCGTCCTGGCCCGGCGTGGAGACCTTCCCCGGGCAGGTCCAGCACGCCCACGACTACCGAAGCCCGGAGCCGTACACGGGCCGTCGCGTGCTCGTGGTGGGCTCCTCCTACTCCGGGCAGGACCTGGCCCTGCAGCTGCACCGCGCCGGCGCCGCCCACGTGACCACCGCCTACCGTGCCCGCCCGCAGGACATCGCGTGGCCGGCCGGCATGGACGAGGCCCCCGAGGTGCAGGGGTTCGACGGTGCGGAGGTCACCTTCGCGGACGGCTCCACCGCCGAGTACGACGCCGTGCTGCTGTGCACCGGCTACCGCCACCACTACCCCTTCCTGCCGGGCGAGCTGGCGCTGGCCGGCCCGAACCTGCTGGCCCCGTTCGGGCTGTGGAAGGGCGTGGTCTGGCACGCCGACCCGCGCGTGCTCTACCTGGGTGCCACCCAGCAGCTGTTCACCCTGACGCTCCTGGACGCGCAGGCCTTCTTCGCCCGCGACGTGCTGCTCGGCCGCGTCCCGGTGCCCGGCGATGAGGAGCGTCGGGCCGACATGGACGCCTGGTTCGAGCGGATGACGCGGATCGACGGGCCGCCGGCCGCGCTGGCCTACCAGGGCGCGTACATCCAGGACCTGTCCTCCCACACGGACTGCCCGGAGGTGGACGTCGAGGCGGTGGCCCGCACCTTCCTCGAGATGCGCGACGCCCGGATCGAGGACGTCCGGACGTTCCGCGACCGGCGGCACCGCTCGACCGTGACCGGCACGCTGGCCGCGGCGCACCCGGTGCCGTGGATGGACCGCCCGGACGACTCCCTCGAGGAGTACCTCCGCCGCTTCCCGGCCTGACCCCCCACCCTGCCCTTCCCGTTCCGAATCCACTGCACTTCCGACCCTTCTGGCGGCCGTTCCGGGCCTCAGACGGGTCAGAACCGCAGTCGATTCGCGGGGGCGGGTGCTGGTGCTGGTGCGGATGCGGGTGCGGGGAGTGCTGAAGGGGGTGGGCGCTCAGCGCTGGAGCGCGGCCAGGGCGGCCTCGGCGTCGTCCGCGGCGGCGCGCAGCACCGGCAGGGCCTGCACGACGGCGGCCGCCACCTCCGGCGTGCGCGGCGCCGGCACGCGGGCCCCGGTCCGCAGGGCCGCCCGGCGCGCGCCCGGGTCGCGATGGTCCGGCCCGAGGGACAGCGCCGTGTTGATCGCCACGGCCACTCGCCCCTCGGCGTCGCGCACGGGCACGGCGACGCTGCTCAGATGGGCGTCCAGCTCCGCGGTCACCACGGCGTGGCCCTGCTCCCGCACGCGCGCCAGCTCGGCCATCAGCGCGTCCACGTCCGTGAGGGTGTGCTCCGTGGCGGGGGTGCGCGGGGCGCCTGCGAGCAGGGCACAGGCCTCGTCCTCGGGCAGGTCGGCCAGCAGCACGCGGCCCATGGACGTGGTGAACGCGGGCAGGCGCGTGCCGACGTCGAGGTTCACCCGCAGGATCCGCTCGGTGTGCACACGCGCGATGTACATCAGGTGCGCCCCGTGGAGCACGCCCGCGGAGCAGGACTGGTGCAGGCGCTGCGAGGCCTGGGTGAGGATCGGCCGGAGGATCTCGGAGACGGACCGGCCGGACCAGTAGCCGTGGCCGAGCTCCAGCACGCGCGGGGTCAGCGCGAACCGCCGCCCGTCCTGCACGGCGTAGCCGAGCTCCGTGAGCGTCAGCAGCATGCGCCGCGCCGTGGCCCGGGTGACCCCCGCGGCGGTCGCGGCCTCGCTCACCGAGAGCGTGGGGGTGTCCGGGGTGAACGCGCGCAGCACCGCCAGACCGGACGCCAGGGCGCGCACCACGTCCCCGCCCGACGCGGGACGTGCGCCGGGGGCGTCGACGTCGTCGGTCATGTCCGCCAGCGTAGTCCGCTATGCGCACAGCGCACGCCCGTGCGCGTCACGCACACACCCTTCCCCGCCCGCCGAGGCGGTCCTACGGTGAGGCCATGAGCCTCACCGATGCCTACGTGTTCGACGCCGTCCGCACCCCCTTCGGCAAGGTCGGCGGCGCGCTGTCGGGGGTGCGCCCCGACGACATGGCCGCCCACGTGGTCCGCACCCTCGTGGACCGCGCCCCGGGCCTGGAGGGCCTGCGCGCCGCGTCCGCCCAGGCCGTGGCCGACGCCGCCGCCGGCCGCCCGATCGAGGCCGGCACGGACGCCGCCGCCCCGCAGCGGATCGACGAGGTCGTCTTCGGCAACGCCAACGGCGCGGGCGAGGAGAACCGCAACGTGGCCCGCATGGCCACCCTCCTGGCCGGCCTGCCGCTGTCCATCCCCGGCACCACCGTGAACCGCCTCTGCGGCTCCTCCCTGGACGCGGCGATCATCGCCTCCCGCCAGATCAACACCG
This sequence comes from Micrococcus sp. CH7, assembly GCF_001595485.1. Taxonomy (NCBI): domain Bacteria; kingdom Bacillati; phylum Actinomycetota; class Actinomycetes; order Micrococcales; family Micrococcaceae; genus Micrococcus; species Micrococcus sp. CH7. The sequence goes on from NZ_LOSQ01000044.1 coordinate 76,954, forward strand.
GCGAGGCGGACGTGGTCCTCGTGGGCGGCGTGGAGTCGATGTCCCGTGCCCCGTGGGTGCTGCCCAAGACCACCCGCCCGTTCCCCATGCACGACCTGGCGGCGGCGAACACCACGCTCGGCTGGCGCCTGATCAATGACGCGATGCCGCCGGAGTGGACCGTCTCGCTCGGCGAGGCCACGGAGCTGCTGCGCGAGCGCTTCGGCATCTCCCGCGAGCGCCAGGACGAGTTCGCCGCGCGCTCGCACCGCCTTACCGCGCGGGCGTGGGACGAGGGGCGGTATGACTCCCTCGTGGCCGCCGTGCCCGGCACGGACCTGGAGCGGGACGAGACCGTCCGCCCGGACTCCACCCCCGAGACCCTCGCCGGCCTGCGCACCGTGTTCCGCCGGGAGAACGGCACCGTCACGGCGGGCAACGCCTCGCCCATGAACGACGGCGCCTCGGCCGCCCTCCTGGGCTCGTCGACGGGCGCCGATGTGCTCGGCCTGGAGCCCCTGGCCCGCATCGCCGGCCGCGCCACCGCCGCCAACGAGCCCGACTTCTTCGGCTACGCGCCGGTGGAGGCGGTGAACCGGGCCCTGTCCCGCGCCGGGATCGGCTGGAAGGACGTGGCCGCCGTCGAGCTCAACGAGGCCTTCGCCGCCCAGTCCCTGGCCTGCACGGACGCCTGGGGCGTGGACCCGGAGATCGTGAACGCCTGGGGCGGCGCGATCGCGATCGGCCACCCCCTCGGGGCCTCCGGCACCCGCGTGCTCGGCACGCTGGCCCGCCGCCTCGAGGCCTCCGGTGAGCGGTGGGGCGTGGCCGCGCTGTGCATCGGCGTGGGCCAGGGCATCGCCGTCGTCCTCGAGAACGTGGCCGCGCGCTGACGCGTCCGGCCGAGCACCCACCCGACCCCCTCATCCAAGGAGTCCCCATGCTGGAGTTCGTGGACACGGCCGCGCAGGCCGTCTCCCGCATCACCGACGGCGCCACGGTGCTGATCGGCGGGTTCGGCAACGCCGGCCAGCCGATGGAGCTGATCGACGCGCTGCTCGAGTCCGGGGCCACCGGCCTCACGGTGGTCAACAACAACGCGGGCCAGGCGGACGCGGGCCTGGCGCTGCTGATCAAGGAGCGGCGGGTCGCCAAGATCATCTGCTCGTTCCCGCGCCAGTCCGACTCGTGGCATTTCGACGAGGCCTACCGTGCCGGGGAGATCGAGCTGGAGCTCGTCCCGCAGGGCAACCTGGCCGAGCGCCTGCGCGCCGGCGGCGCCGGCATCGGCGGCTTCTTCACGCCCACCGGCTACGGCACGCAGCTGGCCGAGGGCAAGGAGGTCCGCGAGATCGACGGCACGCACTACGTGCTGGAGGCCCCGATCCGCGGCGATGTCGCGCTCATCAAGGCGTACGCGGCGGACCGCCACGGCAACCTCGTGTACCGCAAGACCGCCCGCAACTTCGGACCCGTCATGGCCGCGGCCGCCGCCACCACGATCGTCCAGGTGGACGAGGTCCGCGAGGAGCCGATCGACCCGGAGCACGTGGTGACCCCCGGCATCTACACGGACACCGTGGTGCGGATCGACACCGAGTCCGGGGAGAAGGAGCGCGCCGAGCGGGCTGCCCTGGCGGAGGGCCGGCCGAAGCCGTGCGCGGCCACGACGACCGCGGCCGAGCCGGCCGCCGAGGGGAAGTGAGGAGAGCGATGAGCATCACCCAGACCGACACCCCGCTGACCCAGGACGAACTGGCCCGTACGATCGCGGCGGACATCGCCCCCGGCTCCTTCGTGAACCTGGGCATCGGCCAGCCCACCACGGTGTCCAACTACCTGGAGGCGGAGAAGAACGTCACCCTGCACACCGAGAACGGCATGCTGGGCTTCGGCCCGCAGGCCGAGGGCGAGCAGATCGATGAAGACCTCATCAACGCCGGCAAGATCCCCGTCACCGAGCTGCCCGGGGCCGCGTACTTCCACCACGCCGACTCGTTCGCCATGATGCGCGGCGGCCACCTGGACGTGTGCGTCCTCGGCGCCTACCAGGTCTCCGCGACCGGCGACCTCGCCAACTGGTCCACGGGCAAGCCCGGGGCGATCCCCGCCGTCGGGGGTGCGATGGACCTGGCGATCGGCGCCAAGGACACCTACGTGATGATGGATCTCTTCACCAAGAAGGGCGATCCGAAGCTGCTGGCCGAGTGCACGTTCCCCCTCACCGGCGTCGGCTGCGTCTCCCGCATCTACGCGGATCGGGGCGTCTTCCTGCTGGACGCCTCCGGGGTCGTGCGGGTCCGCGAGCTGCACGGCATCACGTGGGAGGAGCTGGAGGCGGCGCACCCCGGCGTGCGGTTCGAGAAGCTCGAGGACTGAGCCGCCGCGCCGCAGTCACCGGCCCCACGGGCTCCCGGAGGCCTGCGCCGTCGTCGACTTCTCGTGGGGAGGAACGCCGGTTGACTTATCCCGGGTGCGGCGGCCTGCGACCGGTGATAACTCAACCGACGACGGCGGCCCGCACCTTCGCGCGCAGGTGCGGGCCGACGTCGTCCCGGCGGGGTGCTCAGGCGGTGCGCAGCACCATGCCCGGGTGGAGCAGGGTCGAGACCGTCATGCCGTTGAGGCGCTGCAGGCGCTCCATGGAGACGCCCGTGCGCTGGGCGATGAGCCACCAGCCGTCGTTCGCCTGGACCACGTAGGTGGCGGGCGAGGGCGCCGGGGCGGAGGCGGTCTGGCCGGTCCGCAGCACCATCCCCGGGTGCAGCACGGTGGTCGCGGTCATGCCGTTGAGGCGCTGGAGGGTCTCCATCGTCACGCCGGTGCGGTGGGCGATGATCCACCAGCCGTCGCCCTCGCGGACCGTGTACGTGCCCGGGGCCGGCGCGGGGGCGGGCGTGGGAGCCGGCGCCGTGGCGGCCGTGATGAGCACCATGCCGGGGTGCAGGACGGTGGACGCCGTCATGCCGTTGAGCCGCTGGAGCTCCGCGGCGCTGACGCCGGTCCGTCGGGCGATGACCCACCAGCCGTCGTTCGGCTGCACCGTGTAGGTGCCGGTGGTGATCGGGGTGGGCTCCGGGGCGGTCGGGTCGGCGACGGTGCGCAGCACCATGCCCGGGTGGAGCACGGTCGACTCGGTCATGCCGTTGAGCTCCTGGAGGGTGGCCGCGGGCACGCCGGTGCGGCGGGCGATGGTCCACCAGCCGTCGTTCGGCTGCACCGTGTACGTGCCGGCGGTCGACGGCTCGGTCGTCGGGGCCGGCGTCGGAGCCGGGGTGGCCGGTGCCGGCGGCTGGCCGGCCGCCGTCGCGATGGCCTCGGCGCGGTCCCGCAGGTCGTCGAAGCGGGCCATCAGGTGCTGCCCCGGGCACGCGGTCGCGGACGTGGCCCGGTGCGGGAAGATCGTGTCCACGGTGACGGGCGTGCCCGCGGCGTACTTCGTGCTGCCGCCCGAGGTCAGGGTGACTCGGCCCCGCGCGTCGATGCCGTCGCGGTACAGGTAGTAGGCGGTGGCGCGGGCCATCGCGTCCACCACCTCCTCGGACGGGGCGACCACGTCGTAGTTGCCCATCGTGGAGATGCCCATCGTGCCCCGGTTGAACCCGCCCGCGTGCGTGCCCAGCGGGTTCGAGTCCAGGGCGCCGCGGCGGCCCTCGTAGATGTTGCCGAAGCGGTCCGTGATCAGGTGGTACGGGAAGTCGCCCCAGCCGAGGGTCCTCGTGTAGTACGCGTAGATGCCGCGCATCTGCTCCACGGCCTGGGCGCGCGAGTAGTCGTTCGTGCCGGCCGTGTGGTGGATGGTCAGCGCGCGCACCTGGTCGAACTGCGGGGAGGACTCGGCCCAGGACTCGTCCGCGCCCCACTGCGCGCGGGTGATCACGTCCGGGAGGATCTTCGCGCGCGCATCCGAGGCCGTGGCCACGGTGCGGGCCTCGGCGGGTGCGGCGCCCCCGACGACGGCGCTCGACTTCACGCCCCGCGGCAGGCCGGCCGTCTCCGCGGCCTGCTCGGCGGTCACCGCCGGGTGCGCGCTCGCGACGGTCTCGTCCGTGGCGGCCGTGCCCGGGTCGATGAGGGACAGCTCGAGGCCGGCCGGGGCTGCGCCGTCGGCGGTGGTCACGCGCAGCTGGGCGCCGTCCGCGCCGAACGCGACGAACGGGTCCGTGCCGGTGCGCGCGGGGGCGGCGTCCTCAGGCAGGACGGGCCGATCCAGGACCTGCCACGGGCCCCAGGCCCCGTCCTGACGCACGCGGATCTCCACGCGCTCGACGGCGTCGTCCGCCGCGGTGTCCCACACGGCGGCGGCCACCGTGAACGGGCGGTCCACCACGGGCTCGCCGAGCACGACGCCGGCCGGAGCCTCCTCGGCCGGGACGAGGTTCTCGCCCTCCTGCGGGACGGTCGCGACGCCGGCGCCCTCGACGGGAGCGGCCGACGCGGGGGTCGCGGCCGCGCCGACGGTCGTGGCGCGGGCGGCGTCGTCGAGCGGGCGCACGTCGGGGGCGCCCTCCGTGGTCGCGGACGGCGGCTGCGGGAGCAGGCCGCCGACGAGGACGGAGAGCGCGGCGACCGCGACGGCGGGCGCGAGCGGGCGGGGGGACGCGGCGGAACGCGGCGGGAGAATCTTCATGCGGATGCCTTCGGAAGGTGGAGTGCCCGAGGAACGACAGGGGCGGGCCGTGTCGCCTCCCCGGGTCGGTGACGTGGTGAGGGCGGGATGAGGGCCGGAGAGCCGTCGTGATCGTAGCGTGATCGACCATTCCCGGGAACATCTTTCGGAGGCTTGTCGGGTGATTTCACGCCCCCGTGATGTCCGGTTCACCCATTCACAGGTGGGCGCGGTGTGGCACCGGGGCGGAGCACAGCGGAGGGGTGTCGGGTCCGCGCCGGGGGATACGGTGACGGGAGACCACCACGGGCCGCCCGGCCCGGGAACCAGAGGAGGCAGACCATGGCGGAGCCGATCCACATCGGCGCGGCGGCGGACGTCCCGGAGGGCGAGGCGATCGTCGTCCCGGCGGCGACGGCGGGGACGAGGGACGACGTCGCGGTGTTCCACACGGACGCGGGCGAGTTCCACGCGATCGACGACACGTGCACCCACGAGGACGCCTCGCTGGCCGAGGGCTGGCTCGAGGACGACCGCGTGGAGTGCCCCCTGCACGCCGCGCAGTTCTGCCTGCGCACCGGCGAGGCGCTCTGCCTGCCCGCCACCAAGGGCGTCGGCGTGCACCGCGTCGAGGAGCGCGAGGGCCAGCTCTACCTCGTCCCCGGCGCATGAGCCACGACGTCGACGCCCCGGCGGGCGTGCCCGGCTCGGTCGTGGTGGTGGGCGGCGGCGTCGCGGGCTTCGCCGTGGTCCGCGAGCTGCGGCGCCGCGGTTTCGCGGGCGGGATCGCCCTCGTGGACCCGCAGGGCGTGCCCTATGACCGGCCGCCCCTGAGCAAGGAGTTCCTGACCGGCGACGCGGACGCGCACCGCCTGCTGCTCGCCCCGCCGGCATGGTTCGCCGAGCACGGGGTGGAGCTGGTGGAGGACGAGGCGGTCCGGGTGGTGCCGGGCGGCGTCCACCCCGACGGCGGCCCCGCGCCCCACCGGGTGGAGACGGCCTCCGGGCGGGTCCTGGACACGGACGCGGTCGTGCTCGCCACGGGCGGGCGACCCCGGGCCCTCGACGTCGCCGGCGCCGACCACCCGGACCTGATCACCCTGCGCACCCGCGCCGACGCCGAGACCCTGCGCGACCGCCTGACGTTCGGGACCGAGGTGGCGGTCGTGGGCGGCGGTTTCACGGGGGCGGAGGTCGCGGCCGCGGCGCGCCGCTCGCTCGCCGCGGTGACGCTCGTGACCGGGACGGACGCCCCGGCTCGCGCGGCGGTCGGGCCAGCGCTGGCCGCCCGCCTGCACCGGATGCACGCCGAGCACGGGGTCGCGGTCGAGGTCGGGCGGGCGGCCTGGATCGAGCACCGGGACGCCGACGGCGGCGCCGCACTGCCGGCCGCCCACCGGCTCCACCTCCACGACGGGCGGACCGTGGACGCCGACGTCGTGGTGTTGGCTGGCGGCACCGTGCCGGACACCGCCCTCGCCGCGGACGCCGGTCTGGAGGTGGCCGACGGCGTGCTCACGGACGCGATGGGCCGCACGACCGTGCCCGGGATCCTGGCCGTGGGCGACGCCGCGCGCGCCCGGGAGTCCGCGTGGGCGCCGTCGCGGCACTGGGAGCCGGCGCTGCGTTCCGGTGCGGCCGCCGCGGCGGCGATCCTGGGGGAGCAGGCGGACGCCCCGGGCGCCCCGTGGTTCTGGTCCGACCGGTACGACGCCCACGTGGAGGCCGTGGGGGACATGACGGTGCCGGCCGGCGGGCGGATCGTGGACCGCGAGGTGCGCGGCGTCGTGGTGGCGAGCTTCGCCCTGGCCGCGGACGGGACCCTGCGCGGGGCCGCGTCGATCGACGACCCCATGACCGTCAAGGCCGCCCGGCGCATCATCGACCGGGGGATCGTGGTGGACGCCGCCGCGCTCGCGGACCCGGCCGTGCCGGTCAAGTCGCTGGCGCGGGGGTGAGAGCGCCCGTTTCGTCGACGAAAGCGGTCAGGTGCCGCAGTAGGTGACGAACGGGGCCCCGTCCGCCGGACCCGGCTCCGCGTGCCGCTCGAACCCGGGGCGCGGGGTGAAGGGATCCGTGACGGCCTCGAGCAGCCGGTGGACCGGGGTGAGGTCCCCGCCCTCCGCGGCCGTCAGGGCCTCGTCGAGCAGGTGGTTCCGCGGGATGTAGACGGGGTTCACCGCGCGCATCCGGGCCGGATCGGGACCCATCGCCCGCCAGTCCGCAAGCCAGGCGGCGAGCCCCGCGGGGTCCGGGGCGCCGGGGACGAGTCGTGCCGCCTCGGTGCGCGCCGCGTCGTCGTCCACGGGCGCCGCCGTGTGCTCGGCCAGCCGCACCCAGAACGAGGTCCAGTCGGCCCGCGCCGCGGCCAGCCACGGGAACAGGCGGTCGGTGAGCGCGGCGACGTCGTCCTCCGCCACCGACGTCGGGAGGCCGAGCTTGTCCCGCAGTCCGCCCCGCCACGCCGCGAGATGGACGCCGTGGAACCTGCCCAGCGCCTCCTGGGCGAGCGCGACGGCGCGGTCGGGGTCGTCGTCGAGCACGGGCACGAGGGCCTCGCCGAGCCGGGCGAGGTTCCACGCCGCGATGGGCCCCTGATTCCCGTACGCGTACCGGCCCTGGGTGTCGATCGAGGAGAAGCTCGCGGCCGGGTCGAAGGCGTCGATGAACGCGCAGGGGCCGTAGTCGATGGTCTCGCCGGACAGGGTCATGTTGTCCGTGTTCATCACACCGTGGACGAAGCCGAGGAGCATCCAGCGGGAGACGAGCTCGGCCTGCGCGGCGATCACCGCCTCGTAGAGCGCGAGCGCGGGGTGCTCGGCGTCGGCGGCGTGCGGGTGGTGGCGGGCGATGGCCTCGTCGACGATCCGGCGCAGCACCTCCGTGGGGTCCGCCCGCTCGGGGAGAGCCGCGGCGTACTGGGCCGTGCCGACGCGCAGGTGCGACGCGGCCGTCCGGGCCAGCACCGCACCCGGCAGCACGGTTTCGCGGCGCACGGGGTGGCCCGTGGCGACGACGGCCAGCGCCCGCGTGGTCGGCACGCCGAGGGCGTGCATCGCCTCGGAGACCACGTACTCGCGGAGCATGGGGCCGAGCACGGCCTGCCCGTCGGCGTTGCCGCGCGCGAAGGGCGTGCGACCGGAGCCCTTGAGATGCAGGTCGTGGAGCCGACCGTCCGGAGCCGTGAGCTCGCCGAGGAGGAGGGCGCGCCCGTCGCCCAGGCGGGGGGAGTAGTGGCCGAACTGGTGGCCCGCGTACGCCTGCGCGACCGGCCGCGCGTCCGGGCCGGGCTGCTCGCCGGTGAGGAAGGAGACGCCGTCGTCGGTGGCGAGCCACTCGGCGTCGAGGCCGAGCTCCGCCGCGAGGCCGGCATTGAGCAGGACGAGCTGCGGGCCGTCCGTGGCCTGGGCCTGCCAGGGCAGGGCGAGCTCGGGGAAGGTGTCGGCGAAATGCGAGCTCAGGGCGGGAACGGACGTGGTCATGGGGCCACGCTACGTGGGGGAGGACGGGTGTTCACGGACCGGCTCCCACCGGGCCCGTCCTTTCGAGGCGGGAAATCGACCCCATGGGCGTGGACCAGAGCCCTATGACCTGGATTTCGCGCCTCGAAACGGGGGGCCGTGGCGGACTGCGGTGACCGTGGATCTCACCGGGTCACCCACCGAACGCGGCCGCCCGGCGCCGCACCCGCGCGACCACGTCCGCGTAGTCGTCCCGGGCATCGGCCCACATGACCTTGATCGAGAGCCAGTCGTGGTCGGCGCACCAGCGGTCGCGCAGCACGTCCCGGGCCTGCTGCTCGGCGGTGCGGTGGTGCTCGCCTTCGTATTGCAACGCGAGGCGCCACGGCCGATACCCGAGGTCGACCGTCGGAGCGTGGCGGTTTGACGGGTCCAGCCGGCACTGCACCTCGGGCTCCGGCAGCCCGGCGTCCACGAGCGCCAGCCGCAGACGCGTCTCGCGCGGCGAATCCGCCCCCACGCGCATCCTCGCCAGCGCCGCCCGGGCCAGCCCGCGCCCCCGGAAACGTCCCCGTTCGACCAGCGATCGGACGAGCTCCTCCGGGGTGTAGGCGGGAGCCCCGCGTCCGCCGCCGGGCAGCCACGGCGGGCAGAGAAGCGCGTCACCGGCGACGACGACGTCCCGCTCCGTGAGCGCCGACCGTGCCGCGCACAGGTCCCACAGCGTGCGGGCCGGCGTCGTCACAAGCACGTCGCCCCGCGTCATCCGCTGTCCTTCCAGCACCTCGATGCGGTGGGGCACCAGACCCGCCTGGACCGGCCGGCCACCCGAGGTGCCGACGCTGACGTGCACCGCACCGGGGGCCAGCAGCCGCTCGGGCACGGTCAGGCCGTGCAGGCGGGCGGCGGTCTCATGGCTGACGACGACATCGGGATGGCGCCGCTGGTACGCGCGGATCTCATCCATCGTCCACTCACGGACGGGGGCCGCCGCAGGGCCGGCCGGCCCGTAGACGCCGTGGCGCAGCCGCCGCAGGTCTGAGGACTGCAGTCGGGACCACGTCACGCCCGCCCGGCGCGCGTCGTCGACCGTGAAGGCGGCGGGGTCGATCGACGGCGGCAGCGGGGCGGGGCGACGGGACATGCGGCGAGCGTGCCCCGTCGCTCCGCGTCCCGAGACGGACGAGCGGGGGCCTGGGGACGCACGAGGGGGTCCGGTGCGGTTGTGCAGGAGGCGGTGACGTCCCCCGGGGCGCCGGCCCCGAGCCATTCGAGGCGGGAAATCCACGTCATGGGCCAGGACCGGGCGTTCTTGAGGTGGATTTCGCGCCCCGAAGTGAGGGGATGACCGGATCAGTACGACGCGCGGGGCGCGCTCTGCCCGTCGGCCGCGGCGTCGCTCGGCTCCGGGCACCAGCGGTCGGCGAGGGCCTCGGCGGCGCGGGCCAGCAGGGCGACGTCGGCGCCCACGTTGACGTAGTCCGCACCGGCGGCGGCGTAGGCGTCGGCCTGCGCGGGCACGAACGCGTTGACGCCCACGATCTTCCCGGCGGCCTTGACCTTCGTGATGACCTCCTCGACCGCGGCCACCACGTCCGGGTGCGACTGCTGGCCGAGCAGGCCCAGGGACGCGGAGAGGTCCGAGGGGCCGATGAAGACGCCGTCGATCCCGTCCACCGCCGCGATCTCGTCCGCGTTCCGCACGCCGGCGGCCGTCTCGATCTGCACGATCACGGAGACGTGGTCCGCCGCGCCGGGCAGGTAGCCGGGGATCCGGTTCCAGCGGCCCGAGCGTGCCAGGGCGGAGCCCACGCCGCGCACCCCGCCCTCGGCGGAGCCGTCCGGGTAGCGGGCGGCGGCCACGGCGCGGCGGGCCATCGCGGCGTCGTCGACCATGGGCACCAGCAGCGACTGGGCGCCCAGGTCCAGGAACTGCTTGATGGCCACGGTGTCCAGCGCCGGCACGCGCACCAGGGTGGGCACACGGTAGCCGGCGATCGTGCGCAGCTGGGCGAGGACGTCCTGCAGGGTCAGCGGTGCGTGCTCGGCGTCGATGAGCAGGTAGTCGAGGCCCGCGCCGGCGCAGATCTCCGCCGTCGTCGGGTCCCCGGAGGAGAGGAACATGCCGGCGGCGGGGCGGCCCCCACGGGCGGCGACGGCCTCGGGCGTGAAGAGGTCGCGGAACAGCGGCTGCGGGTTGTGGCGGACGGGCATGGGACGTTCCTCCGGGGTTCTCCGCGCCCTCCACCCGACGCGGGTTGAGTTGTCGCGGGTGGAGCGGCGTCGTACTGGTGATAGGTCAACCCGCGTTGCGGGCGGGCGGGGCGACGACGACGGCGGGCGGCTCAGGCGAAGCGGCAGGTGATGGTGCCCAGCGGGCCGTAGTCGGCGTAGACGGTGTCGCCCTCGTGCACCCACATCGGGCGGGTGAAGGAGCCGGCGAGCACGATCTCACCGGCCTCGAGCGCGTCCCCGTGCCCGGCGATGCGGTTGGCCAGCCAGTGCACGCCGTTGGCCGGGTGGTTCAGGACGCCCGCGGCCACCCCGGTCTCGATGATCTCCTCGTTGCGGGAGAGGATGCCGGACACCCAGCGCAGGTCCACGTCGTGCACGCCCACGGGGCGGCCACCGATCACCAGGGAGCCCAGGGCGGCGTTGTCCGAGATGGTGTCCGTGATGGTGCGGCCGGCCATCTCGATGCGCGAGTCCAACACCTCGAGCGCGGGCACCACGTACTCGGTGGCGCGCAGCACGTCCATCAGGTTCAGGCCGGGCCCGCGCAGCTCGTCCCGGAGCACGAACGCCAGCTCCATCTCGATGCGCGGGTGGGTGTACTTCTTCCACTCGTACACGTGGCCGGACTCGAACACCTGGTCGTCGAAGATCACGCCGTAGTCCGGCTCGTCGATCCCGGTCGCGTCCTGCATGGCCTTGGAGGTCAGGCCGATCTTGTGGCCCACCTTGCGGCGGCCCGCCTCGACCTGGCGCTCGGCCCAGATGCGCTGGACGGCGTACGAGTCCTCGATCTGCATCTCCGGGTAACGCGCGGTCAGCCGCGGCACGGGCACGCGGTCGATGCCCGCACGGTGCAGCTCGTCGGCGATCTTGACGTGGGTCTCGTGGTCCAGCACAGCGGTCTCCTTCACGACGACGGGCAGGGGCCTGGCCTTGATCGTATACGATTACGCGGCTCGGCCCCCGGCCCCGTCGCCATCCTGTCACCGCCCCGGATCAGTCCGGGGCGCGCGTCCCGATGCCCAGCCCGGGCTTGCGGCGGTGCACCGTGAGCCAGGCCAGCCCCCCGACGCCCGTCTGCGAGGCGGGACACCCCTGCTCCCCACGCTTCGAGGCGGGAAATCGAGCTCAAACTGGCCCTCCCGGCTCGAATGAGGTGGATTTTCCGCCTCGAACGGCGTGGGGCGGGGAGACGCGGAGACGCGGAGGATGGTAGGGAGGGCGGACGCCGACGGCGGGCACCCGAGGTGGGTGCCCGCCGTCGTCGTGGTGTCCCGAAGCGGTGCCGGCCGTGCCGGTCAGAGCTGGTTGCCGAGCTTGTACTCGCCCTGCTTCCACTCCGGCATGGACTCCTCGCCCTGCCCCTCGCGGGTGTAGGAGAAGCCGTCGGCGCCGATGGTCACGTCCATCTCGGAGTCGTCGGTGCGGGAGACCAGCGGCTGCAGGTTGCCGTCGAGGTCCAGCACGCGGGAGGCGTCGGTGTACCACGACGGCACGACCGGGGTGCCCCACCAGTCGCGGCGCTGGTTGTCGTGCACGTCCCAGGTGACCACGGGGTTGTCCGGGTCACCGGTGTAGTAGTCCTGGGTGTAGACCTCCACGCGGTGGCCGTCCGGGTCACGCAGGTAGAGGTAGAACGCGTTGGAGACGCCGTGGCGACCCGGACCGCGCTCGATGTGGTCGGACATGCGCAGGGCGCCGAGCTTGTCGCAGATCGCCAGGATGTTGTGCTTCTCGTGCGTGGCGAAGCACACGTGGTGCATCCGGGGGCCGTCGCCGCCGGTCATGGCGGTGTCGTGCACGGTGGGCTTGCGGCGCATCCACGCGGCGTAGACGGTGCCCTTCTCGTCCTGGATGTCCTCGGTGACGCGGAAGCCCAGGTCCTGCATGTAGCGGGCGGCACGCGGCACATCCGGGGTCACCTGGTTGAAGTGGTCCAGGCGGACCAGGGCGCCCGGGGTGTAGAGGTCGTAGCGCCAGGCCAGGCGCTCCACGTGCTCGACGTCGTGGAAGAACTCGTAGGGGAAGCCCAGCGGGTCCTCGACGCGCACGGAGTCGCCGACGCCCTTGACGAAGCCGTCCTTCCGGCGCTCCACGCGGCAGCCCAGCTCCTCGTAGAAGGCGACCGCCTTGTCCAGGTCCTCGGGGGTGCGCACGCGGTAGGAGAACGCGGCCACGGCGGCGGTCTCGCCCTGGCGCAGCACCAGGTTGTGGTGGATGAACTCCTCCATGGAGCGCAGGTAGACGGTCTCCTCGTCCTCCTCGGTGACCACGAGGCCGAGCACATCCACGTAGAACTCGCGGGACTGGGCGAGGTCCGTGACCACGAGCTCCATCGAGGCGCAGCGCAGGATGTCCGGCGCCTCGGACGTCGGGGTGGGGAGGGGGTTCTCCGGGTCGATGGGGGCTTCCTTCGTGACGAAGAAGCCGGAGGAGGTCTTCTGGCGGCTCTCGAGGTTGGTCATCGGTGCTCCTTGGTGATGGCGGTGCGCTGTGGCCTGGGACACGGTCGCTCACTCGATCGTATACGATCCAGGCGACCGGCGGGAAGGCCGTCGAGGAACGCGGGTTGAGTTGTCGCGGGTCCGGGGCGCCCGCACCCGCGACAACTCAACCCGCGTCGGGTGGGCCGGGGGGAGAGGCCCGGCCTGGCCCCACCACGACGACGGCGCCCGCACCGTCGCAGGGACGGTGCGGGCGCCGTCGTGGTCGCCGGTCAGCGCGGGGTCAGCCGTCGATCTTCGCCGCGGCCTGCTCCTGCTTGCCGAACACCGGGTTGTGGACCTCGCCGAGGTTGATGTGCACGGCCTGCTGATCGGTGTAGAAGTCGATCGAGCGGTAGCCGCCCTCGTGGCCCAGGCCGGAGGCCTTCACCCCGCCGAACGGGGTGCGCAGGTCCCGCACGTTGTTGGAGTTGAGCCACACCATGCCGGCCTCCACGTTCTGCGCGACGTTGTGGGCGCGCTTGAGGTCGTTGGTCCAGATGTAGGCGGCCAGACCGTACTTGGTGTTGTTGGCCAGCTCGAGGGCCTCCTCCTCCGTGTCGAAGGGGGTGATGGCCACCACCGGGCCGAAGATCTCCTCCTGGAAGATCCGGGCGTCCGGGGCCACGTCCGCGAACACGGTGGGCTGCACGAAGTTGCCCTCGGGGAAGCCCTCCGGGCGGCCGCCGCCGGCCACCAGGCGGGCCTCGGTCTTGCCGATCTCCACGTAGGACATGACCTTCTCGAAGTGCTCCGGGTGCACGATCGCGCCGACCTCGGTGGTCTCGTCGTCCGGCAGGCCGACCTTCACGCGGGAGGCCTGGGCGGCGTAGCGCTCCACGAACTCGTCGTAGACGGAGCGCTGGACCAGGATGCGGGAGCCGGCGGTGCAGCGCTCGCCGTTCAGGGAGAACACGCCGAAGATGGTCGCGTCGATCGCCGCGTCCAGGTCCGCGTCCTCGAACACCACGGCCGGGGACTTGCCGCCGAGCTCCATGGACAGGCCCTTCAGGTGCGGGGCGGCGTTGGCGAAGATGATCTGGCCGGTGCGGGACTCGCCGGTGAAGGAGATCAGCGGCACGTCCGGGTGCTTCACGAGCGGGTCGCCCGCGTAGCCCTCCTCGCCGAAGCCGTGCACCATGTTGAACACGCCCTTCGGCAGGCCGGCCTCCTCGAAGATCCCGCCCCACAGGGAGGCCGAGAGCGGGGTGAACTCGGCGGGCTTGAGCACCACCGAGTTGCCGGTGGCGATGGCCGGGGCCAGCTTCCAGGACTCCAGCATGAACGGGGTGTTCCACGGGGTGATCAGGCCGGCGACGCCGATCGGCTTGCGGTTCACGTAGTTGATCTGGCGGCCCGGCACCTTGAAGGTGTCGTCGTGCTGGGCCACGATCAGGTCCGCGAAGAAGCGGAAGTTCTCGGCGGCGCGGGCGGCCTGGCCCCTCGCCTGCTTGATCGGCAGGCCGGTGTCGAAGCACTCCATCTCGGCCAGCTGGTCGCCGCGGGTCTCCATGATGTCGGCGATCCGGTGCAGCACGCGGGAGCGCTGGCGCGGCAGGGCCTGGGACCAATCGCCGGACTCGAAGGCCCGCTTCGCGGTGGCGACGGCGCGGTCGATGTCCGCGGCCTTGCCGGAGGCGGCCGTCAGGTACGGCTCGTTGGTCACCGGGTCGAGCACCTCGAAGGTGTCGCCGTCGATCGAGTCGACGAACTCGCCGTCGATGTAGTGGCGCAGGACGTCGGGCAGGCCCGCGGGCTTGCGGGCCTCGATGCTGGTCTTCTCCGTCATGGTGTCTCTTTCGCTGAGTGCTTCGGGTGGGTCTGATGATCGGGGCCTGGAGCAGCCGGCGTCGGCGCCGGTCCGGCCGGCGGTCACGCGGACGGCTCGGCGCTGTGCTCCAGGTAGGCGTGCAGGGTGTTCAGGCGGTGGGCGCGGGCGGCGGCCTCGATCTCCTCGAAGCGCGCCCCGTCCTCGATCAGGCGCAGCAGGTGCTCGTGCTCGTCCACGGAGGCCACCGCCCGACCGGGCACGTACGCGAACGTGGAGGAGCGCAGCGCGGCCAGGCGGTTCCAGCCGCGGTGCACCAGGTCGTGCACGTGCTCGTTCTGGTGATGCTCGAACAGGATCGAGTGGAAGCGGCGGTTGAGCTCGGTGAACGCCACCGGGTCCCAGGCCCTCTCCGACTCCGTCATCGCGCGCATGGTCGCGTTCACCTCGCGGGCCGCCGCGAGGTCCTCGGCGGTCACGTGCGGGGCGCACTGGGCGGTGGAGAACCCCTCCACCAGCGCCAGCGTCTCCATGGTGTGGCGGTACTCGACCGGGTCGATGCCCACCACGGTGGCGCCCACGTTGCGCTCGTAGGCCACCAGCTTCTCGGACTGCAGGCGGCGGATCGCCTCCCGCACGGGCACCACGGACATGCCCAGCTCCGCGGCGATCTGGGACAGCACCAGCCGGTCGCCCGGCTCGTGGCGCTGGTCCCGGATCCCCTCGAGGATCGCCTGGTAGGCGCGGTCCGCCTTGGAGACGGGGGCGCCTGCGAGGCCGACCGTTCCGATGTCCGTGCGGCGCATGCTCAGGCGTCGCCCTCCGGGGCCGGGGCGTCCGGCAGGGTCTTGCGGTACTCGGCGAACTTGGCCTTCCACTCGGCGTTCGGGGGGAACATCCCGTCCACCGGGTAGCCGGCCTTGACCTGCTCGTACGCCCAGGCGTCCTGGAGCTCCTGCTCGTAGGCGTCGTCCACAACCTCCTGGAGCAGGGACGGCGGGATGACCACCACACCGTCGTCGTCGCCGACGATGATGTCGCCGGGCTGCACGGTGGTGCCGCCGCAGGCGATGGTGCCGCCGACCTCCCACGGGATGTGACGGCGGCCCAGCACCGCCGGGTGCGTGGCGCCGGCGTACACCTGGAGGCCGACCTCGGCGACGGCGGCGGAGTCGCGGATGCCGCCGTCCGTGATCACGGCGTTCGCGCCGTTCACCTGGGCGCGCAGGGCCAGGACGTCCCCGAGGGTGCCGGTGCCGTGCTCGCCACGGGCCTCCATGACCACCACGTCGTCCGGCTGCACCGAGTCGATCGCCCGCTTCTGGGCGTTGAAGCCGCCGCCGAACTCCTTGGCCAGGTCCTCGCGCTTGGGGATGTAGCGCAGGGTCTTGGCGTAGCCGAGGACGCGCCGACCCCGGTGGATCGGGCGCGGGCCGTCGATGGTCGCGTTCTGGACGCCGCGCTTCTGCAGCTGGGCGGTGAGGGTGGCCACCGCGATGGCGTCGATCTTGGCGCGCAGCTCGGGGGTCAGCAGGGAGCGGTCCGGCTGCGGGGCGCTCGCGACCCAGTGGCCGTTCTCGTCCACCGCGGACGACGACGGCGCCGCGGCCTGCGGGGCCAGACCGGCGGCCTCGCGGGAGCCCCAGGCCTCCTCGCGCTGCACGTCGTCCACCTGCGGCTGCGCGCCGAACGGGGCCAGGGAGTGCTCCGAGTCGACGACCGTCGTCACCAGGCGGCCGGTGGTCGGTGCGCCGGGGGCGCTGGGGGCGTCCACCTCCACCTCGACGACGTCGCCCGGCTGGGCCACGGAGGATCCGGCGGGGGTGCCGGTGAGGATGACGTCGCCCTCCTCGAGCGTCATGAGCTGCGAGAGGTCGGCCACGAGCTGGCCGAACGGGAAGACGAGGCCCTCGGTGGTGTCGTCCTGGACGATCTCGCCGTTGACCCAGGTGCGCACGCGCAGGGCGGCCGGGTCCAGGCCCGCGGCGGAGATCACCGCGGGGCCGAGCGGGGTGTAGCCGTCGCCGGACTTGTTCTTGACGTTGGAGCCCTTGTCCGCGTGGCGGAGGTCGTAGAGACCCCAGTCGTTGGCGGCGGTGATGCCGGAGACGTGCGACCAGCCCTCCTCCGGGCTGACGCGCCGGGCGGTGCGGCCGATGATCAGCGCGATCTCGCCCTCGTAGGCGAGCAGCTCGGTGCCGGCGGGGCGCTCGATGGTGTCGCCGCTGCCGGCGAGGGAGGTGCCGGCCTTGAGGAAGTAGCCGGGGGCCTGCGGGGACCGGCCCCGCTGGGCGATGCGGGAGGGGTAGTTCAGGTGGACGGCGAGCACCTTGCCCGGCCGGTTCTCCCGGACGGTGAAGTCGTGCTCGGTGACGGTGGGCGTGGGGTCCGGTGTGCTCTGCGTCATGGTCGAGATCGTATACGATCTCGCGGGCCCGGGGAAGAGGTCGCACGCCCGGCAGACGCGCCGGGCCGACGTCGTCGTGGGCGCCCGCCGCGGCTCAGCGGGCCCGGGCGATCGACTCGTTCACCACCGGGGCCAGGCGCCGCACGCCCTCCACGAGCTTCTCGGCCGCCACGAACGAGTACGCCAGGCGCAGGGTGGAGTGCGTGCCCTCGACGGGGGTGAAGGCCGCCCCCGGCACGAACACCGCGCCCGCCTCGATGCCGCGGTGCATCACCTCGAGGGTGTCCACCCCGGCGGGCAGGGTGGCCCACAGGAAGAAGCCGCCCTGCGGGGTGATGAACTCGACCCCCGGGTCCCAGTGCTCACGCACCGCGTCCACGAGCGCCCCGGCCCGCTCGCGGTACAGCCCGGTCACGTGGCGGACGTGGCCCTGCCAGTCCAGCTGCGTGACGAAGGCGGTGGAGAGCATCTGCGAGTACGTGGATGCGTGGATGTAGGCCGACTCCGCGCACAGGTAGAACTCGCGCTGGAGCGCGGCCGGCACGAGCGCCCAGCCGATGCGCACGCCCGGGGAGAAGATCTTGGACATCGTGCCGAGGTGGACCACGTTGTCCCGGTGGTCGGCGGCGATCGGGGCGACGGGCTCGCCGTCGAACGCGATCTGCCCGTACGGGTTGTCCTCCACGATGAGCACGCCGTGCTTCTCGCAGATCGCGCCCACCTCGGCGCGGCGGCCCGCAGGCAGCAGGGCGCCCGACGGGTTCGCGAACGAGGGGATCGTGTAGAGGAAGGCCACGCGGCGGCCCTCGGCGGCCAGGCGGGTCAGGGTCTCGTCGAGGGCCGCGGGCACCAGGCCGTGGTCGTCGGTGCCCGTGGCCACGGCCTCGAGCTGCCAGGTGGTGAAGGTGGTCAACGCACCCACGAACGTGGGGTCCTCCACCACGACGACGTCGCCCGGGTTCGCGAACGCTCGGCAGGCGGTGTCGATCGCGGCCTGCGAGCCGGGGGTGATGACCACGAGGTCGGGATCCGCGTCCGGGATGCCGTCGGCGGCCATCACGGCGGTCGCGGCGGCACGCATCGCCTCGGTGCCCTGGCCCGGGCCGTACTGCAGGGACTCCGTGCCGAACCGGGTCATCAGGTCGGAGGCGATCCGGCCCAGCTCGTCGAGGGGAAGGTCCGCGAGCCACGGGTTCCCGCCCGCGAGCGAGACGAGGTTCGGGTCCATCGCGATGTCGAAGACGTCGCGGACCGCGGACTGCTTCACGCCGACGGCGCGCTGGGACAGGTGATCTCGGAGGTTCCGCACGCTCGGCACCCTATAGCACGGCGCGGCCGTGCCCGAAGGCCCGATGACGGGCGACGACGGCGGGTCGCGCGGTCAGGGGGCGCTCGGCTCCTGGCCGGGGGACCACGTGCCCTGGGTCGGCTCGGCGGGACCCCACGACGACTCCTCGGCCGGCGCCCACGTCTGCCCGCCGGATCCGTCGCTCGGCTCCCCACTCGGCGTGGGGTCCCCCTGCGGGACGTCCACGGACTCGCCGAGGCGGAGCGGTTCGAGCCCCAGCACGTCGTCGAGGTCCCGGCCGTCCACCTCGAGCCGGACCTGTCCCGCTGACGTGAAGGCGGCGGCGGTCGCCTGCAGCTGGGCGCGGATCCGCTCGGCCGTGCAGTCGTCCTCCGGCATCACGGTGCCGGTGAAGGTGAAGATCTCCACGTCGCCCTCGCGGCGGTGCCCGGTCGGGATGAGGGTCTCGCGCGCGTCGAACACGGCGTTCCACAGCGACGGGTCGCCGTGCCAGCCCTGCTCGTCCGCGAACAGGAAGTCCAGGGCGGCGTCCGCCTCGTCCTCGGTGTCCGTCGGCACGGTCTGCACGGGCACCAGCAGGTCGCCGCAGCCGAAGGGCCGGCCGCTCGTCCCCGGGACCGCCTCCGCCTCGGCGACGGCGAGGTAGACCGTCAGCGGCTGGTACCCCTCCGTCGCGGGCAGGGGCACGCCGTCGTCGGACGCCGAATCCTCGGCCAGGCCGGGGTCGACCGCGCAGCCGGCCAGCAGGCACGCGACGGCCACGGCACCCGTGAGCCGCAGGGCGCGGGAAGGGGAGGTCGGGCGCATCGGGTACTCCTGGCGGTCGGGGCTCGGCGGCGTCGGACGGGCCGACGGCCTCTCCATGCTACGGCCGTCCGCCTCGCCCGCCGCGAGCGGATGTGAGGCCTCCCACGGGTGGGAAGGGGCCCGCGGGCGGACGGCCGCGGCGGGCTAGGTGTAGGAGGGCATGACGTTGTTGACTCGGGTCGGTGCCAGTGAGGCCGGAGGGGCGTCTCCGCAGGAGGTATGAGGCCGATGA
>NZ_LOSQ01000045.1:0-2544 GCF_001595485.1 Micrococcus sp. CH7
CCCTGTATCAAGATCCGACCGCCCCGCCAGCACCATCATCAGTCGCTCTCGCGGCTTGACGAAAACCATAGAGGCACCCCCCCAACCAGCGCCGCCGGCGACAGTAGAACGGAATCTGATGTTGTGGACTTGTCTGTCCAGGCTGCAGGGTGAGCCCCTGCGAGGTACCTCGCTCGGGTCACTGGTGGGATGTTTGGGCGCTGCTCGCCGGGGATGCCCGACACATCCTGGCCTGCGCCAGACACAGACTGCAGCGACGAGTGTGTCCCGCCCGATGCTCGGTCTGCCCGCGATGCGCTGTTCCTCCGTGGTGATTGCGGGGACCTCCTTCGGCTGGTGAGACGTGGGCTTGCTTATGACGCACAACGCCCGACATCCGCGGAGTCTGGTGAGACGTGGGTTTCGCACCTCACGGATATGACGGTGTCGATCAGAGTGATGACTGCCGGTGACGGGTACCGGTACCTGTTGAACTCTGTCGTGACCGGTGACGATGACCGTGACGCCCCTTCCGCGCTGACGAAGTATTACCTCGAGTCGGGGACGCCACCCGGTTTTTGGCTGGGCTCCGGTGTCCTCGGTCTTTCTGGCGGCATCGCCGCCGGGGGCCCGGTGAGTGAGGAGCAGCTGCGGCGTCTGATGGGATTCGGACAAGACCCGGACACGGGCGAGCAGCTCGGTCGGCCCTATCGGAGGTTCGCTACTGCGGCGGAGCGGCTAGAGCGTCGTCTAGAGGAGCTTCCTGGCGGGCTTACTGGACAGGAGCGCGATGCTCAGGTCTCGTTGATCGAGGCAGAGGAAGCCTTGAAGCCGATGGGCGCACCGGTGGCGGGGTTCGATCTGACGTTCTCGGTCCCGAAGTCCGTCTCTACGCTCTGGGCGGTCGCTGACGGTGGGATACAGGCACTGATTGCCCAGGCGCACCACGCCGCGATCCAAGATGTGATCGCGCTGTTCGAGCGCGATGCTGCCATGACCCGGATCGGCGCGAAAGGGCCGCGCGGCGCAGTCGCCCAGGTCGAAGTCCAGGGTGTCATCGCGGCAGCGTACGACCACTACGACTCCAGAGCATCGGATCCCCAGCTCCACACGCATGTGGTGGTCGCGAACCGGGTCCAGGCCGCCCATGACGGGAAGTGGCGGACCCTCGATTCCCGTGCCATCCACGCCGCCGTGACGGGGCTTTCGGAGTATTACAACGCCATTCTCTCCGATCGCCTCACCGCGATGCTCAGGGTGGGGTGGGATGCTCGGGAGCGGGGCGAGGGCAGGTCGACGGCGTGGGAGATCACCGGGGTGCCGCAGGAGCTGATGGATGAGTTCTCTTCCCGCACTCGTGACATCGAGCAGGTCAAGGACCGCCTCGTCACGGACTACATGACCAAGCATGGGAGGCAGCCGTCGCCGAAGCTGGTTTGGCAGCTCCGACAACAAGCCACCTTGGAGACTCGACCCCCGAAGCAGCATCACTCGCTGAGCGACCTCACCGCCCAATGGCGAGGTCGCGCGACCGAGCTTCTCGGGGAGGATGCTCCGACGTGGGCCACGATGCTGCTGGCAGGGAGCGTGGAGGAGCCGTTGCTGCGCGCGGACGACATCCCGCTCGATGACCTTGATCAGGTTGCCGAGGTGGTGGTGGCGCGGGTGGGGGACCGGCGGGCGACATGGAAACGATGGAACCTTCACGCGGAGGCCGTTCGGCAGACGATGGGACTCCGGTTCGCGTCCGCGACTGACCGCGATCACGTCACCCAGCAGATCGTCGACGCCGCAGAACGCGTGTCGCTGCGGTTGACTCCGCAGGAGATGGCGTCGAGCCCGCCGACCTTCCGCCGCGCGGACGGATCCAGCGTGTTCCGCCCGAAAGCCTCAACTGTGTTCTCCTCCGAACAGGTGCTCACCGCCGAAGACAGACTGCTTGCCGCGTCGAACGACAGGAGTGGACCGACGGTGCCGCTCACGTGGGTCGAGCACGCGGCGCGGAAGAAGAACCGAGACGGGCATGTGTTGTCACCGGATCAGGAGCGGGTGATCGCGAAGATCGGCGTCTCCGCCCGGACCCTCGACGTGTTGGTCGGTCCGGCAGGGACAGGGAAGACCACCACAATGCGAGCCCTTCGCCAGGCATGGGAGAGACGCCACGGCCACGGCTCGGTCATCGGGCTCGCACCATCAGCTGCAGCAGCCGAAGTACTAGCCGAGGATCTGGGTGTGGCGACGGAGAACACAGCGAAGTGGCTCCACGAACACCGCCACGGCAATTGGAATCTCACTGCCGGTCAGCTCGTCATCATTGATGAAGCATCCCTCGCAGGAACCCTCGCCCTCGACACCATCACCACCCACGCCCAAGAAATGGGCTCGAAGGTGCTGCTGGTCGGCGACTGGGCACAACTTGCTGCGGTCGACGCGGGCGGGGCATTCGGGATGCTGGTGCGTGAACGCGACGATACGCCGGGGGCGTGTCAACTTGTCTGTGTAAGCGGGGTGGTCACAGGTAGGGGTTGATCCGGTCGGGGTAGGCCGCGGCGAGCTGGGCGAGGG
>NZ_LOSQ01000046.1:0-165094 GCF_001595485.1 Micrococcus sp. CH7
CGCCTCCACCATGGCGCGGGCGTCGGCGAACGGCCTGCCGGCGCGGCCGGTCCGGGTCGGGAGCATCGGGGCGATCAACTCCCATTGGGCATCGGAGAGCATCTGGAACCGGGACATGCCTTCCAGGGTGTCAGCTGGCCCCCTGGATCCATTCTCAGACACGCCCTAGCGGTCCAGTTCCTGGCGCCGCGAGCTGATCACGCCGGTGACGAAGCCGGCGAGGTTGAGCCCGCCGTGGAAGCGGGCGTGCTCGATCTTCACGCAGCGGTCCATCACGATCTCCAGGCCCGCGGCCTCGGCCTGACGCGCGGCGTCCTCGTTCCAGATGCCCAGCTGCAGCCACACGGTCCGGGCGCCCACGCGGGCGGCGTCCGCCACCACCTCGGGGGCGTCGGAGGACTTGCGGAACACCTCCACGAGGTCCGGGGTGACGGGCAGGTCGTCCAGCGAGGCGTACACGCGGTGGCCGAGGATCTCCTTGCCGGCCGCGGCGAGCACGGGATTCACGAAGTAGACGTCGTACGTGGTCGAGCTCAGCAGGTACGTGGCCACGAAGTAGGACGCACGGGCCGGCTTGTCCGAGGCGCCGACGATCGCGATCGACCGGGTGCGCCGCAGGATCGCCAGGCGCTCGGGGGCGCCGGGGCCGGTCCAGGTGCGCTCGGGGTGGGCGGTGCTCATGGCTCAGGCCTCCTGCTCTGCGGGAACGACGGCGCCGTCGCGGGTGCGGCCGGTGGCCTCGGTCAGGGCCTGGTCCAGGTCCCAGAGGATGTCCTCGGTGTCCTCGATGCCCACCGAGATGCGGATCAGGTCCGCCGGGATGCCGCCGGCCACGAGCTGCTCGGCGGTGAGCTGCTGATGGGTCGTCGTGGCGGGGTGCAGCACCAGCGTCTTCGCGTCGCCGATGTTGGCCAGGTGGGAGGCCAGCTGCAGCGCGGAGATGAAGCGCGACGCCGTCGCACGCCCGGCCTCCGGACCGGAGGCGCCGTCGTCGGTGTCCGTGGCCGCCGGGGCCACGCCGAAGCTGAACACCGAGCCGACGCCCCGGGGCAGCAGCTGCTGCGCGCGGGCGTGGTGCGGGTGGTCGGGCAGGCCGGCGTAGCGGACCCAGGAGACACGCGGGTCCTCGTCCAGCCACTGCGCCACGGCCTGCGCATTCGCCAGGTGGGCGTCCATGCGCGGGGCCAGCGTCTCGACGCCGAGCAGCAGCTGGAACGCCGACTGGGGGGCCAGCGACGGGCCGAAGTCGCGCAGCTGCTCCGAGCGGAGCTTGGTGAGGAAGCCGTACTCGCCGAAGTTGCCCCACCAGGAGACGCCGCCGTACGAGGGCACGGGCTCGGTCATCGACGGGAACTTGCCGTTGTCCCATGGGAAGCGGCCGGACTCCACCACGACGCCGCCGAGCGTGGTGCCCTGCCCGCCGAGGAACTTCGTGGCCGAATGGATGACGATGTCCGCGCCGTGCTCGATCGGCCGGATCAGGTAGGGCGGGGTGAGGGTCGCGTCCACGACGAGCGGCACGCCGTGCCGGTGGGCGACGTCGGCCAGGCCCGGCAGGTCCACGACGTCACCGGAGGGGTTGGCGACGATCTCCGTGTAGACGGCCTTGGTGTTGGGCTGGATGGCGGCCTCGAAGTCCGCGGCCTCGGTGGAGTCCACGAACGTGGTCTCGACGCCGAACCGGCGCAGGGAGACGTCCAGCTGGGTGATCGTGCCGCCGTACAGCTTGGAGGACGCCACGATGTGGTCGCCGGCCCCGGCGAGGGCCGCGAAGGTGACGAACTCGGCGGCCATGCCGGACGCCGTCGCGACGGCGCCGATGCCACCCTCCAGCGTGGCGACGCGCTCCTCGAAGGCGGCGACCGTGGGGTTGCCGATCCGCGAGTAGATGTTGCCGTACTTCTGCAGCGCGAAGAGGTTCGCGGCGTCCTCGGCGGACTCGAACACGAAGGAGCTGGTCTGGTGGATCGGCACCGCGCGGGAGCCGTGGACGGCGTCCGGGACGGCGCCCGCGTGCAGCGCCTGGGTGCGGAAGCCGAACTCGTCGTCAGCCACGGGGGTCCTTTCGATGGAGGCTTCGGGACAGTCCGTCCCATTGTCCCGGGCGAGGTGCGCCGAGTGCAGGGTGGGCACGTCGCAGAGCGTCACGCGGCGCCGGCCGCACCCCGGAGGCACGGACGCCCCGCCCCCGGGGGTCCGGGGGCGGGGCGCGGGTGCGTGGGGGTCAGGCCTGTGCGGGGCCGCGCCGGCCCGCCCAGGCCCCGAGGACCAGGGCGACGACGAGCACGCCGACGCCCGTGAGGCGCACGCCCCAGCCGCCGTCGGCGGACTGGATGCTGTAGACGACGGCGGCCACGAACGTCACCACGGCGGCGATGCCGGAGCTCACGGGCACCGATTGCTCGCCGCGGCGGCGGGCGGAGGTGAACATCCAGGCGAGGACGAAGGCGCTGACCGCGACGACGGCCAGGAGGGCGAGAAGGAGCGCGTTCATCGGCGGAGCTCCATCACGAGCTCGGCGCACGAGCCGAAGCCGAACAGCGTCCAGACGTTGCCCCCGAGGAACCCGGAGATGCGGGCGGCGTCCTGCTTCTGCTGGGCGGTCATCTGGAACGAGGGGATGGCCTTGGCCCAGAACGCGCCGTTGGCCTTTCGCTTCAGTTCATTGGCCTGGTACTGGACCGTCTTCACGGCGGGATTGTAGGCGCCGCCGAGCCGGTCCACGGCTCGCCGGACGGTCGCAGACCTCTGGGCGACCGAGACGATGCTCTTGGTGAGATTGGCCACCTTCACGGGCGTGAAGGTGATCGCGAGCTCCGCCGCGCACTTGGCGCCCGTTGCCGCCCACCACTACGCTGAGGGGTTGAGGACCACGCGGGACGAGTCGGCCACGGGGGTGAAGTGCTGCCGGAGTGTGCCGTCCGAGCGCACGTCGTAGCGGGTCTCGAGCGCGACCCCGTTCTGGTCGAACGCTCACGGGGCCGCGATCCGACCCTCGGTGGCGCCCGCGGCGTCCACGATGTCCAGTGCCCCGTCCGCGCGGGCCTCGAGGGATCTGCCTTCGGGGAGGGTAGCACCCGCCAAGGAACACCAACGTACAGCGCTAGGCTTCGGCTCATGGCCCCCGCGCCGTCATCTACGCCCGTATCTTTGTCACCTCGGAGGAGCCCGTCTCGATCGAGCGCCAGCTCGAAGCCGCCCGTCAGTACGCCGCCTCGCGCGGCTGGGAGGTGGCGGATGTGTTCACCGACGAGGACGTCAGCGCCACCCACAACAGCCCCGAGGCCCGGTCAGGGTGGTCCGCGCTGCTGAGCTACGACGGGCCCCACGAGTACGTCGCCGTCTAGAAGATCGACCGCGGGGCCCGCCGCCCGGCGGCACCTGCTCCAGAACGGGCGGCTCCCGCGCGGGACGGTGCCCTGCGGCTGGCGCTCGGTCCCCAACCCTGGAGGGGCCGAGTACGTCCTCGCGCAGGACCCTGAGCGCATCGGGTACGTGCGGGGGGCGGCTGACCGGGTCAGGGGCGGGGCCACGCTCTACTCCGCGTGCAGCGGCTGGACGAGATTGGTGCTCCGCTTCCCCGTGCTTCCCAGTCCCGCCGCCGGGGCACCGGGTGGTCCTACTCGACCGTGGAGCGGCTCATGCGGAATCCGGTGCTTGCCGGCATGGCCCCCTACAACCCGGGCAACTCCCATAAGGAGCGCGGCTCGGACGTGCTCCGTGACGAGCACGGCCTCCCCGTGGTGGACCCCACCGTAGCCGTCATGACGCCGTCCGAGTGGTGGGCGATGGTGGCCGCGCTGGACAGCAACGACTCCCCTCGCGCCAAGCCCCACGCCCTCCGCTCGAAGACCTCGGCGCTCCTCTCGGGTCTGGTGTGGTGCGGGGCGTGCGACGCCCGCATGCACCGTGGGACCAGCAACGGGCGGGAGTCCTACTCCTGCCCCCGCTGCCATCAGACCATCAGCCGCATCCAGGACTACGTCGTAGAGCAGTTCCTCTGGGCCAAGGGGGAGCACGTGCGCTGGACCCCGGTCAGGGAGGTCTACGAGAGCGGGGCGGCGGTGCTGCCGGAGATCGAGGCGCGGCTGGACGAGCTCGACGCCGCCTTCAGGAGCAGCAGGACGCCCTGCTGGACCTGCGTGACGAGAAACGCTCCGAGGCTCCCATAACGGAGCTCCGGTACGAGGAGGCGGGGTTTTTCGCTGAGGCGTGGACCAAGGCCGAGGGCGTCGAGGCTCAGCGGGCCGTGCTGGACGACGCCCTAGAGCGCATCACGGTCGTCCGAGGGCAGACCGGGCGCGGCCTCGACAAGTCCCGCCTGATGTTCAGCTGGCAGCACCCGGATCAGGTGGGGCCGAGGGAGGCTCCGACGGATTGGGGGCTGGCGAGCTGGGCTGAGGGGTGACCGAATCAGCACGGGCAACCTTCAACGCCCCCTTCGAGGGATCGGAGCTGACGTACACGTCCTCCCAGGCGTTGAGGGAACCATCGGTGTCCACCACCCACTGATTCCACTCTTCGTCGTAAAAATGCATTTCTGCGTAACCGTCGTCTTGGATGACGTCGGCGGTCACCGCGAAGGCCTCCTCGCGCCCAGGGCCCAAGGTCCGGATTCTACGAAGGGGCTCGTCATCAGAGATCCCGTAGAACCACACATCTGAGATGGCCGCAGCACTGCCATTACGCATTACTACCGGCCGCACGGTTACCTCTTTCCCCAGCCCCCCTCCGGCTGAGACCCACCGTGGCTGAGGAGGCGACACCCGGAGTTCTACACCGCGCAAACGGTCCCGGCGCTCTCGGGTCTCCATCTTGGCCACCCGCTCTTCTTCCCGGGCCTCCAGCCGGGCGATTCGCTCAGCATCCACACTTTCCTGTTGACGATGCCGCACGCCCTCGCGGTGCGTCTGTAGAAGAGCCACTCCCACGGCACTTATCGTGCCGATCGCCGCCAGCCACTCGGGTGCAGTCCCCCAGCTGATAGTGCCCCACCAGTTGACGATGCCTTCGAACCAGGACCCGAGGGCCATGAGCGCGTCCTGGTCCGACTGTGCGAGGTCCATGCGGCACAGCGTAGACGCCCCCTCCCCCGGTCAGGGGCCTCCGCATCCTTCTCCGCCCCTCTCCGCGAGCGCGGGTCCTGGGTACGCGCGCGTCCCCTTCGAGGCTGAAAGTCCCGAAGACGGCAGGAGAAGGACGGAGAGGGAGTATCAGGCGGCAGCCACCGCCTCAGCCTGGACCAGCACGCGGTCGATGGTCGAGGAGCGCCACACGCCCCCGCCTCGGGCCGTCGGCACGCCCTCCTCGGTCAGGGCGCGGGCGATGTGAGAGACGCGGACGCCCTCAGCGCGCATGCGGAGGATGCGCTCGCGGACCTCGTCCGGGATCTCGTTGGGGCGGCCGAACCGGACGCCCTCGGCCTTCCGCTGGGCCATGCCCTCCCGGGTGCGCTGACAGATCAGCTCCCGCTCATACTGCGCGGCGGACGCAAGCACGTTCGCCGTGAAGCGGCCCGCCGGGTCAGCGGTGTCGATGTTCGGTGAGAGGAGGACCAGCCCCCAGCCTCGGCGCTGGCAGCGGTCGAGCAGCCCGGCGAAGTCGATGACCGAGCGGCTGACCCGGTCGAGCCCGACGGCCAGCAGGACGTCCGCCTCCCTTCGGTCGAGGCGCGTCAGGGCGGACTACAGACCGGGACGGTTCAGGAACTTGCCGGTCAGGCCCTCATCCGCCACCACCTCGAAGTCCCGGCCTCGGCGGTCGGCCTCGGCCGCGAGCGCGGCGCGCTGGGCGTCGAGGGAGGCTCCGTGCTCGGCCTGGTCCTCGGTCGAGACGCGGACGTATGCGAGGGCCAGGGGGGCAGCGGGGGCGGTCATGAGCTGCAATTTTTAAGCTAATGGAGGCCTTGGCGCGGGCGGCGACGGCCAGGCGGCTACGGGCGGTCAGGACGGGATCAGACATGGGGAACGGAGTCCTAGGCAAAAGGGATATCTACCTGGGTCGACTCCCCTCTCCCGCCCAATCCGGTCTTCCGGTCGGAGGAGGGTAACGCCCCTAGCTATCGCGTCTTGCATACGTTCCCGTCAGGTACTGCTCATGGCCCGGATCAGGCCCTCCTGACGCAACCCCGGTACCGCCTCATGTCCCAACTAGTATCAGTGCGCTGCCACCTGGGGGAGGCGGCTGGGGTTCAGTTATGACCCTGAAGCTTAGGTAACTTGCACGGGAAGCAAAAAGGGAGGGCGCGTAGTAGCTTCTCGGTCAGGGGGCTACGGTCCGAGCTGGCAGGTCGGAATGGAACCAATGCACCAGAGTGACGGCCAGCCCCACGGCCACAGCCGCTTCCTCCTTTGTGACGGGCGCAGGTTTTGCACCTGACACCTGCCCTCCATGGCGGTCGTGCTGACCGTGCCAAAGCAGTCTCATCATGCCTAGGAGCACGTCACCCGAAGGAGCCTGAGTGGGATCTTGCGTCATTGGGAGTGACCAGCTCTTCTGGTTTTCCATGTCGCGTATGACGGTGCCAAGAGTGGCCTTATCATTCAGCGGGGAAACCTTTTTTGCCGCAGCGTCTTCAACGGCCTTGATAGCCAGCGCGTATGCCTTACTGGGGTCCGAGTTGAGCCCGTAAAGCTCTCCCCAAGCCTCAGCCAGCCTCACCCCCGCAGCGCCGGCCTGCTGCATAGTGTCGTCGGCCGCGTCCTGGACCCCCTTGGCCACCCGTTCTTCCAGACCTGGGTGCCCTGCTCGTTGGCCCACCTTGTAGGCGGACTTGCATCTCGCGAGCAAATCATCGAGTTGAGCCCCCGGCGCGCCGCGATAGAGAAGATAATCAGCGATGGCGAGGGGGTTTTTAATCCTCATAAGTGCGGCAATTACGGGTGCCAAGGTAGATTTGACACTCGATTCGTAAACAGCATCGTTAGACACCACGGGCAGAGCCACCTGGAGCTCCTGACCCATAGCGGTAATGAGGTCGGCATCAGCCCGATACAACTGAGCCCCATACCCATCACCGCCCGCCCCCCGGACTAGCGCAGCCTCCACCCATGCCCAGTACCCGGGCTTCATCCAGTCGGGCACGCCCGGATGCAGAGCGTCATAGGCGGCAATTTTATCTTCCGTGTCCGTCCCCAGAGGGCGCCAAGGCTGAGTCGTCATGCGGCGAGTCTCGCACAGCCTACCGCGACGTTAGCAAAACCATCTTGTTTTCCCCCGGCTCGAGTGAGGGAGTAGTCCACGTACCCGGCGGAGGCGTCCGCGACGGCGATGACCTGGCCGGCGCCGGCCTCCGAGACGTGGGACACGGATGTGGGGGCAAGCCGTGCGGGCGAGAGGTCGGGGCGGGGTGTCAGGGCGTGCGATCCACGGGCACCAGCTCCACGTCCTCGAGCCGCCCGCCCCGCACCACCGCCCGCATGAGGGTGCACTCGGGCTGCCGCCGCCGGTCCGTGCAGGAGCCGGGGTTGAGCAGCCGCAGGCCCGGGTTCGCGGTCTCCGGCCCGGCCACGGTGTCCCACGGGATGTGGCTGTGCCCGAAGACCAGCACGTCCGCGTCCGGGAACGCCGCGGCCATGCGGCGCTCGCGGCCGGCCGCCGGGCCCGTCTCGTGGACCATCGCGATCCGCACCCCGCCGAGCTCCACGCGCGCCACCTCGGGCAGCCGCGCCCGCAGCCCCGGCCCGTCGTTGTTGCCCCACACGCCCACCAGGCGGGCGGCCCGCGCGTCGAGGTCGTCGAGCACGCCCTCGGCCACCCAGTCACCGGCGTGGAGCACCACGTCGGCCCGCGCCACCTCGGCCCGCACCTGCGCGGGCAGGGCACGGGCACGCCGCGGGATGTGGGTGTCCGCGATCAGGAGCAGGCGGACGGCGACGTCGTCGAGCACGGTCCGCCTCACCGCGCGGCGAACGCGCCGAGCCAGAGCGCCAGCGGCAGGCCGACGATGAACACCGCCACGAATCCGCGCACCAGCCACCGGCCCACCGGGGTGGCGAGGTTGACCGTCACGCCCACGCCGTAGCCGGGGCGTTTGGCGGGGAAGACGGCCGGGTCCTCGGGGTCGCGCTTGAGCCCCAGGGGCGTCCACACCTCGTCCTCGGCGAGCTCCGCGGCCGTGGGCCGGTGCCCGAGGTCCGCGGCGACGCGGTCCGACCAGCGCGTCCACCGCCGCGTGCTGGCCCGCATCGCCGGGAAGATGCCCACCATGAGCACGGTCAGCGTGAGGGGCAGGATCCACCAGGCCATCGTCCACGCCCCGGAGGCGAGCACCTCGGCCGTCATCGGGGCCAGCACCAGCACGATGAGCACGCACGACCACCCGAGGCCCTCCTGGACCCCGCGGTGCACCCCCGCCTGGCGCACGCGCCGCCACGGGGACAGCCCCGGATCCGTGGGGACGAGGGCGGTGAGCATCGCGGAGACCAGGGCCAGGAACCCCGTCATGCCGAGGCCGATCAGCGGCCCCGCCGCCACCGTGCCGAACGAGGTGTCCTCCCACGCATCCGGTCGCCCGTCGACGCCCCAGTGCGTGGGCACCCGCTCCGGCAGGCCCGGCAGTGCGACGAGGGCCCACCCCAGCAGCGCCAGGCACAGCGCGGCCGCGAGCAGGAACGGCCGCCACGGACGCAGCCGGCCACGGCGCAGGGCGGCGCGCTCGGTGGCGGGGACGTCGTCGGGGGCGGGATGGGGCGGGTGGGGCATCGACCCAGGCTAGCTTCGGCCCCCGCCCGCCACACCCGGTGACCGGCCCGTCCAGACGGCGGCCGCGCACGCCGCGATCACCAGCAGCATCCCCGCCAGGTCCAGCGGGGTGAGCTCCTGCCCGCGCACGGCCCAGGCCGTCAGCGCCGCCGCGAGCGGCGACAGGCACGTCAGCAGGGAGAAGAGCGCGGTCGGCATGCGGCGCAGCACCTGCAGGTCGATCCCGTACGGCACCGCCGTGGACAGCAGCGCCACGGCCAGTCCGACGCCCAGCACCACGGGGGAGAGCAGGGCCGCCCCCGCCGTCGTGACGCCGACCGGCAGCGCGACGAGGGACCCGGCGGCCGTCGCCAGGGCCAGCCCCTGCACCCCCGGCAGGTGGAGCCCCGCGCGCCGCGAGAGCAGGATGTACCCCGCCCAGCACGCCGCCGCGGCCAGCGCGAGCGCCACCCCCACCGGGTCCAGCCCCGCCCCGCCGATCCCGCCGTCCGCGCTGAACCCCTCCCGGCCGAGCACCCCGATCCCGACGAGCGCGAGGGCGGCCCACGCCGCCGACCGCCACGACGGCCGCGCCGCCACGGACAGCGCCAGCGGCCCGAGCACCTCGAACGTCACGGCCACGCCCTGCGGGATCCGCGCGAAGGCCTCGTAGATGGTCAGGTTCATGCCGGTCATGGCCGCCCCCAGCCCGACGACGGCGGCCCACCCCCGGGGGCCCAGGCCGGCGAGGGCGGCGCGGCTCGGCCGGGTGACGAGCAGCAGCACGGCCGCGGAGAACACCACGCGCAGGGCGACCATCGCGGATGCGCCGACGTCGTCGAACAGCAGGCCCGCCACGGACGCGCCGAGCTGCTGGCTCAGCAGCGAGAGCAGGACGAGCAGGACGAGACGCACGGGCTCAGCCTAGGGGCGCGCCGCGCCACCCCGGCCCCAGCCGGCGCCCTCCCCGCGCCCGGCCCGCCGAATGTGACCGCGGCCGGCACACGGCCCCGGCGCCGCTCCTAGCGTGGGCCTCCACACGACCCAGCGACCCCCACGACCCGCGGCACCGCGCCCGGCGGGGTGCCCGCCTCCGGACCGAGGAGATCGACATGCCGCTCACCGACCCGACGGACGCGTCCGCGCCGCCCGCCGCCGTGCCCACCCCGCTCGGCACCGTCCCCCCGTTCGTGCGCCCCGCCGACCTGCCCCGCGACCTGGCCGGCCTGCGCCGGCACTTCGCCCCGGTGTTCGCACGGATCGCCGACGGCTCCCGCGAGCGCGACCGCCGCCGGATCCTCCCGTTCGAGGAGGTCCGCGCCCTCAACGAGGCCGGCTTCGCCACGCTGCGGGTCCCCGCGGAGGCCGGCGGGCCCGGTGTGGACGTGCGGACCGCCGTCGCCCTGCTGATCGATCTGGCGGAGGCGGACGCGAACGTCGCGCACCTCTACCGCTCGCACCTGGGCTTCCTCGACTCCCTCCGCTTCCAGCCCGCCGCCGTCCGCGAGCGCTGGCATGCCCGGATCCTGGCCGGCGCCACGGTCGGCAACGCGTCCACCGAGAAGGGCGGCAACGCGCTGGGCACGCTCAACACGGTCCTCACCCCGGCGCCCGTGGGCGACGGACCGTGGACCCTGACCGGCACCAAGTTCTACGCGACCGGCTCGATCTTCTCCTCGCACACGCGCGTCTCGGCCGCCCAGACCGACGCGGACGGGCGCCCGGCTCCGGGCCGGCGCTTCGCCGTCGTGCCGGTGGAGGCCCCGGGCGTGCGGCTGGACGACGACTGGGACGGCTTCGGCCAGCGCCTGACCGGCACGGGCACCGCGGTGTTCGACGGCGTCGCCGTGCCGCCGCAGGACGTGCTCGACCGTGTGCCCGGCAGTGCCGAGGCCGTCTACGAGGCGGCGTGGTTCCAGCTCATCCTGCTCGCGGTCCTCGCCGGGATCGCCCGGGCGGCCCGCCGGGACGCCGCCGACGCCGTGGCCGCCCGCGTGCGCACCTTCAACACGGGTCTGGGCCTGCCGTTCCGGGAGGACCCGCTGATCCAGGAGGCCGTCGGACGGATCGCGGCCAAGGCGTTCACGGCCGAGGCCGCGGTGCTCTCGGCGGCGGACGCCCTGGACGCGGCGCTCGCGGATCACGACGCCGGCCGCACCGGCTCCGGCGCCCCCGAGGAGGTGCCCGCCTCCTTCACGTGGGCCGAGCTGGCGGTGGAGCACGCCCAGGTGACCGTCCCGGAGCTGGCCCTGGGCGCCGCCCAGGAGCTGTTCCTCACCGGCGGGGCCTCCGCCACGAGCACCGCCAAGGGCCTGGACCGGCACTGGCGCAACGCGCAGACCGTGGCCACGCACAACCCCATCGCGTTCCGGGCCCGGGCGATCGGCGACTACTGGATCAACGGCACCGTGCCCGAGGGCCTCAACGCGATCGGTGACGCCCCGGCCGCCTCCGCGCCCGTCGGTGCCGACGCCCCCGGGGAGGCCGCCCGATGAGCTCCCTGCGCACCCACCGTCGCCGGGCCGCGCTCGGATCGTTCATCGGCACCACCATCGAGTGGTACGACTTCTACCTCTTTCTACCTCTACGGCCTGGCCGCCGCGCTCGTGTTCAACGTGCAGTTCTTCCCCGGTCAGACCGCGTTCGGGGCGACCCTCGCCTCGTTCGCCACGCTCGCCGTCGGCGTCGTGCTGCGCCCGCTGGGCGGGATCGTGGCCGGCCACTTCGGGGACCGTGTGGGCCGCAAGGCCCTGCTGGTCATCTCGCTGCTGCTGATGGGCGGCGCCTCGATGCTCATCGGCGTCCTGCCCACGTTCGCCCAGGCGGGCTGGTGGGCGGTGGCCGGGCTCGTGCTGCTGCGCTGCCTGCAGGGTGTCTCGGCCGGCATGGAGTGGGGCGGGGCCGCCCTGATGTCCGTGGAGCACGCCCCCGCGGGCCGGCGCGGCCTGTTCGGCTCGTTCACGCAGGTCGGCTCCTCGGCCGGCATGCTCCTGGCCACCGGCGCGTTCTCCCTGGTCAAGCTCGTCACCACCGACGAGCAGTTCGCCGCGTTCGGCTGGCGCCTGCCGTTCCTCGCCTCGGGCCTGCTCGTGGTGGTCGGCCTGGCCATCCGCCTCGGCGTCGAGGACTCGGTGGAGTTCCGCGTGCACCGGGAGGCGGGGACCGTCAGCCGCGCGCCCGTCGTCGAGCTGCTGCGCCATCACGCCCGCCCCGTGCTCGTCACCGCCGGCCTCCGTCTGGGTCAGAACGGCCTCTACTACCTCGTCACCGCGTACCTGGTGAGCTACCTCGTGCTCCGCGGCGCCGACGACGGCGTCCTCGTCTCCGCCATCATGGTCGCCTCGGCCATCGGGCTGCTGAGCACCCCCTTCTGGGGCGCGGTCTCGGATCGCGTGGGCCGTGCCCGGGTGTCCCGGGCCGGGTACGCGCTCACGGCGGTGGCGGGCTGGGTGCTGTTCGCCGTCGTGGACGCGGGCGCGCTGGCGGTGCTGCCGCTCGTCGTCGTGCTGGTGATCAACGTGGCCCACGACAGCGTCTACGGTCCGCAGGCCGCGTGGTTCGCCGAGCAGTTCCCGGTGCGCGTGCGGTACTCGGGCGTGAACCTGGGCTATCAGCTCGGCACGGTGGTGGGCGGCGGGTTCGCCCCGTTCATCGCGGCGCTGCTGTACGAGGTCGGCGGCCACACGCCGTGGCTGATCGCCGCGTACCTGACGCTGCTGGCCACGCTCTCGCTGATCGCCACGCGCTTCGCCCGCGACCCCGTGGCCCGCCCCGAGACGGACCTCGTGGCCGACGACGCCGCCATCCTGGCCGCACAGGCGGACGGGCCGGCCGCCGTCGTGCCGGCCGACCATGCCCCCGTGACCCTGGAGACCCGATGACCGCGACCCCCGCCCCCACCCCGTTCATCCTCAGCGCGTTCGACATGGTGACGCCCGTGCACCAGTCGCCCGGGCTGTGGCGGCACCCCGAGTCCCGCGCCCACGAGTTCGACCGGCTGTCCTTCTGGACGGACCTGGCCCGCACCGTGGAGGAGGGCGGGTTCA
Organism: Micrococcus sp. CH7; assembly: GCF_001595485.1. NCBI lineage: Bacteria > Bacillati > Actinomycetota > Actinomycetes > Micrococcales > Micrococcaceae > Micrococcus > Micrococcus sp. CH7. Next base: position 12,729 of record NZ_LOSQ01000046.1, read on the forward strand.
CCGCCGTGTTCCTCGCGGACATCCTCGGGCTCTACGACGTGCACGGCGGCGGCGTGGACGCCACGGTGCGCGGCGGCGTGCAGTGGCCGCTGCTGGACCCGTTCACGGTGGTCTCGGCGATGGCCGTCGTCACCGAGCGGGTGGGCTTCGGCGTCACCGCGTCCGTCACCTACGAGCAGCCCTACCTGCTGGCGCGCACGCTGACCTCGCTGGACCACTTCACGGACGGGCGCATCGCATGGAACGTGGTGACCGGCTACCAGGACTCGGCCGCACGCAACCTCGGCCTGGACCGGCAGCCCGGCCACGACGAGCGCTACGACCGGGCCGACGCCTACCTCGACGCCATGTACCGCCAGTTCGAGGGGTCCGTGGAGCGGACCGCCGTCGTGGCGGACCGCGAGTCCGGGGTGTTCGCGGACCCGGCGGAAGGTGCACCCGATCGGCGTGGAGGGCCCGCACGTGCGCCTGCCCGGCGTCGCGCTCGCGCACCCCGGGCCGCAGGGCACCCCGTTCCTGTTCCAGGCCGGCGCGTCCTCGCGGGGGCGACGGTTCGCGCTCGAGCATGCGGAGGCGGTCTTCTACATCGGCCCGACGACGGCGCACGTGCGGCGGTTCGTCGAGCAGACCCGCGAGGGCCTGCGGGAGACCGGCCGCCCCGAGGACGCGATCCGCGTGCTGGCGATGGTGACCGTCGTCGTCGCGGACACGGACGAGGAGGCGCAGGCGCGGCTGGCCGCGTACCACCAGCACGTGGACGTCGAGTCCGCGCTCGCGCTGTTCGGCGGCTGGACGGGGGTGGACCTGTCCGGCCTGGACCCGGACGCCGAGCTGGAGCACGTGGAGAGCGAGGCCTCCCGGACGGCGCTGGCCGCGTTCACCACCCAGTCGCCGGACCGCCGCTGGACGGTGCGCGAGGTGGCGGAGTTCGTGAGCGTGGGCGGGCGAGGGCCGGTGATCGTGGGGTCCCCGGCCACCGTGGCGGACGAGCTCGAGCGCTGGCACCGCGAGACCGGCGTGGACGGCTTCAACATCTCCGCGGCCGTGCGCCCGACGGACCTCGAGCGGTTCGCCCGGCTCGTGAGCCCCGAGCTGCGGCGGCGCGGCGTGCTGCGTGAGCCCGAGGCGGGGCGGACCCTGCGCGAGAACGTGGCCGGCGCGGGACCGCTGCTGCCCGAGGACCACCGGGGGGCCCGGTTCCGCTGACCCCGAGGCCGCGGAAAACGTCACGCTGACGTGCGCTAATCCGCCTCGTCGTGGGAGAGTGGGGGACGCGCGCCCGCGCAGAACCCGCCCCGACCCCAGGAGGCCCGCATGGCCCGGCCCCAGACCGTCCTCACCGTGGTGGCCGCCCGTCGGCTCACCCCGCACCTCGTGCGCCTGACCCTCGGCGGCGAGCAGTTCGACGCCGTCCATGCCCGCTGGGCGGAGAAGGGCGCCACGGACCCTTACGTGAAGCTGCTCTTCGCCGACCCCGCGCTCGGCCTCGAACCCCCGTACGACCTGGACGCCCTCCGCGAGCGCCTCGCCCCGGAGCAGCTGCCGGTCCGCCGCACCTACACGGTGCGTCGCATGGACGCGGCCGCCCGCACCATGGACGTCGACTTCGTGGTCCACGGCGCGGACGACGACGGCGCCGCCCTCGGGCACGACGGCGGCCTGGCCGGGGCGTGGGCGGCGTCCGAGCCGGTGGGGCAGCAGGTCGCGTTCCTGGGTCCCGGCGGCGCCTACCGGCACGACCCCACCGCCGACTGGCACCTGCTCGCCGGTGATGAGGCCGCCCTGCCGGCGATCGCCGCCGCCCTCGAGGACCTCGCCGCCACGGACGCCGCGGCAGCCGGCGTCGCGCTGATCGAGGTGACCGACGCCCGGGACGAGGTGCCCCTGACCGCGCCGGCCGGCGTCGAGGTGCGCTGGCTGCACCGCGGCGGCCCCTTCACCCCGGAGACGACGCGGTTCGCCGCCGCCGTCGAGGACGCGGCGTGGCGGGACGGACGGGTGCACGCGTTCGTGCACGGCGAGCGGGAGCAGGTCAAGCGCGTCCGGGCGTACCTCACGGACGTGCGCGGTGTGGACCGGCGGCAGCTGTCGGTGAGCGCGTACTGGGCCTACGGCCGCGCCGAGGACGTGTTCCAGGCGGAGAAGCAGACCCCGGCGGGGCAGATCTTCGAGGACGGCACCACCGGCGGCTGACCTGCACAGGATCGGCACAACCGCAGCCTCGCTGTCCTTCAGGGCATGACGGGCCAGGGGTGGCGTGAGAGGGTCGACGGGACATCGTCCGGCGGTCCCCGGCCGCCGGCACGTCCGCACCTCTGTGAAGGAGTCCCCATGAAGACGCCCGCACGCCTCGCCGCCGGCATGCTCGCCGCCTCCGGTCTGCTGCTCACCGGCTGCGCCTCCGACCCGACGCTGGACGAGAGCTGGCCCGAGGTCCGCCAGAAGGTCGTGGATGCCGAGAGCCTGCGCCTGAGGATGGAGGGCACCGCCGCCGACAAGGAGGAGGACAAGGACGACGCGTCGGCCTCGGCGTCGCCCTCCGCCTCCCTGGGCACGGACGCCATCCAGTCCGCGAACGTGGACCTCGCCGGCGCCACCGACGACTCCCACCTCAAGGGCACCATGAACATGGACATGGGGGCGGCCACCATGGCCATCGAGGTCCTGCGCCGGGACGCCGACGTGTTCTTCAAGCTCCAGGCCGACGGTGACGACCTGCCCCAGGAGATGGGCATGTTCTCCACCCTCGTGGGCGACCGCTGGATCAAGACGAGCGCCGATCAGGCCGCGCAGATGGACATCTCACTGGAGGAGATCATGTCCGACCTCGAGGAGGACATGCCCGCCGCGGACGCCTTCGACGGCAAGGACCTGAAGGCCGAGGAGGTGGAGCTCGAGGGCAGGAAGTACCTCAAGTACGCGCTGCCCGAGGAGCACCACGAGTTCGGCCGGACGATGCTGATCGACCCGGAGAGCACGACCCTCTACCGTCTCGAGGACGTGAACTCGGAGGACGAGGACGTGGACGCGAACGCCACCTTCACCGAGTGGAACGCGGTCGAGGCGCCCGAGGCCCCCGCCTCGGAGGACGTCTTCGACCTCGCCGAGCTGCAGGAGCTGGCCGGCTGACCCGCTGCGCGATCCAGGTGGGCCGGCGGGGCGCCACGGCATGATGTCCTCATGGACCGCACCGCCCCCACTCCGCCCGTGAACGCCCTCGCCCAGGACCTGCCGGAGGACATCGCCCGGGAGGCGATCGCCTTCCGCCGCCTCCTCCACGGGCATCCGGAGCTGGACCTGCACCTGCCCCGCACTCAGGCCGCCGTCCTCGAGCGGCTCGAGGCCCTGCGCGCTGAGGCGGGGGAGGATGCCGCCACCGGCCGCCCCGCGCTGGAGACGGGCGTCGGCCGGGCGCTGAGTTCCGTCGTCGTGGTGCTGCGCGGCGGGGCCCCGCTGCCGGAGGGGGCCCGGCGGCCGGTCGTGCTGCTGCGGGGGGACATGGACGCCCTGCCCGTCACGGAGGAGACTGGGCTGGAGTACGCCCCCTCGGTGCCGGGCACCATGCACGCCTGCGGCCACGACCTGCACACCGCCGGCCTCTACGGCGCGCTGGCCTGGCTGGTGCGCCGTCGCGGGGAGCTCACCGCCGACGTGGTGGCCATGTTCCAGCCCGGGGAGGAGACCGGCGGCGGCGCCCTGCACATGATCCAGGAGGGGCTGCTGGAGGCGGCCGGGCGACCGGTGGACGCCGCCTACGCGATCCATGTCTCCTCGGGCACGTACCCGCGCGGCGTCCTGCTCAGCCGCCCGGGGGCGATCCAGGCCGGCTGCGACGACCTGGTGGTGACGGTGCACGGTCGAGGCGGGCACGGCTCGGTGCCGCACCTGGCCCAGGATCCGGTGCCCGTGGCCGCCGAGATGGTGCTGGCGCTGCAGTCCGTGGTCACCCGGCAGTTCGACGCCTTCGACCCGGTGGTCGCGACCGTCGGGCACCTGAGCGCGGGCACGGCGGCCAACATCATCCCGGACAGCGCCACCCTCGCCCTCACCCTGCGGACCTTCTCCGCGGACGCCCGCGCCCGGCTGCTCTCGGCCGTGGAGCGCCTGGTGCATGGGATCGCCGCGGCGCACGGCATGAGCGCGCAGGTCCGGACGGACTGCGCGTTCCCGGTGACGGCCAACGATCCGGACGCGGTGGCCTTCGTCCGCGGGGTCGTGGAGGACCTCTACGGGGCCGACGCCTACCGGGAGCTGCCCGAGCCCGAGCCCGGCAGCGAGGACTTCTCCGAGGTCCTCCAGCGGGTGCCCGGCGCCTACGTCCTGCTCGGGGCGGTCCCGGAGGGCATGGACCCGGACGAGGCCCCGGTCAACCACTCCCCGCAGGCCGTGTTCGACGACGCCGTGGTGCCGCGGGCCGCTCAGGTGCTGGCCGAGCTGGCGCTGCGGACGGCGCCGGTGCCGGCGTCCTGAGCGCGGCGGCCGGCCCGGAGCACCTCGGCGATCTGCCCGACGCACGGCTCGTTCTGCAGGCTCGTGGTGTCCCCGAGCGCGGTGCCCTGGTGCAGCTGCGTCAGCAGCCGCCGCATGATCTTGCCCGAACGGGTCTTGGGCACGTCGGGGACGAAGACCACCTCGGCGGGCTTGGCCACCGGCCCGATCACCCGCCCCACGTGCCGCCGCAGCTCCTCGGCGCGGTCGGCGGCGGAGGCGCCGGGGCCGTCATCGCCGGCCAGCCAGCTCTCGTGCGCCACCACGAAGGCGACGGCGGCGTGCCCGGTGGTCTCGTGCGGCACGGGGCACACCCCCGCCTCGATCACCTCCGGGTGCGCCACGAGGGCGGACTCGATCTCGATGGTGCTCAGCCGGTGCCCGGAGATGTTGATGACGTCGTCCACGCGCCCGAGGATCCAGACGTCGCCGTCCTCGTCCCGCTTGGCGCCGTCGCCGGCGAGGAACCAGCCCGCCTCGCCCTGGTCCGCGTAGTCCTCCCAGTACGAGTGGAAGTAGCGGGCCGGGTTCCGCCACACGGTCCGGGCCATCGCCGGCGAGGTGCGGGTGACCACGATCCGGCCCTGCAGGCCCTCGGGCGTGGGGGCGCCGTCGTCGTCGACCACGGCCACGTCCACCCCCGGCAGGGGCCGGGAGCCGCAGCCCGGCTTGAAGGCCGTGTCCGTGGGGCGGGGGGAGAGCACGGTGGCGCCCGTCTCGGACTGCCACCACGTGTCCACCATCGGCAGGTCCGGGGTGTCCCGGCCGATCTGGGTGCGGGCCCACGTCCAGGCCTCCGGGTTCACGGACTCGCCCACGGTCCCGATCAGGCGGATCGAGGACAGGTCCGGACCGCCGTCCGCGTGCGCCGGGATCCCGTCCGGATGCCAGCCCTTGAGCGAGCGGATCAGGGTGGGCGCCGTGTAGTAGCTCGTCACCCGGTAGCGCTCGATCACCTCGAAGTGCCGGCCCGGGTGCGGGGCGTTCGGCACACCCTCGTAGATCACCTGCGTGACCCCGTTCGAGAGCGGACCGTAGATCTCGTAGGTGTGCGCGGTGACCCAGGCCAGGTCCGCGGTGCACCAGTGGACGTCGTCGTCGCGCCGTGCCGGGTTCGGGTGGGAGAACAGGAAGTCGTGCGTCCACGAGGCCGCGGCGAGGTACCCGCCGGAGGTGTGCACGAGCCCCTTGGGCTGTCCCGTGGTGCCGGAGGTGTACATGATGAACAGCGGGTGCTCCGCGTCGAAGGCGCGCGGGGTGTGGGTGTCCGGCTGGCGGTCCACGACGTCGTGCCACCACAGGTCTCGGCCCTCGGTCCACGGGATGTCCCGGTGGCCCGTGCGGTCCAGGACGAGGATGTGCTCGATCGCGTTGTCCCCGGACACGGCCTCGTCCGCGTTGGCCTTCACGGGGACGGCGGCACCGCGGCGGAACTGGCCGTCGGTGGTGACGAGCAGCTTGGCGCCCGTGTCCTCGACGCGGAACCGCAGCGCCTCCGCCGAGAACCCGCCGAACACGAGCGAGTGCACGGCGCCGATCCGCGCGCACGCCAGCGTGATGACGATCGTCTCGACGAGCACGGGCAGGTACACGACGACGCGGTCGCCCGCCTCGATGCCCAGCTCCTCGAGGGCGTTCGCGGCCTGGGCGACCTCGCGCTGCAGCTGTGCGTAGGTGACGGCGCGGCGGTCGCCGGGCTCGCCCTCGAAGTACAGGGCGACCTTCTCCCCGCGCCCCGCCGCCACGTGCCGGTCCACGCAGTTCACGGCCACGTTCAGGGTGCCGTCCTCGTACCAGCGGATCTCCGGGCCGCGCTCGGCGGCCGGGTCCGGGGCGGTGAGGGAGCGCGTCCGGGTGAAGGGCCGCTCCCAGCTCAGACGTCGGCCGGCCGCCTCCCAGAACGCGAGCCGGTCCGACTCGGCCACCGGGCGGCCGTCGCCGCGCCCGCCGTGCAGCCGGTCCGCCGGGCGGCCGGGGTGGACGTCCGGGTCGGCGGCGTCGACGAGCGCCTGCGGGAGGGGGCCGGGCAGCGTGGCGAGGGCCGCGGCGGGCACGCCGTCGTTCGGTCCGCGGACGGCCCCGGAGGCGCCCTCCTCGGCCGGGTCGGGGCGGGCGGGGTCCTCGGTGGGCGTCATGGGCGGCGGTTCCTCCTGGTCGGCGGGTCCGACCAGGGTAGGGACGCCGACGACGACGCCGCGCCCGCCGTCGTCACCGGCGGTCATGCTCGGCCCGCCGGATCCCCGCGCGCGCCCGGCGCGGGCCAGGGCGACGGCGGCCGGTGTGGACCCCGTCCCACGGCCGGGGCGTCCCGGCCGCCGGGCCGCCCGCGCGTGTCAGAGTAGGTCCATGACCACCTACGCCACCCTCGCCGCCCGGTACGCCGACGCCTTCGACTCCGTCGCCCACGGCGAGCGGGCCCGCGAGGCGGGCCGGCACCTGCCGTTCGCCGCCCTCGGGGAGCTGCAGGCCGCCGGGTTCGGCAAGGTCGGCGTCCCCGTGGACGCGGGCGGCGAGGGCGGCGGCAGCGAGACCGTGCTGCGCCTGCTCATGGACCTGGCCGCCCGGGATGTGAACACCGCGCACGTCTGGCGCTCCCACCTCGTGTTCATCGCCACGGCCATGGACCAGGCGCCCGCCCGCCGGGAGCGGTGGCTGCGGCACATCGTGGCGGGGGACTGGGCCGGCTCCGCGCTGGCCGAACGCGCCGGCGGGGCCGCGCCGGGCCGTGCCGCCACCCTGGCCAGCCGGGACGAGGGCGGCACCTGGGTCGTGCGGGGGCAGAAGTACTACGCGACCGGCTCGGCGTTCGCCACGTGGACCGCCGCGACCGTGGGCATCGAGGGGGCGGACCTCGTCTCGCGCCGGAACTCGAAGCGGGCCGGGGGTGCGGTCCGCGAGCCGGACCGAGCCGTCGCCGTTGTGCGCGTGCGTCAGCCGCGCGTGGGCATCAAGGACGACTGGGACGGGTTCGGCCAGCGCCTGACCGCCACCGGGTCCGTGGTGCTCGACGACGCCGCGGCCGAGGAGCTGCTCGAGGTGCCGCGGCAGGACGGGCCCGTGCCCGTGCTCATGGAGGCGACCCTGCTGGCGCTGCAGGCCGGGATCGGCCGGGCGGCGCTCACGGAGGGCACGCAGCTGCTGCGGCAGCGGCGCCGCACCTTCAACACCGGCACGGCCGCGCTGCCCAAGGACGACCCCCAGCTCCTCGAGATCATGGGGCAGCTGGCCGGGCGGCAGGCCGCGGCCGAGCTGATGGTGCGCGAGGTCGGGCGTCTGCTCGACGAGGGGGAGGACGGCGCCCACGGGGCCGGCCCGGCGGAGGCCGACGTCGCGGCGGCGTCCGCCGAGGCGATGGCGGCCGCGTACCGGGCCCAGGCCGTGGTGCCGGAGGCCGTCCTCGAGGTGTGCACCCGCATCTTCGACACGCTCGGCGCGTCGGCGACGTCGGCCACGCTGCGCCTCGACCGGCACTGGCGCAACGCCCGCACCCTCGCCACCCACGACCCGGCGGCGTTCAAGGTGCGCATGGCCGGCGACTGGCTCGTGAACGGCACCCCGCCGACCGCCTACACGTCGGCCGGCGAGGTCCCCGAGGGGGACTGACCCGACGACCGGGCGGCCGGACGTGCCGGGCTCAGGCCCAGCGGCGCAGGGCCCGGCGCTCCAGCAGGCCGAGCAGCCAGTCGGTGAGCTTGCCGAGCACGGCGAGCAGGATGATCGCCAGGATCAGGCGGTCCGTGCGTCCGTTGTTCTGCGAGTCGGTGAGCAGGAAGCCCAGGCCCATCGAGGAGGCGATCAGCTCCGCGGCCACCAGGAACAGCCAGGCCTGGGCCAGGGCCAGCCGCAGGCCGGAGAACACGGCCGGCACCACGGCGGGCAGCTGCACCGTCCGCAGCAGGGACAGCCCGTGGTAGCCGAAGGCCCGACCGGCCTCCACCAGGTGCGGGTCCACATGGCGCAGGGCGGCGTAGACGGTGGTGAACACCGGGAAGAACGCGCCGATCGCGATGAGGGTGACCTTGGACTCCTCGCCGATCTGCATCCACAGGATCAGCAGCGGCACCCAGGCCAGCGAGGGCACCGCGCGCAGCGCCCCGATCAGCGGGGCGAACAGCGCGTCCGCCCACCGGGACAGCCCGAGCGCGGACCCCACGGCCAGCCCGAGTGCGGCGCCGAGCAGGAAGCCCAGCAGCACGCGCTGGGTGGAGATCCCCACGTGCAGCCACAGGTCGCCCCGCTCCAGCAGGTTGACGCCGGCGCTCAGCACCGCGCCGGGGGAGGGCAGCTGCACCGCGGAGAGCAGCCCGGCGGCCGTCACCGCCCACCACAGCATCAGGAGGACAGCGGGCGCGGCCAGCCCCACCACCGCCCGGGCGCCGGGCCGGTCCAGCACCCGGGGCCGCTGCCGTCGGCGCGCCCCTGTGTCGCCGTCGTCGTGACCCGACCGCTCGCGCGCCTCGGGGCCCGTCGTCGCGGCGGGGGTGGTCAGGGCGGTGCTCATCGGATGGCCTCCTCGGCGAAACGGGTGTCCAGGATGCTCGCCAGCGCGGCGTCCACCTGGTGCTGGTAGTCGACGGACCCGGTGCCGACCAGGATCCGTCCGACCCCCGTCAGGGCGTCGAGCAGCTCCTGGCCCGGCACGGGGCTGACGTCCGCGTTGGTGCGTTCGAGGATCACGGTGCGGGCGACGTCGGGAGAGATCTTCGCGGCCTCGGCCAGGATCCCGACGGTCTCGTCCGGGTGCTCGAGCGCCCAGGCGCGGGCGCGTTCGTACGTGTCCAGGACGGTCTGGGCGGTCTCCGGGTCCTCCTCGAGGAAGGACTCCGTGGCGTTGAGGACGGAGAACGTGTTCAGGGCGAGGTCCCGGTACAGGAAGCGGGCGCCCTCGGCCTCGGCCTTCGCCATGATCGGGTCGAGCCCGGACCACGCGGCCACCGATCCGCCGGCGAGGGCGGCGCGGCCGTCGGCGTGCTGCAGGTTCTGGATCTCGACGTCGGCCGGGTCCACCCCGGCGGCCTCGAGCGCCTGCACGGCGAAGAAGTACGGGTCCGTCCCGCGCGTGGCGGCCACCGTGCGGCCCGCGAGCTGGGCGACGTCCGTGATGTCCGAGCCGGGCGGGACCATGAGCGCGGACCACTCCGGTCGCGAGGCGACGCCCACGATGCGCGTGGGGGCTCCGTTGGCCCGGTTCAGCAGCGCGGCCGAGCCGGCCGTCGACCCGATGTCCACGGAATTCGAGCGCAGGAGCTCGTTGGCCTTGTTGGAGCCGGCGGAGAACACCCAGTTCACCCGGACGCCGCGGGGCGCGAGCGTCTCCTCCAGCCATCCCTGGTGGCGGATCACGAGGGAGAGCGGGTTGTAGGTGGCGTAGTCGATGCTCAGCGTGTCCGGACCGTTCACCGGCCCGGTCGTCGCCTCACCCTGCAGGACGCATCCGCTCAGGCCCAGGGGCAGGGACGCGGCCAGCAGGCCGAGCGCCGTGCGACGGGTCAGGCGTGCGGAGCCGGCGCCGCTCATCGGGCGTGGCTCTCGACGCCGAGGCCCTCGAGGAGCTCGGCGCGCAGCCGGGCCAGGCGGACGTCCGCGCGGTCGCGGGGACGGGCCCCCGGCACGTCCACGATCCGCCCCACGGTCGCTCCGGGGCGGGCCCCGCCGTCGGGCGCGGGGACGTCACGGGCGAGCAGCAGCACGCGGTCGGCGAGCTGCAGGGCCTCCTCCACGTCATGGGTGATGAGCAGGACGGTGGTGCCGGTGGCGGCGTGCACGTCCAGCAGCAGGTCCTGCATCTTCAGGCGCGTCAGGGCGTCGAGGGCGCCGAAGGGCTCGTCGAGCAGCAGCACGCCGGGGCGGCGCGCCAGGGCGCGGGCGAGCGAGGCCCGCTGGGCCATGCCGCCGGAGACCTCCCGGGGGCGGTGCTCCGCGAAGGGCGCGAGGCCCACGAGCTCGAGCAGCTCCTGCACGCGGTCCCGGCCCGCGGCGCGGTCCAGCTCCCGGGGCAGGCCGAGTTCCACGTTGCGGCGCAGGGTGCGCCAGGGCAGCAGGCGCGGCTCCTGGAAGCCGACGGCGGTGCGCTCGTCGTAGGGTCGCACGGGCGAGCCGTCGATCAGCAGCTCTCCGTCGAAGTCCGGGTCCAGGCCGGCCACGGCGCGCAGCAGCGTGGACTTGCCGCAGCCGGAGGCGCCGATCACGGCGAGCACCTCGCCGGGCGCCACGGTCAGGTCCACGTCGCGCAGGACGACGCGTGGTCCGTCCGCGGTGGGGAACGTGCGCCCGACGCCGCGGAAGACGACGTCGAGGCTGTGGCGGTCCTCGTCCCGGACCGGGGTGGAGGCGGTGGCACGGGAAGGCGCGTGCACGCTCATGGAGGGCTCCCATCGTCGCTTCGTCGTCGGTGTCGGACGGATACGGATGCCAGTAGACCACCGCGGGCCCGGTCGGCCGCGCGGTCGCCCGGCCGCCGGCGCCGGAGGGTCACACGGGCGTCACACCGGGGGCGCCGGGCCCCGCGCCGATCCCGCGCCGAGCCGGCGCCGAGCCAGCGCCGAGCCAGACGTTTCGGTCGTCTCCGTAGGGTGGAGGCAGCAGATTTCTCTGGCTCAGCGCTGGGGTGTCACTGGCTCAGCGCTGGGACGTCACTGGCTCAGCGCTGGGGTGCCGCTGGGCTGCCGCAGGGCCGCCACCCGCGGACGTGTCCTCCGTCACGGTCAGGGCATGTCACGAACCGGGCGCCGCACGCGTGGCCGGGCCCGGCGGGGCCGTCATGAACCCCTGGGCCGGACCGGCTTCCACCGCCGGCCGCGTCGGCGTTGCATGGTGCGGAACCGTCGCCCGCCCGGCCGCGCCCCTGCGACCGGGCGGCCCTGGAAAGGAGACCCATGAGCACCGCCGAGAACGCCGGGGCCGGAGCACCCACCCGCCCGGACGAGCACCGCGAGATCCTCTTCAACGCATTCGACATGAACTGCGTCGCCCACCAGTCCCCGGGTCTCTGGCGTCACCCCGACGACCACGCCCGGGACTACAACACCCTGGGCTACTGGACGCACCTGGCGCAGACGCTGGAGAAGGGCCTGTTCGACGGCCTGTTCATCGCCGACGTCCTCGGCCCGTACTCCGTGTACGGCGGCACCTCCGAGGCCGCCATCAGGACCGGCGCGCAGACCCCCGTGAACGACCCGTTCCTGCTCGTCTCCGCGATGGCCGCGGTCACCGAGCACCTCGGCTTCGGCGTCACCGCCGGCACCGCCTACGAGCACCCCTACCCGTTCGCCCGCCGCCTCGCCACGCTCGACCACCTCACGGGCGGCCGCGTGGGCTGGAACGTGGTCACCGGCTACCTGCCCTCCGCCGCCCAGAACATGGGCCAGGACGACCAGATGGAGCACGACGAGCGCTACGAGCACGCCGACGAGTACCTCGACGTCGTCTACAAGCTCCTCGAGGGCTCGTGGGAGGACGACGCCGTCGTCTACGACAAGGAGTCCGGCGTGTTCGCGGACCCGGCCAAGGTCCACGACATCGCCCACCAGGGCCGGTACTTCACCGTGCCCGGCCACGCCGTCACCGAGCCGTCCGTGCAGCGCACCCCCGTGATCTACCAGGCCGGCGCCTCGACGCGCGGCCGCGCCTTCGCCGGCAAGCACGCCGAGGCCGTGTTCATCAACTCCCCCACGAAGGAGCTGGCGGCCGCCACCGTGAAGAAGATCCGCCAGGCCCTGGTGGACGCCGGCCGTGACCCGTACGACGTGAAGATCTTCGCGATGCAGACGGTCGTCACCGGGGCCACCGACGAGGACGCGCGAGCCAAGTACGACGACCTGGCGCAGTACGTGGACCCGCTGGGCGGCCTCGTGCTCATGTCCGGCTGGATGGGCATCGACCTGTCCCAGTACGACCTGGACGAGCCGATCGGGGACGTGAAGTCGAACGCCATCCAGTCCACCGTGGAGACCTTCCAGAAGGCCTCCGGCACGGACGAGGAGTGGACCGTGCGCAAGCTCGCCGAGTGGGTGGGCATCGGCGGCTTCGGCCCCGTGATCGTGGGCGGCGGCGAGTCCGCGGCCCGCCAGCTCGTCGAGTGGGCCGACGAGACCGACGTGGACGGCTTCAACCTCGCCTACCACATCACCCCGGGCACCTTCGAGGACGTCGTGGAGTTCGTGGTGCCGGAGCTGCAGAAGCTCGGCCGCTACAAGACCGCGTACACGGACGGCACGCTGCGCCACAAGCTCTTCGGCCGCGGCGACCACCTGCCGCAGAACCACCACGGCGCATCCTTCGCCCTGCGCCGCCGGTAGGGTGACGCCAGTGGCCGCGGCGCCCTGCCTCGGCCGGCAGCAGCCCCAGGAGGAGAACATGCAGCGCAGACGTGCCGTCCGCGCGGCCGGGCTCGGCGTCGTGGGCGCCCTGGCCCTGGCCGGGTGCGCATCCGAGCCGCAGTCGGCGGGGGAGGCCTGGCATCAGGCCCGCACCCAGTTGGACGAGGCCGAGACCGTCCGACTCGAGACCGCCTACACCACCGGCCGTCAGGGCCCGCAGTCGGTCCGCTGGGACATCGCCGGCCGGCTCGACGGCGGCGACGCCGAGTCGAAAGGCGTCATGCAGGTCGGCCGCGACTCGCACATCACCATGGAGTCCCGCCAGGTCGGCGAGGACGTCTTCGTGCGGGTCGACGTGGACGGGTCCGACGTCCCGGACGACGTCCAGATGATGTACTCCGACCCACAGTGGCGCCGGGCCTCGGCCGGCGAGGGGCAGGAGCCGCCCCTGAAGTCCCTCCTCGACCAGGTGGGCCTCCCCGCGGCGGACGCCCTCGACGGCGCCCAGGTGCGCGCCGAGGAGGTCGACTGGGACGGCGGCACGGCCTACCGCTACGCCGTGCCCGAGGAGGTCGCCGACGCCGCAATGGTCGAGGGCGACGCCACCCGGGTGCACTCCTTCACGGTGGACGACGACGGCGAGCTGGTCGCGCTCACCGTCGACGACGGCCGGGCCACCCAGCAGTACGCCCTGAGCGACTGGAACCAGATCGAGCCGGCCGAGGCGCCGGAGGAGGTGGCCGAGTGAGGCAGCGCCAGACCCAGACCCGCCGCACCCGACGCGGCCTGTCCCTCGCCGCCCTCGGGGCGGCCGCCCTGCTGCTGACCGGCTGCGCCTCGGGCGACGACGCCCCCGGCGCCTGGGACCGTGCCCGCACCCAGCTCGAGGAGGCCGACTCCGTCCGCATGGTCACCGAGCTGCGGTCCGAGGCCCCGAGCAACGGGCGCGCGGTCCCGGACTCGGTGGACATCTCCGGTCCCGTGGACGGCTCGTCCATGCGGTACGTGTCCGTGTACCAGGACGACGGCCTGATCACCCGGGACGAGTCCCGGATCGTGGACGGCACCGCGTACTCCCGGTTCACGGTGGAGCGCGCCGGCACGAGCGGTGAGGACCGCCCCGCCTATGCGGAGCGCTGGACCGCCACCCCGTACGAGAGCGATCCCAGCGCCACCGGCATGGGCGCGATGGTGAGCTCGCTGCTGGGCTCCCTGCCGGAGTCGGGCGGCCTGGACGACGTCGAGGCGGACGCGGACGGCATCCGCCGCAGCGGTCAGGATGCGATCCGCTACGTGCTGGACGAGCCCGTCTCGGGCCCGCAGGAGGGCGTGGAGCTGACCGCGTTCACGGTGTCCAAGGAGGACGGCCGCCTGCTCACCGTGGAGACCGAGTCCGCCGGCACGAAGGCCGTGGTGACCCTCTCCGAGATGGGCGGGGTGGATCCGGTGCAGGCCCCGCCGGCCGACGAGGTCCTGAAGCAGGACGGCTGACCCGGCCCACGGCGACGGCGGCCTGCCTCCCCTCGGGGAGGCGGGCCGCCGTGTCTGCGCGGGTCAGCGCGTCAGCGGACCCTCGTCACCCAGCGGGGTGGACGGGTCCGAGATGGTGTCCGGCTCGGCACCGTGGCGGGCCGCCGAGGTGATGTTGTCGTTGTTGGACTCGGTCACGCGATCTTCGCGGACGTCGTTCTTCTTGTCGTTGCCCTGCATGGCATCCTCCACCTTCGTCGTGGCCTTCTGCACCGGATCGGACTTCTTCACCTCAGCGAACTTCTGCTGGGCGGTCTCCTGGACCTGGCCGACCTTCTCCTGGGTCTTGGGGTCGTTCCAGAGCTTCTGGGCGTTCTGGGTCATCTTCTCGAGGTTCTTGCGGCCCTCGGCGGAGCCGAGCAGGTAGCCGAGTGCGGCGCCGAGGCCCAGGGTGATGAGGCGCATGGGTGGTCTCCTTCATGTGTCGGGACCGCGCCGACCCTCTTGGACGGGCCGGGCGGCGCGCTGGCGCGCTGTCCTGGGATCACTCTGGTCATCGGAGCCCGCCGCGTCAACGACTGAGGCGCACGGCCACGACGATGGCGAGCACCACTCCCGTGCCCGCGACGACGGCCGAGCCCGAGAGCACGGCGTCTCCCGCGTGCGTCGGGACGGGGTCGTTCTCGCCGGTGAGGAGGGCCTCTTCCCGGTCGAGCCCCTCGACGGCGCCCAGGCCGCGGGGCGGGGAGGCTCGCGGGAGGGGTGTGTACACGATGAATCTACGGTGCGGACCTTCTTCAATTCTGACGAGCCCCCGAAACACGACGAGCCCCACTGCGCAGGGCTCGTGGTCGGAGGGGGAGGAAAGTCTTCTGCAACGGATCGGTCGCGGCGTCGGTAGTCCTGGTGTGAGCGCATTCGGCGCCTCGCCCCGCCTGCCCCGCAGGACCCTCGACGAACAGGAACGACACCATGCGCACGTCCCTCCCGGCCGCCGTCACCGCCGCCATCGGCATCGCCGTCCTCGCCCCCCTGTCCGCCGCCGCCATGGACGCCCCGTCCGGCGCCGAGCTCTCCGTGCTGCACGCCGTGCCCGAGACCCCCGTGGACGTCTACGTGAACGGTGCCCTCACCCTGGACAACTTCGAGCCCGGCGACCTCGCCGGTCCCCTGGAGCTCGCCGCCGGCGACTACGAGGTCGCCATCACCGCCGCGGACGCCATGGATGACTCCGCCCCGATCCTCGGTCCCGTCACCCTCACCCTCGCCGACGGCGGCGACTACACCGCCGCCGCCCACCTCGACGCCGCCGGCACGCCCACGGTGACCGCGTTCGAGAACGACACGAGCGCCGTCGCCGCCGGCGAGGGCCGCCTCACCGTGCGTCACATCGCCGCCGCCCCGGCCGTGGACGTCTGGGCCGGCGAGGACGTCGTCGTGCCCGGCCTGGAGAACCCGGACGAGGCCTCCCTCGAGGTGCCCGCCGGCACCGTCTCCGCCGCCGTGTCCGTGGCCGGCACCACCGACCCCGTGATCGGCCCCGCCGACGTCGAGGTCAAGGACGGCGTCACCACGATCGCCTACGCCTGGGGCTCCGCCGCCGACGGCACCCTCGCGCTGGCCACCCAGGAGGTCGCCGCCGACCACAGCGCGCCGGGCTCCGTCCCCGCGGGCATCGACGTCGCCCCCGCCCAGGACTCCACCGGGATGCTGGCCGCCGTCGGCGCCGGTGCGGCCGCCCTGGTCGCCGGCGCCGTCCTCATGGCCCGCCGCCGGGCGGCCCGTGCGTGATGAGGCCTGCGGGCGGGGTCCCTCCCGCCCGGAGATGGGGACCGTCGGCCGTGTGCCGGCGGTCCTCGCCCTCGCCGCCGTCGTCCTCACCGGCTGCGCGCCGTCGGCGGCGGTCTCCTCCCTCCCGTCCGAGCAGGGGCGAGGCTCCGTCGTCGCGATGACGCCGGGTCCCGCGGCGGGGACGGGAACCCCACCGGCCGCAACCCCCTCCGCGGCTCCGGTCGTCCCCGGGCGGACGCCGTCGTCGGGGATCGCCGTCCGGCGCGCCACCCAGAGCCCATCGGACGACGCCAGGATCCCCGTGCGCGTGGACTATCCGGCCATCGGGGCCACGCTGAGCGTGGTCTCGGTCGGGGTCACGGAGGACGGGGCGATGGAGTTGCCCGACGACAGCTCCGTCGGCGGCTGGTACCGCCACGGCTCGGCCCCCGGGGATCCTGAGGGGACGGCGGTGATCGCCTCCCATTCGGGTTCACCGCGCAATCCCGTGGGGGCCCTCTACGGGCTGCGGCAGGCCGCGGTCGGCGACGAGGTCACCGTCACGGATGCGGCGGGGACCGCCCGGCGCTATCGGGTGGCCTCCACCCAGAGTCTGGGGAAGGGCGAGCTGGACCTGTCCCCGTACTTCCGCCGGGACGGCGCCGCCGAGCTCGTCCTCATCACCTGCGGCGGCGAATGGCTGCCGGACGAGCGGGACTACACGGAGAACATCGTGACCATCGCCACTCCCGTCGAGGGCTGACCGGTAGCCTGTCGGAAGGTCTGGCCTGAATCGGGCCGCGCCGCGCCGACGCAGCACACCGCGGGAGAGGAGTCCCATGTTTGAGGACGACGGGCTCGACCGCCGCTTCGCCGCGGGGGAGGCCGTCGCCGTGCGCGAGGCGTACGAGCGCCACGGTCGCCTGGTCTTCTCCCTGTGTCTCGCCGCGCTGCGCAGCCGGGAGGACGCCGAGGACGCCGCCCAGCAGGTGTTCACGCGGGCGTGGCGCTCGCGGGACACCTACGATCCCGCCCGGCCGCTCGGCGGGTGGCTGACGGGCATCACCCGTCGCGTCATCGCCGACATGTTCGCCGGCCGTGCTCGTGAGGCGCGGAAGATGGAGGCGGAGGTCGTCCACCTCCCCCGCGCCGAGGGCGCGGAGGACGCGGTCAGCGACACCGTGGTGGCCGCCGTCGTCGTGCATGACGCCCTCGCCCTGTTGGGTCCGCCCCAGGACGAGGTGCTGCGCCTCGCCTTCCTGGAGGACCTGGCGCACCAGCAGATCGCCGAGCGCCTCGACATGCCGCTCGGCACCGTACGTTCCCACATCCATCGCGGCCTGGCCGCACTGAGAAGACGTCTGGAGGCCGCCGATGCCCGAGCGTGAGCATCCCCGCGGCCGACAGTCCGCGGAGGAGATCTCCGACCTCGCCGTCCGGCTGCACGAGCGCGTGCGCGACGGCGGCCCGCTCGCCGTGCCCGCCGACGTCGCGGCGTCGCTCCATCCGGAGGACGCGGCCGAGCTGGAGGCCATCCTGCGTGTGCTGGCCGCCCTCGACGGCCCCGCCCCGGACCTGGCCGACCCACCGCCGCACCTGTGGGGGCGGATCGCCGCTGAGCTGGGACCCGAGACGGAGGCCGTGGCTCACGACGGGCTATTGCAGGGGGAGGCCACGGGCGAGGATGTCGCGCCCGACGGCGTCGCGACCGTCCGTCCGATCGGCTCGGGTCCGTCCGCCGCCCGCGGCCGCTGGTGGCCGGTCGCCGCGGCGACGACCTCATCGGCACCGCCGTCATGGCGTCCGTGACCACCGACGGATCGCCGGCCCGCGCGGAGATGACGCGTGCCGCCGACGGGGAGATGCACCTGGCCGTGCATGTGCCCCAGGTGCCCGCCCCCGAGGACGGCTACCTGGAGGTCTGGATCCGCGACGAGGCCGCCAGCCGCATGATCTCGCTGGGCACGGTGACCCGCCAGGACACGACACTGACCGTCCCGGAGGGCGTCGACCTGGCGTCCTACCCCGTGCTGGACGTCTCGCATGAGCACTTCGACGGCGACCCGTCCCACTCGACGCTCTCCCTGTGGGTCGGTGAGATGCACCGGACCACCTGACGAGCCCTGAGATACGACGAGCCCTGCGCAGTGGGGCCCATCAGTACTGGATAGGCACCACTGCGCAGGGCTCGTCGCTTCTGTCCCAGGCTCAGCCGAAGTGCTTCGGCAGGGTGGCCTCCCAGGCCTCGCGCAGCTCCGCGATCGGCAGGGTGAAGGCGTCCTGGACCTCGAGGGCCGCGGAGTCGGCGTCCACCACGCCGATGCGCACGGCCGCGTAGCCGCGGGCCGTGGTCATGTCCGTGAACCGGACCTCCTCGGTGCGGGGCACGGCCACGACGGCGCGCGCCTGCGTCTCGGAGAACAGTGCGGTGAACAGGTCCACGCCGTCGCGGCGCAGCACCTCGTCCAGCACCACGCGGGCGCCCACGCCGAAGCGCAGCACCATCTCGGACAGGGTGGCCGCGAGGCCGCCGCCGGAGAGGTCGTGGGCGGCGTCGATCATGCCGTCCCGGGACATGTTGACCAGCAGCTCGCCGAGCAGGCGCTCCTTCTTCAGGTCGACCTTCGGGGGCAGGCCGCCGAGGTGGCCGCGCAGGCGCGCGAACTCGGAGCCGTCCAGCTCGTCCGCGGTCTCGCCGAGCAGGTAGATCGCCTGGCCGTCGGCGTCCGGGGCGAAGCCGGACGGGGTGCGGCGCAGGACGTCGTCGAGCTGGCCGAGCACCGCCACCGTGGGGGTGGGGTGGATCGGGGTGCTGCCCGTCTGGTTGTACAGGGACACGTTGCCGCCGGTCACCGGGATGCCGAGGGTCTGGCAGCCGTCCGCCAGGCCGCGCACGGCCTCCGCGAACTGCCACATCACGTCCGGGTCCTCGGGGGAGCCGAAGTTCAGGCAGTCGGAGACGGCCAGGGGCACGGCCCCGGCGGTGGTGACGTTGCGGTACGCCTCGGCCAGGGAGGCCTGCGCGCCCGTGTACGGGTCCAGGTAGGTGAACCGGTCGTTGCAGTCCGTGGCCAGGGCCACGCCCATGCCGGTCTCCTCGTCCACGCGCACCACACCCGCGTCGTCCGGGGCCGCCAGGGCGGTGTTGCCGCGGACGTAGCGGTCGTACTGGCGGGTGATCCAGGAGGTGTCCGCCAGGTTCGGGGAGCTCATCAGCTCCACGACGGCGGCGCGCAGCTCCTCGCCCGTGGCGGGCAGCTCCTGACCGGCCTCGGAGGAGCGGAACGTGTCCGCCTGGAGCTCGTCCTGCCAGGCCGGACGCGCGTACGGGCGCTCGTAGACCGGGCCGTCGTGGGCCACGGTGCGCGGGTCCACGTCGACGATGACCTCGCCGTCCCAGGTGATGATCAGGCGGCCGTCACCGGTGACCTCGCCCAGCCAGGAGTACTCGACGTCCCACTTGGCCATGACGGCCTCGAACGCGGCGACGTTCTCCGGCGTCACCACGGCCATCATGCGCTCCTGCGACTCGGACATGAGGATCTCGCCCGGGGTCAGCGTGGAGTCGCGCAGCAGCACGTCCGTCAGCTCCACGCGCATGCCGCCCTCGCCGTTGGAGGCGAGCTCGGAGGTGGCGCAGGAGATGCCGGCGGCGCCGAGGTCCTGGATGCCCTCCACGAGGGAGTCGCGGAACAGCTCGAGGCAGCACTCGATGAGCACCTTCTCGGAGAAGGGGTCGCCGACCTGCACCGAGGGGCGCTTGGCGGGCTTGCCGTCGCCGTCGAAGGACTCGGAGGCCAGCACGGAGGCGCCGCCGATGCCGTCACCGCCGGTGCGGGCACCGAACAGGACCACCTTGTTGCCCACGCCGGAGGCGTTGGCCAGGCGCAGGTCCTCGTGCTTGAGCACGCCCACGGCGAGGGCGTTGACGAGCGGGTTGCCCTGGTAGACCGGGTCGAAGCGGGTCTCGCCGCCGATGTTCGGCAGGCCCAGGGAGTTGCCGTAGCCGCCGATGCCGGCCACCACGCCGTGGAACACGCGGGCGGTGTCCGGGTGGTCGATCGCGCCGAAGCGCAGCGGGTCCATCACGGCCACCGGGCGGGCGCCCATGGAGATGATGTCGCGCACGATGCCGCCGATGCCCGTGGCCGCGCCCTGGTAGGGCTCCACGTAGGAGGGCGAGTTGTGGGACTCGACCTTGAACGTCACGGCCCAGCCGTCACCGAGGTCGGTCACGCCGGCGTTCTCGCCGATGCCCACCATCATGTGCTGCTTCATCTCGTCGGTGAGCTTCTCGCCGAACTGGCGCAGGTGCACCTTCGAGGACTTGTACGAGCAGTGCTCGGACCACATGACCGAGTACATGGCCAGCTCGGCCGCGGTGGGGCGGCGGCCGAGGATCTTCTTGATCTCGGCGTAGTCGTTCTCCTTCAGGCCCAGCTCGGCCCAGGGCTGCTCGACGTCCGGCGTCGCCTGCGCGTCCGCGACCGTCTCGATGTTGAACTGCTGGCTCATGCATGGCCTCCACGGCTGGCGAGGGTGGTCAGGACGGAGGTGAAGAAGCCGAGGCCGTCCACGCCGGAGCGGGGGCCGGCGGCGGTGTCCGGGCCGAAGCCCGTCTCCACGGCGTGCTCCGGGTGCGGCATCAGGCCGACGACGTTGCCGGCCGGGTTCGCGATGCCCGCGATGTCCCGGCGCGAGCCGTTCGGGTTCCAGCCCTGATAGCGGAACACCACGCGGCCCTCGGCCTCGAGGGCGTCGAGGGTCGTCTCGTCCGCCACGTACTGGCCGTCCTGGTTCTTCAGGGGCACGGTGATGGTCTGACCCTGCTCGAAGTCGCGGGTCCACACGGTGTCCGCGCTCTCCACGACCAGCTCCTGGTCGCGGCAGATGAAGTGCAGGTGGTCGTTCTTGACCATCGAGCCCGGCAGCAGGTGCGACTCGGTGAGGATCTGGAAGCCGTTGCAGATGCCGAGCACCGGCAGGCCGTCCGTGTCGCCCTCGGGGCCGCCGGCCGCCGTCGCCACCGCGTCCATCATGGGGGCGAAGCGCGCGATCGCGCCGGCGCGCAGGTAGTCGCCGTAGGAGAAGCCGCCCGGGATCACGACGGCGTCCACGCCGGCGAGCGTCCGCTGCGGGTCCGCGTCGGCGTGCCACAGGGAGACGGGCTCGGCGCCGGCGAGGCGAACGGCGCGCAGCGCGTCCACGTCGTCCAGGGTGCCGGGGAAGGTGATGACGCCGATGCGCGCGCCGCTGAGCGGCGTCGTCGGCGTCGAGTAGTCGCCGATGAGGGGGAGCTCGGTCATCGGGCGCCCTCGGCCTCGTCCAGGACGGCCACGTTCACGACGTCCTCGATGACGGGGTTGGACAGCATTTCCTCGGCGGCCGTGCGCGCCTGGGCGAGGATCTCGTCGGTGACCTCGCCCTCCACGGTGAGCTCGAAGCGCTTGCCCTGGCGGACCTGGCTGAACTCGGTGAAGCCGAGGCGGGGCAGGGCCCCGTTGATCGCCTTGCCCTGCGGATCGAGGATCTCGGGCTTGGGCATGACGTCGACGACGATGATGGGCATGAACACGCTCCTGGGTGCGGGACGATGCCGCGGAGCAGGACGGTGTAGATGCCGTCTCACGCCCGGCCCGGGGCGCTCCGCGTGCTTGCCCGTCCAGTCTACTCGGCCGCCTGGACGCGGGATCGTGGGTGTGATGGGGGCGGCACGCGGCAGCCGGCCCGGCGTAGCCTGGCGGCATGAGACCTCAGCAGACCCGTGTGTCCCCGCTCGGTCGACGTCGGCCGATCAGCCCGCTCGGCCCCGCGCTGCTCGCCGCGGCGGCCGGCGTCGTGCTGACGGGAGTGCGCCGCATCACGGCCCGGTCCGCCCGGCGTCGCGCGACCGGGCGCCCGCGCCGGTGAGCCGTCCCGAGCCCTGCCCCTGCGGGTCCGGAGCCGGGCTCGCGGCGTGCTGCGGTCGCCTGCACGCGCGTTTCGCCCAGGACGGCGCCCTGACCGCGCCCACCGCCGAGGCGCTCATGCGCTCCCGGTACACGGCGTTCGCGCGGCTGGGCGAGGCCGGGACGGCAGAGGCGCGGGCGATGGCCGACTATCTCGCCGCGACCTGGGTTCCCGAGCACCGGCCCACCGCGGCCGAGCTGCTGCCGACCGAGGGGGAACAGGCGCCGCGGTTCACCCGCCTGGCGGTGCTGGACGTGCGGGACGGCGGGCCGTTCCAGGACGCCGGGACCGTGGAGTTCGTGGCCGTCGGCACGGGGGCCGAGGGGCGGTTCCGACTCCATGAGGTCAGCCGGTTCCGCCGTGAGGACGGGATCTGGCGCTACGTTAACGGCGACGTGCGCTGAGGCCGGGGCGGCGCGTCGGCCGGCGGTGACGCGTCAGAAGGCGGAGAAGATCCCGGCGCCCACGCTGAGGACCAGGCCCAGGATGGCGATCCACGCCACCAGGGTGACGATCGGGCGGGGGCGACGCGGGGCGTCGTCGTGCCAGTCCACGCCCTCCAGCTCCGGAGGGGTGCGCAGCTCTCGATCCATGGCCCCAGCCTCTCATGCCCCACGCCGCCCCGGGCCCAACGCGGGTTGACTTGTCACGGGTGCTGGGCGCCTGGACCCGCGAGAACTCAACCCGCGTTGCCGTCCGGGGTGAACAGGTCCTCGATCCGCCGCCCGAACACGGCCGCGAGGCGGAAGGCGAGCGGGAGCGAGGGGTCGTAGCGGCCCTTCTCGAGGGAGATGACGGTCTGCCGGGAGACGCCGAGCTCGTCGGCGAGCCGCTGCTGCGACCAGCCGAGGCGGGCACGCTCGTCGGGGATGGTGTTCTCCACGGCTCAGCCCCGGCGCTTCTGGAGCGCGTAGCGGACGGCCACCGAGGCGCCCGCGAAGAGGAGCAGCCCGGCGCCCACGAGGGGGAGGCTGGGCTGCCACCCCGCCAGGGCGACGACGAACGTGCCCAGGCCCAGCACCACGAGCAGGTCACCGAATGCGCCGGACTGCGCCTTCTCGAGCCACCGGCCCTCGACGGTCTCCTCGGTGTCCCGGACGGCGCCGCGGAGGGTGGTGCGGTCCACGAGGAACAGCCAGGCGAGGGCTGCGCCGACCGGGAGCGCCGACGCCGCCATGACCGCACCCATGACCGCCGGGAAGCGGGGATCGGCGTCGCCCTGGCTCGAGGCCAGACCGTAGGCCGCGGCCCCGATCAGCAGGGCGATGACGACGCCGGCCACGAGGCTGACGAGGATCAGTCGCCCGGACCCGCCGCCCAGACGGGCGGAGCGGCCCCAGCGGGGGCGGCGGTCGCGGGCGAGGTCGGTGGTGGTGTGCGGCGTGGTGGCCATGGCGGTCCCTCCGGGGCGGGGCCGGGGTTTGTCCCCGTCGTGTGAAGCAAGCTTGACAGTAAAGAGAGTTTGACGTCAAGTCTGCTTGACGGTGGCCCGACAGGGCGGCGGCGGAGCTGGGCCTCGCCGTGGACGCCTCCACCGCCGCCCACGATGCTGGCCGCATGGCCTTCGAGGTGCACCCGCTCACCGCCGACCGCTTCGACGACTTCGCGCACGTCGTCAACCCGAACCGCCGCGCCACGCACTGCTGGTGCCTGTCCCCCCGGCTCTCAGCGCCGCAGAGGCACGCGCCCGGCGACCCCCGCGAGGACACCATGCGGGCGCTCGCTGCGGGGGAGCCTGCGCCCGGCGTCGTCGGTACTCGGACGGCGAGCCCGTCGCGTGGTGCAGCATCAGCCCGCGCAGCGCGATCCCGCGGCTCGTGATGCGACACATCCGCGGGTGACCCGGCCCTCCGCCGTCCGTCCGCCCGTCCGGCCAACGCGGGTTGACTTGTCGCGGGTCTGGGCGGTGAATACCCGTGACAAGTCAACCCGCCTTGCCCGGGGTGCCGCGCCCTTGGCTCGCGTGGAGTCGTCCCCGCCCGCCCCGGCCCGTTCCTGAGGAGCCGCCATGTCCCTCCGTCTCTCTCACACCACGTGGGACGCGCTGGACCCCCACGCCATCGCCGAGTTCTGGCGCGCGCTGCTCGGCTGGGAGGTCGACGAGCCTCACCTCTACCGCCCGGGGTCGGACGAGTGCTCACTCGTCGGCCCTGACGGGCAGGTCGTCCTCTTCTTCCGCGTCCCGGACGCCAAGCGCGTGAAGAACCGCGCCCACATGGACCTGCGCGCGGCCGCCGGCTCGACGCGCGACGCCGAGATCGAGCGGGCGCTCGCCCTCGGCGCCGCGATGGTCGACGACCGCCGCGTCGACCTCGGCTGGGCCGTCCTCGCCGACCCCGAGGGCAACGAGTTCTGCATCCTCGACGGCTGAGCCGACCCCACGACGGCCCGGCGTCTCCGCGGGGGAGTCGCCGGGCCGTCGGGGCGGACCGGGTACCGGGTGCCCGGGCCGTCCGCGGCGGCGGTGGTGTGGCGGGAGTGGTTCGCGGTCATGGGGCCCTCCTGTGGTCGATGCCCTGGGCAGGTGGCCCGGCCCGCCTCGGAGGCCCTGGGGGCGTCCGACCGGACGTTGTGAAGCAAGCGTGACAGTCAAGTGACCTTGTCGTCAAGGGAGCTTGACGCCGGGGCCCGCACGAACTCCTCCCACGTCATGGGCGGGGTCAGCCCGAGCCAGGCCGGTTCGAGACGGAATCCGAGGGCCGCGTTCATCCGCAGGGACGCCGCGTTGGCCTCGGCACCGCCGGTGCCCCACTCGCGCCCACCGCGGGCATGGGTCGCCAGGACAGTCGCCGCCTTGACGGCCTTCGCCACGCCACGGTTCTCGTGCTCGGACGCGACCGCGGTGCGGTCGACCTCCCACCGGTCAGGGGAGCGGAACGTCAGGGTGAATCCGATGAGCACGCCTCCCTCGAAGGCCCCCACGGCGAGCCCCTCTGGGGTGGACATTCGGGCCTCGAGGTCGTCCGGCAGCGGCTCGTGACGGGAGCCGTCGGTGTGCGGGAACCGGGGAGCCGCTTCCTCGTCGAGGGCGCGCAGGGCAGGCAGGTCGACGGCGGTCAGTCTCCGGACCTCGATTCCCCGCGCTTCGGCCGCCGCGACGTGGCCACGGTAGGGCGCCAGGTCGGCGTCGTCGTCGAGGTGGAGGCGCGCGCCCCAGGAGCGGGAGCGCACGCTCCACCCGGCGTCGAGCAGCGCGGCGGCCTCGGCCGAGTCTTCGCGGTGCACGCGGGCGTCCGCCCGTGGGTCGGTCACGGGGGTGAGCATCGACCACGGGATGCGCCCGGAGACGGCCTTGCCCGGATAGACGTGCGGGAACTCGGCCGAGTGGGGATCGGAGGGGTCTCCCGGCTCACGCCGCACCCGCAGGCCGGCCCCGGCCAGTTCGTCCTCGTCCAGGCCGACGACGAACGCGTCCGGCCGGTCCGGGTAGATCGCCGCGCCGACCATTCCCACCTGGGCGGCGTCGTCGGAGGCGTGGAGGAAGCCGACGTCGTCGATCGAGGCGCCGCGCGTCGATGCCGTGTAGCGGCCGGTGCGACGCGCGGCGGCCCAGTCCTCCGGGAGGGTGATGTGCAGGATCATGGCGCGAGGCTATCGGCCTCGGCGTCGACGCCACCCCTCCGGCTGCCCATCGCGGGTTGAGTTATCGGGGGTGTGGGGCGGCGGCACCCGCGACAACCCAACCAGCGTTGCAGGGCCGCCCCGGGCGCGACGACGGCCCGGCGTCTCCGCGGGGGAGTCGCCGGGCCGTCGGGGGCGAGCCGGGTGCCGGGGTGCCCGGGCCGTCAGTCCTCCAGGAAGGCCTCGACGTCCGGGGTCACCGCGCGGGAGTCGATCAGCTGACGCTCGATCGCGTCGTGGGTGATCCGGTTGGCCTCGCGCACGGCGTCGGTGCGCATCGAGATCTTGATGTCGCCCTTGTGCGTCGGGGTCCCGGCCACCTGGACCGGCTGGGTCTCGAGCGGCAGCGGGACGGCGTCGCACAGCGACTTCTCGGCCGGCTGGGCGCCGGTCAGGAAGTAGTCACGGATGGGCGCGTCCACGCACTCGGTGCGGTACGGGAACAGGCCGTGGGTGCCCTCGTTGTCCACGGAGATCAGGGACGTGTTGCGCAGCACGCCGGCGGCGCGGTGGCCGCCCTCGTACGGGGTCGCCGCGTCCAGCTCGGACTGCACGATCACGGTGTTCGGGGCGCCCTTGCCACCGGGCTGGGCGGGCATGGAGGTCTGGGCGGGCCAGTACATGCACTCCGACGGGCCCATCAGCACACCGATCCACGGGGCCTTGCGGCCGAGGTCGTCCACCCACGAGGTCCAGTATCCCTGCGAGGTGTTCCACTGGCCGTCCTGGCAGCGGATCGCCGAGAACGCGCCCTCGAAGGTGACGGCGTCACCGGCCTGGGTGGCGGCGACGAGCTGCTCGCGCTCGCCCACGGTCTCCAGGCCGCGGGCGGCGAAGCGGTCGAAGGAGTCGCGCTCCTCGGCCGGCAGCGACGCACGGGCCTCGGCCAGGATGCGCTCGATCTGGGTGCGCTGCCCCGCGGGGTCCGTGGCCGCGGCCTCGGACTCCATGATGCGGATGTAGGCGGCGATGACGGACCCGGCGTCGAGGTACTGGGACGTGTCGTACATGGCCGGCAGCAGGAACGAGCCGGCGACGATCATGCCGAGCTGGGTGCGGGTGCCGCCCACGTCCTCCCAGCGCTGCCGGATCTGCATCGGGTCGTCCCCGAGGCCGAAGATCTCGTCGTGCCGGGCCACGTAGGGGAGCATCGCGTCCTGGAACTGGCGGTCGCGGGAGCGCGGCTGCAGGTCCCAGGTGGTCTGGAGCCCGTCGCGGGAGATGTCGACGGCGGAGTCCAGCAGGAACCGGTGCGCGTGCTGGGGGAAGACGCGCTGGTACCAGCTGCCCAGCCACGTGCCGTACGAGTAGCCGATGTAGGAGGTCTTCTCCTCGCCCAGGACGGCGCGGATGAAGTCCATGTCGTACACGGTCTGCTCGGTGGTGATGTACGGGGTGAGCTCGTTCTCGAGGCAGGCGTCGACCTGGGCCTTCGTGTCCTGCCACACGTCGTGCTCGGGGTTCGGCGTGTAGGTGCACTCCAGGGCGGTGGACTGGCCCACGCCGCGGGGGTCGAAGCCGATGAAGTCGTACTGTTCCGCGAGCTCCGGGGCGCGCTCGGCCATGGCGGGGCCCCAGGGCAGGCCGGAGCCGCCCGGGCCGCCGGGGTTGACCAGCGCGATGCCCTGGCGGTCGGGGTTGCCCTTCGAGGTCTCGGTCTTGGCCACGCGCAGGGTGATGGTGTGGCCGTCCTCGGGGTTCTTCCAGTCCCGCGGCACCGTGACGTCGGAGCACGCGGTGCCGGGGATCGCGTTGAACCGGGCGTTGAGGCTCTCGCTGCCGAAGTCGCAGGCCTCCCAGTCCAGCGTCTGGCCCACGAGGTGCGGCGCGAGCGCGGCGGCGTCGTTGACCTTGTTGCCGCGCGTGGCGGAGAGGTCGTTGGAGCGGGCCTGGCCCTGCGATGCGGACCCGTTGCCGTTGCCGTTGCCGGTGCCCGGCGCGGAGAGCGCGGGGGCGGCGGCCGCGACGGCGAGCGAGACGGCCGCGACGGCGGCGGCGAGCGTGGTGCGGCGGCGAGCTGGAACGGTTCTGGTCACGTCAGGTCCTCGAGTCGTTCGGCGCGGAGAGGGCCGGGGCGGTCACCGGATGACGCGAGTGATGCGCCTCACAGCCTGTAGAGCGGCCATCCTAATCATGGACGTGCGCTGGAAGTCCACTCGGCGTCCGGCCCGGTCCCAGGGGCCGCCCCCACGGCCTCGTCCAGCACCGCCAGCAGCCGCACCCGCAGCGCCTGCCCCCGCTCGGCGAACTCGCGCTGCCGCCGCGCGTACTCGGCACGCCCGGTCGGCTCCTCGATCCGCACGGCCGCGTAGCCGCCGCACCCGTCGGAGAGGTCGTCCACCCCGGTCAGGTCGTACGGCGAGGCCTCCATGTCCAGCCGGCGGATGTCCCACGCGAGGTCGAAGCAGTCCGCGAGCAGGCCCGAGGCGACCACCGGCACCAGCTTGTACGCCCACTTGTACAGGTCCATCCCCGCGTGCAGGCAGCCGGGCTGTTCCATCTCCCGCATCCCGGCGCGCGTGGGCAGGACGCCGTCGTCGCCCTCGTTGCGGTCGCGGGCCTCGGGCGCGAAGAACCGGAACGCGTCGAAGTGCGTGCACCGGATCCGCGAGCCCTCCACCACCGCGTCCGTCCCCTCGGCCCCGAGCCGCAGCGGCAGCTGGGAGTGCCGCACCCCGTGCACGTCCGAGCGGTACGCCATCGCCCACTCGTGCAGCCCGAAGCAGCCCAGGCGCGGCGCCCGCTCCGCCGTGCGCGCGAGCAGTTCCCGGGTGAACGCCACCCCCGACGCGCGGTCGGCCAGCACCGCCGCCACGTCCACCAGCCAGCCGCCCACCGGGTGGCCGTCGACGACGGCGCCCGGCACCTCACCGGCCTCGACGCGCCGGTAGTGCTTCCATTCGGCCCGCGGGGTCGTGCCCAGCTCGGCCGCCTCGGCGCGAGCCGCGGCGCCGTCGTCGTCCGCGAGGAGGACCCCCGGCCCGGGGTGCCAGCGCTGCAGCGCGGCGGGGGAGTGCGTGTAGTAGCCGAAGAGGAAGTCCTGCACCGGGTGCTTCTCGCCGCGCATTCGCAGGGCCACCAGCGGGTCCGTGCGTCGGGCGATGCGCTCGCGGTGCGCCCGCGCGTGGGCCCGCCACACGTCGGCGGGCAGGGCGACGACGGCGGTCGGCGGGGGCGCGGGGGCGGTGCGTGGCTCGGGCATGGCCCCACCATCCTCCCCCGTGGCGCTCCTCGGGAGCGAGCGGGTCCGCGACGCCGACGCGGGGAGCGCACTCCGGCGGCCCCAATTCGACGGTCCTGGACGTTGCCTGGCAAAGATCTGGTCAAACGCCCTACCGGACGGTAGATTGCACATGTCTCGCTGTGGTGCCCATCACATGGGCGCCGATCTCCCCGTCCCCCGGCGTCATCCCCGCCGGCGTGCCACGGGTGAGAGCTGGGCGGACCTTGATGAGAAAGGCGGAGGCAATGCCTCAGAACCCCACCCCTGCCCGGCGCCGTCGGGCCCTGGCCGCGGCCGTCGCCGGCGCGAGCCTCGTGGCCGCTCCCGCGCTCGCGGTGTCGGCCACCGCCGTCGAACTGCCCGACGGCAGCACCGTCTCCAGCCCGCAGGGCGAGGTGCAGGTCCAGCAGCAGTTCGAGGACGGCCGCTACTTCGTGGTCCTGAAGGACCAGCCGTCGGTGACCGCCCCCGAGGCCGGCGCCGTTCCGGGCGCCGCCCCGAAGGCGAAGTTCGACCCCTCGCACCCGCGCGTGAAGAACTACGAGGCCAAGCTCCAGCGCCAGCAGGCGAAGGTCGCGAAGACCCACGGCGCCAAGGCCGAGATCTCCTTCCAGCGCGCCGTGAACGCGTTCGTCGCCGAGCTGACCGCCGAGGAGGCCCAGGCGATCGCGAAGGACCCGGCCGTGCTCGGCGTCGCACCGGACGAGCAGGTGGCCCCGGACTACAGCTCCACCGAATTCCTCGGCCTGCCCGGCAAGAAGGGCACCTGGAAGTCCGTGTACGGCAAGGCCGAGAACGCGGGCAAGGGCGTGGTGGTCGGCGTCATCGACTCCGGCATCCACCCGGACAACCCGTTCATCGACGGTC
This sequence comes from Micrococcus sp. CH7, assembly GCF_001595485.1. Taxonomy (NCBI): domain Bacteria; kingdom Bacillati; phylum Actinomycetota; class Actinomycetes; order Micrococcales; family Micrococcaceae; genus Micrococcus; species Micrococcus sp. CH7. The sequence goes on from NZ_LOSQ01000046.1 coordinate 42,435, forward strand.
AGCCCGTCCAGCCGCTCAAGGGCAAGGCCAAGGTCGGCGTGCCGTACCGCACCGCGGACGGCCAGATCGCCGTGCTCAAGGCGGACGGCACCACCGCCACGGCCGAGTGCGAGACCGGCCCGGACTTCCCGGCGTCGTCGTGCGACTCCAAGCTGATCGGCGCCTACGCCTTCTCCGACGACTTCGAGCGCTTCGTCCCGGTGGACGAGCGGGCCCCGGAGGAGCGCATCTCCCCGCTGGGCGTGTTCTCCCACGGCACCCACGTGGCCACCACCATCCTCGGCAACACCGGGGTGGAGCAGACCATCGACGACGACTCCTTCGGCGAGGGCGCGGGCGTGGCCCCGGCCGCCCACCTGATCTCCTACAAGATCTGCTGGGAGGACACCGACCCGAACACCGGCGGCTGCTACACCTCCGCCTCCGTGGCCGCCGTCGAGCAGGCCATCGAGAACAACGTGGACGTGCTGAACTACTCGATCTCCGGCTCCAACACCTCGATCGTGGACCCGGTGGCCATGGCCTTCAAGTCCGCCGCCGAGGCCGGCATCTTCGTGGCCGCCTCCGGCGGCAACTCCGGCCCCGGCCCGAACACCGTGAACCACGGCTCCCCGTGGCTGACCACCGTGGCCGCGGAGACGTTCTCCAACGAGCTCACCGCCACCGTGCAGTTCTCCGACGGCACGCAGCTCCGGGGCGCCTCCTCGGCCCGCACCGGCGTGGGCCCGGCCGAGGTCATCCACGCGTCCGAGGTCGCCGCCGGCGACGCCGAGGCCGCGCGTCTCTGCCTGCCCGGCGGGCTCACCGAGGAGGCCGCCGGCAAGATCGTGCTCTGCGAGCGCGGCGGGAACGCCCGCACCGAGAAGTCGCAGGTGGTGGAGGAGGCCGGCGGCGTCGGCATGATCCTCGTGAACACCCCGTCCGGCTCGCTGGACGCGGACATCCACGCGGTGCCGACCGTGCACATGAACGACAACGGCGTGATCGAGAAGGTGAAGTCCTCCGACCTCACCGCCACGATCGTCCCGGGCGACACCACCGGCCTGCCGGAGGACCCGCTGCCCCAGATCGCCGGCTTCTCCTCCCGCGGCCCGGCCAACGCCGTGAACCAGGAGCTCCTGAAGCCCGACCTCGCCGCCCCCGGTGTGAACGTGATCGCCGGCGTCTCCCCGCTGGACCCCGACTACCACGGCAACACGTTCGGCCTGATGTCCGGCACGTCCATGGCCTCGCCGAACCTGGCCGGCATGGCCACGCTGCTGATCGGCAAGTACCCGGCCTGGTCCCCGATGGCCGTGAAGTCCGCCCTCATGACCACCGCCGGCGACGTGTACAACGCCGACGGCACCGTGAACACGGACAACTTCGCCACGGGTGCCGGCTCCGCCGATCCGGCCGCCGCCGCCCGTCCGGGCCTGGTCTACGACTCCGGCAAGGAGCAGTGGGACGCGCTGCTGCGCGGCGACATCGCCGGCCGTGACGTGAACGTCCCGTCCCTGGCGATCCCCGACGTCGTCGGCTCGGCCACCGTGACCCGCACCGTGACCGCCCTGGAGAACGGCCGCTGGCGGTTCTCTGCGAACGTGCCCGGCTTCGAGGTGACCGCCTCCCCGGCCGTGCTGGACCTGAAGGCCGGCCAGTCCGCCGACGTCGAGCTGACCGTCACCCGCACCGACGCCGCCGTGAACACCTGGACCCACGGCTCCATGTCCTGGACCACCGCCAAGGGCAAGGCCGTCCCGGAGGTGACCTCCCCGGTCACCGTGAAGGCGAAGTCCGCGACCGTCACCTCCGCCGTCGAGGGCTCCGGCGCCACCGGCTCCGCCGACGTGGAGATCACCCCCGGCGTGACCGGTGAGCTGACCCCGCAGGTCCTGGGCCTGGGCAAGGTGGACTCCACCGTGGCCGCCGCCACCGCGAGCAACTCGCTCGAGTCCAGCGCACTGGCCGTGTCCACGGTGACCGTGGAGGAGGGCACCCAGTCCCTGGTGGCCTCGATCAACGCGGGCGCCGCCGGCGCCGACTGGGACCTGTACGTGATCACCCCCGAGGGCAAGCAGCTCTCCCGGGCGACCGCGGACGAGTCCGAGACGCTGACGATCGCCGACCCCGCCCCGGGCGCCTACACCGTGGTCGGCCACCTGTACGCGGCCAACGGCGGCAAGGACACCGGCACCCTCGAGACGCTCAAGCTGCGCGAGGACGCGGGCAACCTCACGGTCTCCCCGAACCCGGTGCCCGTGACCTCGGGCAAGGCCACCGAGGCGACCCTCTCCTGGTCCGGCCTGACCTCGGGCACCTGGAAGGGCCTCGTCACCTGGGACGCGGGCATCACGACCGACGTGACCGTCCAGGTCCCGTGACCGCCGACCCCCTCCGTCCTCGCTGACGGAACGGGAGGAACCGCCCGCACGACGCCGGCCCCGCACCTTCACGCTGAAGGTGCGGGGCCGGCGTCGTTGGTGGGTGGGGCAGCGGCGGGTGCGGCGTCAGCGGCCGGTGCCGCCGTAGACCGTGGCCTCCTCCTCGGCGTCGAGGCCGAAGGCGGCGTGCACGGCGCGGACGGCGTCGTCGAGCTTGCTCTCGGCGGTGACCACGGAGATGCGGATCTCCGAGGTGGAGATGAGGTCCACGTTCACGCCGGCGTCGGCGAGGGCCTTGAAGAAGGTGGCGGAGACGCCCGGGTTGGAGCGCATGCCCGCGCCGATCAGCGAGAGCTTGCCGATCTCCGGGTCCGAGACGATGTCCTGGAAGCCGATCCGGTCCTGGGCGGCGCGCAGGGCGGCCATGGCGTCCTTGCCCTCCACGATCGGCAGGGTGAAGGAGATGTCCGTGCGACCCGAGCCCTCGCGGGAGATGTTCTGCACGATCATGTCGATGTTCACGTTGGACACGGCGATCACGCGGAAGATCTCGGCGGCCTTGCCGGGCACGTCGGGGACGCCGACGATCGTGACCTTGCCCTCGGAGCGGTCGTGGGCGACGCCGGAGACGATGGGCTGTTCCATGGGAGCGCCTTCCTGAAGGGTGATGGTGTCGTTCGGGTCGGGCATGATCCAGGTGCCCTCATGGTCGGAGAAGGAGGAGCGCACGTGCAGCGGCACGCCGAAGCGGCGCGCGTACTCCACGGAGCGCAGGTGCAGCACCTTGGATCCGGAGGCCGCCATCTCGAGGGTCTCCTCGGAGGAGAGCTCGGTGAGCTTGCGGGCGGTCGGCACGACGCGCGGGTCGGCCGAGTAGACGCCGTCCACGTCCGTGTAGATCTCGCACACGTCCGCACCGTGCGCGGCGGCGAGGGCGACGGCCGTGGTGTCCGAGCCGCCGCGGCCCATGGTGGTGATGTCCTTGGACTCGGGGCTCATGCCCTGGAACCCGGCCACGATGGCCACGCGGCCGGCGTCGAGGGCCTCCTGCACGCGGTGGGGGTTGACCTTGACGATCCGGGCCCGGCCGTACGAGGTGTCCGTCAGCATGCCGGCCTGGGAGCCGGTGTAGGAGCGGGCCTCGACGCCCTCGGCGTGGATCGCCATCGCCAGCAGGGACATGGAGATGCGCTCGCCGGCCGAGAGCAGGATGTCCATCTCGCGCGCGGGCGCGTCCTGCGTGAGCTCGGCGGCGAGGTCGAGCAGCTCGTCCGTGGTGTCGCCCATGGCCGAGACCACGACGCACACGCGGTTCCCGGCCCGGACCGTGTTCGCGACGCGGCGGGCCACGCGCTGGATGCCGGCGGCGTCGGCCACGGAGGAGCCGCCGAACTTCTGGACGATGAGACTCATGGGTCGCTCCGGACGGGGTCGAGGGTCGGTTCGGGCCAAGTCTAGGGGCGCGCACCCGCGCGGGTCCGCCAGGTGAACCCCTGTTCCGGATGCTGGACCCGGCGCCCGCGGCCGGCCATGACGACGGCGCCCGCGGCCCCGCCTGCGACCCCGGTCGGGCTGGGATCGGCGCCGGGATCATCCCCCGGGTGGATCCGCGTCCGTGCACGGCGCGGCAAGGATGGGGCCATGACCGCTCCAGCACCCCCGCCCGCCTCACCCGTCCTGGGGGTGGCCGCCCACGACGGGATCGTGGCCCACGGCCTCGCCCGCTCGTTCGGCGCCGTCCATGCGGTGCGGGACGTCTCCCTCACCGTGCCCACCGGCTCCGTGACGGCCCTCGTCGGCCCGAACGGCTCGGGCAAGACCACGCTCCTGCTGATCCTGGCCACCCTGCTGCGCCCGGACGCCGGCGCCGTGTCCGTGGCCGGGGTGGACGCGGTGCGCGAGCCCGTCGAGGCCCGGCGGCGGCTCGGCTGGATGCCCGACACCCTGGGTGTGTGGGAGGAGCTGACCTGCCACGACATCCTCGCCAGCCTGGGCCGGCTCTACGGCATGGGGAAGGCGGAGGCGTCGGCACGCGCGGACGAGCAGCTCGCGTGGGTCGAGCTCACGGAGTTCGCCCACCGGCCCGCCCGCGTGCTCTCCCGCGGCCAGCAGCAGCGCCTGTCCCTGGCTCGGGCCACCGTGCACCGGCCCTCCGTCCTGCTCCTGGACGAACCCGCCAACGGCCTCGACCCGGCCGCCCGCATCCGGCTGCGGGACGACCTGCGCGCCATGGCCGCAGCCGGCACCGCCGTGCTCGTCTCCTCCCACGTGCTCGCCGAGCTCGAGGAGATGTCCGACCGCGCCGTGTTCCTCCATGAGGGCGCCACGGTGGCCACCCAGGAGTTCCGCGCCGCCGACGACCTCGCCCGCCCCTACCGGATCGCCGGACCCGATCCGACGGCCCGGGACACCCTCGTCCGCGCCCTCGAGACCCGCGGCCTGACCGTCACCGCGGCCACCGGCGCCGGCGCGGGCCAGCGTCGGGACGGCGTCGTGGTGCAGCTGCGGGGCGAGGCCGCCGCGGCCGCGCTGCTCGCGGACCTCGTGCGCGAGGGTGTGCTCGTCAGCCACTTCGCCCCGGAGGGCTCCCGCCTCGAGAACGCCTACCTGGGCCTCCATCTGGAGGGCCCCCGCACCGAAGGAGACCGGCCGTGAGCACCGCCGTCGCGACCTCGATCCACGACCGCCGCCCGCCGCAGCCGCAGCCGGGGGGACGCCTCGGCGCGGCCCAGGCCGTGGCCACCGTGGTGGGCATGGAACTGCGTCAGCGGCTGCGCTCGCGCGGCTGGTACGTGCTGTTGGGCGTCTTCTTCGTGGTGGTGGGGGCGGTGACCCTCGGCGCCCTCGGGCTGCGAAGCCTGGGCATGACGGAGATGGAGGCGTCCGGCCTGGAGCCGGAGCTGGCGGAGCAGCAGATGCGCGCCCTGGGGCGGACGCTCTTCGACGGCGTCCTGCTCTTCGTCCTCACCCTCTCGCTGCTGGTCTCGCCCGCCCTGGCGGCCAACGCGATCTCGGGCGACCGTGCCGGCGGCACCCTGGCCATCACCCAGGTCACCCTGCTGCGGACCGGGCACCTGATGGCGGGCAAGTGGCTGGCCGCGTGGATCGCCTCCGCCGCGTTCCTCGCGGCCGCGCTGCCGTGGCTCGCGGTCGCGGCCGTGGTGGGGCGCGTGTCCCCGTGGGCCGTGCTGGTGGGGCTCGTGATGATCCTCGTGGAGTTCGGCATGATCGCGGGGATCGGCGTCGCCGTGTCGGCGATCACCGGGCGCACGCTGTTCGCCGTCGTGGTGACGTACCTGATCGTGGCGGCGCTGACGATCGGCACCCTGGTGGCCTTCGGGCTGTCCCTGCAGTTCCTGCAGACCGAGGTGCGGGCCAACGACGCCGAGTACGGCTCCATGACGGCGGAGCCGTTCACCGAGGCGGAGCTCGAGAAGATGACCCCGGAGGAGGAGGAGCAGGCCTGGGCCGAGTGGGAGGCGACGCACCCGGAGCTGTACGACGGGATCGCCGACCGGTGCGTCGGCCCGGTGACCACCCGGACGATCCCCGACCCGCGGCGCAGCGGATGGCTGCTCGCGGCGAACCCCTACGCCGTCCTCGCGGATGCCTCCCCCTGGGAGGGCGGGCTCCTCGAGAACGGGACCCGGGCGGATCCCGGGCCGCTCAACCTGCTGTCCGTGGGCCTGCGCTGGACCCAGCGCGACCCCGTCCGGGACGTCGAGTGCCTCGACGGCGAGCTGCGCGGTCTCGACAGCACCGGCGTGCCGGACCGGCAGGGCACCTGGCCGGTGTGGCCGCTCGGTCTGGCGATGCAGGGTGTGCTGGTGGCCGGGCTGGGCTGGTGGGGGCACCGTCGCCTGGACACCCCGGCCGGGCGGCTGCCCGCCGGCACGCGCGTGGCCTGAGCCGGGCCGGCGTCGGGCGGGACCTGCTCGACGCCGGCCGGTGTCAGCCGCTGATCAGGCGGCGGCCCTCGAAGGCACGGCCGAGGGTGACCTCGTCCGCGTACTCGAGGTCCCCGCCGACGGGCAGACCGGAGGCCAGACGCGTGACGCGGATGCCCGTGGCGCCGAGGAGCCGGCCGAGGTAGGTGGCCGTGGCCTCGCCCTCGAGGTTGGGATCCGTGGCGAGGATGACCTCCTGCACGGCCTCGTCCTGCAGCCGGGTGAGCAGCTCGCGGACGTGCAGCTGCTCGGGGCCGATGCCGGCGATCGGATTGATGGCGCCGCCGAGCACGTGGTAGCGGCCCTGGAAGGCGCGGGTGCGCTCCATGGCCATGACGTCCTGCGACTCCTCGACCACGCAGATCTGGGAGCGGTCCCGGCGCTCATCCCGGCAGAGCGAGCACACCTCGTCCTCGGACACGTTGAAGCAGACCGAGCACAGCCGCACCCTGTCCTTGACCGTGCGGATGGCGTCCGCCAGCCGCAGCATGTCCTCCCGGTCCGCCTCCAGCATGTGGAAGGCGATGCGCTGGGCGGACTTCGGCCCGATGCCCGGCAGGCGGCCGAGCTCGTCGATCAGGTCCTGCACCGCGCCCTGGTACATCCGTCTCCCTCGTCCGATGGTGCGTCTCGTGGTCCGTGCGCCCCGACGCGGCGCCGTGGTCCGGCGCCGCGTCCATCATGCCCGCGGCCCCGGACGGCGTACGGGCGCGTTCGCCTCAGGCGTCGTTGGGGCGTTCCTCGAGCAGACGGCCGCCGAGCACCCGTTCGACGACGGCTCGGCCCACGAGGCCCGAGTCCTCGAGCGGGACGTCGTCGTCGCTGGCGACCTCGTCCTCCCACCCCACACCGGACGTCGCCGGGGCGGCGGGGCCGGTGTCGGCGGGCCGGGTCGGGCCGCGGCCCTGGGCGGCCTCGCGGGCGGCGTGGATGGCCGCGGCCCGCGCGTCCAACGAGGGCGGCGCCGAGGCTCCCCCGGCGGGCTCGACGTCGGCGGGGCGCGCCCCGAGCGAGGCCGCGCTCGGCCGGCCCCCGGCGGGGGAGCCCGGCGAGGCGTCCGGGTCGGGGCCACCGGGAGCGCCGGGGCCGCCGCTCGAGCCCGCGTTCACCGGAGGCTCGAGGGGCCCACCGGCCCGCAGCCGCTCCATGAGCCGCGGGTACATGCTCGCCGGATGGCCCGAACCCGGGAAGTCCGAACCGGTCGGGCCGGCAGCCGCGCGCGGCGCGGCGTCTGCGTCGTCGGCGGGCACGCCCGGGTCAGGGGTCGCGTCGGCCGTGGGCGAGCCCGTGGGGCGCCGCTCCTCGTCCGAGGACGGGCCGGCGCCCGAGGCGGCCGGGTGGAGATCGCGTCGCTCCGTGGCCGCTGCGTCGTCGTCCGGGGCGGGCGACGGCGTGGCAGGCCGGGCGGAGTCACCGTCCGCGGCCGCGCCCGCGCCGTCGTCGAAGCCGGCGGGACGGGTCGCGCCGAAGCGCTTCGCGAACTCGGCGCGCAGCTCCGCCTCCGGACGGGCGAACACGGGGATCGAGTGCTCCTCCTCGCGGACCAGCGGCCCCGGGTCGTAGGCCCGACGGACCTCCTCGGCGCTCGGCTCGCTCTCGCCGGGGGTCGGGGCGTCGGGTTGGACCGGGGAGTCCTGGCCGGCGTCCGGCGCGGCGCCGCCGGGGGCCGGTGCGGCCTGCGGCGGCGCGCCCCAGTCCTCGACCGACGGCACGGGGCCGTCCCAGCCGGCGGCGCCGACGGGCCGCTCCTCGGCGTCCCGGGCCGGCGGGGTCCAGCCCTCGGGGCCGTCCGAGTCGTCCTGCTCCGCGTCCGGGTCGAACGCGGGCAGCGAGTCCCACGGGTCCTCCTCGGGCGGGGGAGCGTCGTCCCAGGCGGGCGGCTCCTCGTCCGGGCCGCCCCAGCCGTCCGCCGGCGGGGCGGGGGCGGGCGTCGTCGACGACGTCGGCGCCGGCCCCCAGGAGGTGGCGGGAGCCGCGGGCGTCCAGGCGGGGGACGGCTCCGGCGTCTGACGCTGCTGCGTGGCCCGGGGCGGAGCGGCCGGCGGCGCCGGATCGTCCTCCGCGGTGGAGGGTGCGGCGGAGCGCGGCGGGGTGGGGCGGGAGGACTCCGGCTCGCGTGGGGCCTGCCCCGGTGCCGGAGCGGGCCGGTTCGGCTGCGCCGTCGGTCGGTCGGGCCGGCCCTGCTGCGGGGCCGGACGCTCAGGCCGGTCCGTCCGCGCCGGGCCGGCCGGGCGAGCGCCGGACTGTGCGCGGGCGTCCCCGGTCGGCGCGTCCCCACCGAGGATCAGATCGAGCCGCGGGCGGATGCCGAGCACCTGGTGGACGGCCTCGCCGAGCACGCGGTCACCGCCCCGGCCGAGCAGCGACTGGCGGGGCCCGTCCTGCTGGAAGCCGATCGTCAGCAACGAGCCGTCGTAGCCCGCGACGCTCGCGTTGTCCTTCACCAGCATCCACACCAGGCGTGAGGCGTCCTCGAGGGCCGTGAGGATGTCCGGCCAGGCCCGGCGGATCATCTCCACCTGGCTCGCCGCCGGGGCGGGCGTGGGGCTCGACGGCGCGGCCGTCTCCTCCGGCCCGTGGGCGGGGGCCGGCGCGGCACCGGTGCGCTCCTGGGCATGGGACCGGCCCTCAGGCTCGGGCCGGCCCTCAGGCTCGGGGCGGCTCCCGGCCTCCGGGCGGCGCGTGTCCCCGGAAGGGGCCCCGACCTCAGCCGGTTCGGGCCGCTTGGGCTGCGGCGCCTGCTGCGGACGCTCGGACCCCGTGGCCCCGGCGGCGGCGTCCCCCTCCGGCGCCTCTGCCACGGACTGCGGGGCAGGCGGCGTCCAGCGCTCCGGCGGGGCGGTGGACGCGGTCGGCGCGGGCTCCTCCGGCCGCCGCATGGCGGCCCGGGCGAGCGCGGCACCGGTCAGAGTGCCGGAGCCCTCCGCGTTCTCGGCCGATCCGCCGCCGTCCGCGGCGGGCGTGCCGGACCGGGCCGGCGTCGTCGTGCCCTCGGAGGCGCCGTCCTCGATGGGCGCGGCGCCACCGAGCTCGAGGCGCCGTTCGAGGGCCTCGAGGCGGGCGGCCAGGCCGCGGTGCGTCTCGTCCGAGGCAGGCAGCAGCAGGCGCGCCATGAGCAGCTCGAGGTGCAGGCGGGGACTGGTGGCCCCCACCATGTCCGTCAGCGCGAGGTTGGTGATGTCCGCGAGGCGGGAGAGCTCCGCGCGGGAGAGCTGCGCGGCCTGCGCCGACAGACGCCGCACCTGGTCCTCCGGCATGCCGTGCAGGATCGCCCCGGCCTCCTCCGGCAGGGCACGGGCGATCACGAGGTCGCGGAAGCGGTCCAGCAGGTCCTCGACGAAGCGGCGCGGGTCCTGGCCGGACTGCACCACGCGGTCCACCACGCGGAACACGGTGGGGGTGTCGTCCGCGGCGACGGCGTCGATCACGTCGTCCAGCAGGGCTTCCGGGGTGAAGCCGAGCAGGCTCACCGCGAGCTCGTACGAGACCTGGCCCTCCTGGGCGCCCGCGATCAGCTGGTCCAGCACGGAGAGCGTGTCACGCACCGAGCCCGTGCCGGCGCGCACCACGAGCGGCAGCACGCCCTTCTCCACGGACACGCCCTCCTCCGCGCACAGCTGCTCGAGGTAGGCGATGAGCGGCTCCGGCGGCACGAGCCGGAACGGGTAGTGGTGGGTGCGGGAGCGGATGGTCCCGATGACCTTCTCCGGCTCCGTGGTGGCGAAGATGAACTTCAGGTGCTCCGGCGGCTCCTCCACGATCTTGAGCAGCGCGTTGAACCCCGCCGCGGTGACCATGTGCGCCTCGTCGATGATGAGGATCTTGTAGCGGTCCCGGACCGGGGCGAACGTGGCCCGCTCGCGCAGGCCGCGGGCGTCCTCCACACCGCCGTGCGAGGCCGCGTCGATCTCCAGCACGTCCAGCGAGCCCGGCCCGCCGGTGGCCAGGTCCCGGCACGAGTCGCACTCGCCGCACGGCGTGGGCGTGGGGCCCTGGGCGCAGTTCAGGCAGCGCGCGAGGATGCGGGCGGACGTGGTCTTGCCGCAGCCTCGCGGGCCGGAGAAGAGGTAGGCGTGGTTCACGCGGTCCTTCGCCAGTGCGGTGCGCAGCGGGACCGTGACATGGTCCTGCCCGATCACGTCCTCGAAACGGTCCGGGCGGTAGCGGCGATACAGGGCGGTGCTCACCCTCGAAAGCCTATCCGGCGGGCGGACGGGCTAAGGGAGCCGGGGAATGCGCACGCCCGCCGGCCCGTTCCCTGGCCCATGACCACCACGCACATGCACACCGACGCCGAGGACACGATCCACCCCACGCAGCCGGCCCCGGACGCGGGACCGCTGAGTCAGGCCGAGATCGACCGCCTCTTCGCGGACCGCCACACGACGCAGCTCTTCTCGGACGAGCCCGTCGACCTCGCGCTGATCGAGCGGGCCTACGCGGACCTCCGCTGGGCGCCGACCGCCATGAACAACCAGCCGCTGCGGCTCGACGTCGTGGACAGCCCCGAGGCCCGCGCCCGCCTGGCTCCGCTGATGATCGAGTTCAACCGGGAGAAGACGGAGCGCGCCCCGCTCACGCTGATCGCCTCCTACGACCTCGACTGGCACCGCCACATGGGCCACCTCGCCCCGTTCCGGGAGGGCTTCGAGGAGGATGCCGAGGGCAAGCCGGGCATGCGCGAGGGGATGGGCCGCACGAACGCGCTCATCCAGGTGGGCTACCTGCTCGTGGCCTTGCGCGCCCACGGGCTCGAGGTCGGCCCCATGGCCGGGTTCGACGCCGCCGCCGTGGACGCCGAGTTCCATGCGGACCGTGCCTGGAAGTCCCTCCTGGTGATCAACGTGGGCCACGCCGCCGCAGACGACGAGAAGGCGCAGCAGCCCCGCCAGGGCCGCCTCGACTTCGACCAGGCCGCCCAGGTCCTCTGACCGGGGCCGGGCCTGCGGCGGACCAGGGCGCCGGCCCGCTCAGAGCCCGGTGAACACCCACGGATCACGCGGCAGGGCGGCCGGGTCGAACGCGGGCACGGCGGCCGCCAGCGGTCCCGCGGGCAGGCCGAGGGACTCCAGCAGCCGGTCCCGCACCCGCTCGGGGGTCCACGCCGGGTCCTGCGCGGAGAGGTCCTCGAGGGTCACGGCGCCGTCCCGCTTGGCCAGCCGCCGCCCCTCCGCGTTCAGCACGAGCGGCACGTGCAGGTACTCCACCGCGGGCGTCGGCTCCCCGCGCGCGGCGCACAGCGCCTCGGCCAGCCAGCGCTGGCGCGGGGCCGAGTCGAGCAGGTCGTCGCCGCGGACCACCTGGTCCACGCCCTGCGCCAGGTCGTCCACGACGACGGCCAGGTTGTACGCGTACGCCCCGTCGTTCCGGCGCAGCACCAGGTCGTCGACCAGGCCCGTGACCTCGCCGTGCAGCACGTCCACGGCGGTGGCGCGCGGGGTCTCGCCCGCCGGCAGGCCCGCGACCTTCGCCGCATCGATCCGCAGGGCGGCGGGGCGCACCCGCCGTCGCTCGGCCCGCTCGGCCTCGGTCAGGCCGCGGCAGGTGCCCGGATAGAAGCCGGGCGGACGCAGCGGCACGGTGCCGCCGGAGGCGGGGGCACCGTCGTCGGGCCTCGGGTGCGGGGCCGACGTCGCCTCGGCGATGTCCTTGCGGGAGCAGAAGCACTCGTAGACCGCGTCCGTGCCGTGCGCGGCGCGCAGGGCGGCCACGGCGGCGTCGTACAGGGCGGTGCGCTCGGACTGGCGCACCGGCTCGGCGTCCCAGTCCAGCCCGACGGCGGCCAGGTCCGCCCGCTGGTCAGCCTCGGCCCCGGAGCGGACGCGGTCCAGGTCCTCGACCCGCAGCAGGAAGGCACGGTCCGTGGCGCGCGCCGCGAGCCACGCGACGAGCGCGGTGCGCAGGTTGCCCAGGTGCAGGCTTCCCGTGGGGGAGGGGGCGTAGCGTCCGGCGGGCATGGGATCTCCTGGGGAAAGTGAAGACCCCTCACGCACCTGCCAGAGCCCACCTACCCTTGCTACCTTCCGGTCCTGGGGGAGTTCAGCGAGATGACACCACGTGAGGGGCCGTCGAAGAGTCTAGCAGGGTGGCGGCGGGCGCGGCGATTCGGGCCGCGGGGAGGCTCGGGCCGAGCTCGCGCCTCCCGCGGAGGATTGGCGCGGCCCAGGACGATCTGGTTATGATGGAACCTGCCCTCGCGCGGTCCGCCGCATGGGGGCGCACCAAGGAGGATTCGCCTAGCGGCCTATGGCGCACGCCTGGAACGCGTGTTGGGTTAACAGCCCTCGGGGGTTCAAATCCCCCATCCTCCGCGGGCAAGCCCCGGGACCCCAGTGGTTCCGGGGCTTTTCGCATGTCCGGGGCCGCTGTCGTCGCGGGCCGCGCGCCCGGACTCCCGATCCGCCACGCTGGATGCGAGACGCGGGTCACATTTGCGCGTATCCTTCTCCCCAGTCGTCCGGGACCGCCGGCGGCCGCCGCTCGGAGCTCGCACCGCACCGGCCATCCCCACCCCGATCTGGAGACCCCATGTCCTTCGCAGATCTCATCACCGCCGTGAACGACGTCATCTGGTCCCCGGCCCTGATCTGGCTCTGCCTGATCGTCGGCCTCTACTTCACCATCCGGACCCTGTTCCTGCAGTTCGTGAACATCCCGGACATGGTGAAGCAGCTCCGCGAGGGCCAGGACTCCGCGGACGGCACCTCGTCCCTCCAGTCCCTCATGATGTCGCTCGCCGGCCGCGTCGGCATGGGCAACATCGGCGGCGTCGCCACGGCCATCGCGTTCGGCGGCCCCGGCGCCGTGTTCTGGATGTGGGTCATGGCCCTGCTCGGCGCCGCCACATCCTTCATCGAGTCCACGCTCGGCCAGATCTACAAGGAGCGCGACCCGGACACCGGCGAGTACCGCGGCGGCCCGGCGTACTACTTCGAGAAGGCCTACAAGCACACGGCCGCCGCCCCCGCCTTCAAGGCGTACGCGATCCTGTTCGCCGTCGTCACCGTCTTCGCCACCAGCTACTTCCTGCCGGGCGTGCAGGCCAACGGCGTGGCCGCGGCCGTGGGCGAGGCGTGGGCCGTGCCCGCCTGGGTCGTGGCCCTGGCCATGGTCATCCTGCTGGCCTTCATCGTCCTGGGCGGCGTGAAGCGCATCGCGACGTTCGCCGTCTACGTGGTGCCCGTGATGGCCGTGCTGTACATCATCCTCGCGCTGATCGTGCTGTTCCTGAACTTCGACCAGATCCCCGAGGTCTTCGGCTCCATCTTCGCCAGCGCGTTCGGCGTGCACGCCGTGTTCGGCGCGATCCTCGGCCTCGCCATCCAGTGGGGCGTGAAGCGCGGCGTCTACTCCAACGAGGCCGGCCAGGGCACGGGCCCGCACGCCGCCGCGGCCGCCGAGGTCTCGCACCCAGCCAAGCAGGGCTTCGTGCAGGCGTTCGCCGTGTACATCGACACGCTCTTCGTCTGCTCGGCCACCGCGTTCATCATCATCTCCACGGGCGCCTACCGGGTGTACTCGGACGGGTCCGGCTCCGGCCTGCTGTTCGAGGGCATCGTCTCGCCGACGGCCTCCGAGGGCCCGGCCTTCGTCCAGACCGGCTTCGACGCCATGTTCTCCGGCTTCGGCCCCACGTTCGTGGCCGTGGCGCTGGCGTTCTTCGCCTTCACCACGATCGTGGCGTACTACTACATGGCCGAGGTCAACATCGTGTTTCTCACGCGCAACCTGCGCAACGGCATGGTCCGCCGCGTCGCGCTGCGCTTCCTGCAGGCCCTGATCCTCGTGTCGGTGGCCTACGGCGCCGTCGCCACCACGGGTGCGGCCTGGGGCCTCGGCGACATCGGCGTGGGCTCCATGGCCTGGCTGAACATCCTCGGCATCCTGGTGCTGCAGGGCCCGGCCCTCAAGGCCCTCAAGGACTACCGCGCACAGAAGCGCCAGGGTCTCGACCCGCAGTTCGACCCGCGCCCGCTCGGCATCCGCAACGCGGACTTCTGGGAGCACCGCGCCGACGGCCTGATCACCCAGGGCGTCGCCGGCACGGCCGAGCACCCGATCGTCGCCGAGGGCGGCGCCCACCGCGCCTGACCTACCGGCGGGGCTGGGCTCTCCCCGCCCCACCACGACGACGGCCCGGACGCCGCCAGCGTCCGGGCCGTCGTCGTGCGCGGCAGGTCAGAAGAGCTGGCGCAGGTTCGCCTTCGCGAGGTCGAGCAGCTTGGTGCCCTTGCCGTCCAGGACGGTGCGCATGGCGTAGAGCGCGAAGCCCTTGGCTTGCTCGAACTCGATGCTCGGCGGGATCGTCAGCTCCTGACGCTCGGTCTTGACCACCAGCAGCGCCGGCCCGTCGTGGGCGAGGAACTCGCGCATCACCGCGGGCAGGTCCGTCGTGTGGTCCGCGCGGAAGCCCTTGATGCCGATCGCCTCCGCGATCGCCGCGAAGTCCGGGTTCTCCAGGCTCGTCCCGTAGGGGACGAACCCGGCGGCCATCATCTCGAGCTCCACGAAGTTCAGCGAGTCGTTGTCGAACACGAGCGTCTTCACGGGCAGGCCGTTCTGCACGAACGACATCAGCTCGCCGAGCATCATGGCCAGCCCGCCGTCGCCGGCCATCGCCACCACCTGGCGGGTGGGGTCGACCGCCTGGGCGCCGACCGCCTGGGTAACCGCGTTGGCCATGGAGCCGTGGGACAGGGAGCCGATGATCCGGCGGCGCCCGTTCATCGTCAGGTACCGGGAGGCCCAGACCACCGGGGAGCCGACGTCGGGCAGGAACACCACGTCGTCGTCGGCCAGCTCGTCGAGGAGGCGGGCCACATACTGCGGGTGCACGCGTCCACGGCCCGGGGTGGCCAGCTGGTCGAGGTCCTTGCGGGTCTTGGCGTAGTGCTTGAGCGCCTTGTCCAGGAACGCCGACGACGAGTTCCCGCGCAGCAGCGGCAGCAGGGCCTGGGCCGTCTCCTTCACGCCGCCCACGAGCGGCACGTCCACGGCCACCCGTCGGCCGATCTGCTCGCCGCGCACGTCCACCTGGATGACCGTGGCGTCCTCGGGGTAGAACTGCCGGTACGGCAGGGAGGAGCCGAGGATCAGCAGCGTCTCGGCCTCCTTGAGCGCGTGGTAGCCGGAGGCGAAGCCGAGCAGGCCGGTCAAGCCGACGTCATACGGGTTGTCGTACTCGATCCGGTCCTTGCCGCGCAGCGCGTGGACGATCGGGGCCTGCAGGCGCTCCGCCAGGGCCACGACCTCGTCGTGGGCGCCGGCCGCACCCGCGCCGGCCAGGATGGTGATCCGCTTGGACGAGTCCAGGGCCTCGGCGGCCTCGCGCAGCACGGAGTCGGCCGGGATGACGCGGGACGGCGTGTGACGGATCACCTCGGGCTTCGCGGAGAGCTCGGTGAGGGCCACGTCGCCCGGGATCACGAGCACGGCCACGCCCCGCTGCTCGACGGCGGCCCGCATCGCGGTGCGCAGCATACGGGGCATCTGGTCCGCCGAGGAGACGTGCTCCACGTAGACGGAGCACTCGCGGAACAGGTCCTGCGGGTGGGTCTCCTGGAAGTAGCCCGAGCCGATCTCCTCCGACGGGATGTGCGCGGCGATCGCGAGCACCGGGGTGCGGGAGCGCTGCGCGTCGAACAGGCCATTGATCAGGTGGAGGTTGCCCGGACCGCACGAGCCCACGCAGACCGCGAGCTCGTCCGTGAGCTGGGACTCGGCGGAGGCGGCGAAGGCCGCGGTCTCCTCGTGCCGGGTGTGCACCCACTGGATGCCGCCGTGGGAGCGCAGGGCCTCGGTCAGCCCGTTGAGGGAGTCCCCGGGCACGCCGTACATGCGGCGCACGCCCGAGGCGTGGAGGGTCTCGACGATGTTCTGGGCGACGGTGGCCACGGTGGAACCTCTCTCTGGTCGGGAGGCGCCCGGGCCGGTTCGGCAGGGGCGCGGCATTCCCTTCCACGCTAGGGGTCGAGGTCCAGGCCCGGGGAGGGTCGGCCGTCCGCAGAGGGGGCGTCCGGCCTGGTCAGCGCAGCAGGTCGCGCTCCACCCAGCGCAGCAGGGACTCGCCCGCCCGCTCGTGGACGTCGTCGGCGTCGCCGATGCCGCGTTCGGCGAGGATCGCCGCCGTCACCACGCCGTAGGGCTTCTCGGGGACGCCGTCGGCGGGCCGCACGTCCATGTGCTCCACGGCGAGTCCGCGCTCGTGCAGCCGGTCGGCCATGGCGTAGTCGCTGCGCGAGTCGCCCGCGGTGAGCCAGCGTTCGGGCACCGGGGTGCCCGCCTCCGCCAGCAGGTCGAAGCAGCGCTCGACGCCCAGGTCCTTGCCGGAGGAGCGGTGCTCGACGTCCACCGAGATCACCGAGGGGGCCACGCGCACCTCCTCGGCGAGTCCGCGCTCGGCGAGCAGATCCTCGACGCCCGCGGCGACGTCGTCGCGCACCCGCTCGTACTCCGTCTGGTCCGCGCCGACCGTCTTCTCGAGGGAGACCATGGCCAGCTTGGTGCGGTCGGTGAACTGCAGGTCCCCGGCGCGCTCATCGTTGAGGGCCCAGATCGCGTCACGGGTGTCCGCGTCGATGGCCATGTCCGGGTCGGTGCGGAGCCAGTCCGGGGCGGTGCCGTCCACGGTGACGTCGGGCAGGTCCCCGGAGGGCACCGCGGAGAACGGGAACCACACGGCGCCCTTCTCGCAGATCGCGTGGAAGGGAGCGTCGTCCGGGAGGCCCGCGTCGCGCAGCGGGGCGATCAGGTTGTGCAGGAGGAAGTCCGTGGAGCGGCCCGTGTTGAAGCCGACCGGCACCCCGCGCCTCGCGAGGCGGACGAGCACGTCGATGATCCCCTCCGGCACGGTCCGGGTCTCGGTGGAGGCCACGGGGGCGTCCACGTCCAGCAGGAGTCCTATCGGGGAGGAAGTGCGCATGCCCCCACCCTAGGCCGCGGTGGCCCGTGCCCGCGATGGGCCCGGCGGCTACGCTGACCCTGAGACCCGCCCCGCCCGGGGCACACCCCCGACGATCACCCCACGGGAGCACCCATGAGCACCGCCACCGACCTCGGCCCGTCCCGCAGCCCCTTCGGCCCCGACGCCGCGGCGCGCGTCCCCAGCTCGGGGACGGGGCTGTCCTCGACGGGCGGCCGGGTGGCCATGCTCGTGGTCGTGATCCTCGCGGTCGTGGCCGCGTTCCTGGGCTCCGGCGTCGTCGGCGGCCTGACCCCCGTGGCCGAGGCCGCGGGCGGCTGGCTCGGCCCGGACGCCACCTGGGTCTCCCCGGCGACCCCCGCGTTCGGCATCTGGTCCGTGATCTACGCGGGGCTGCTGGCGTACGCCGTGTGGCAGTTCCTCGCCTCGGCCCAGTCCGCCCGTCACGACCGCCTGCGACCGTGGATCCTGGTCTCGGTGCTGCTCAACGCCGCGTGGATCTGGACGGTGCAGGCCGGGCTGCTGGGGCTGAGCGTCGTGGTGATCGCGCTGCTGCTGACGTGCCTGGCGTGGATCCTGGTGCTCCTCGAATCCGTCCGCGCGCACAGCTGGGGGGAGCGGATCCTCCTGGACGGGGTGCAGGGCCTGCATCTGGGCTGGGTCTCGATCGCCGCCGTGGCGAACCTGGCCGCGTGGCTGGCCTCGACCGGCGTCGTCGGCGATCCGGGGCAGTCGTCCCTCTGGGCGAAGGTGATGCTCGTGGTGGCCGTGCTGATCGGCGCGTTCACGGCCGTGTACAACGGCGGCCGCCCGGCTCCGGCGTTCGCGCTCGCGTGGGGTCTGGTGTGGATCGGCGTCGGCCGCGCGGACGGCACGGGGCTGCTCTCGGGCAGCCTCGCCCTCCTGGCGTGGGGCGGCGCGGCGATCGTCCTGCTGTGCTGGCTGGCCGCGCTGCTGCTCTCCCGCCGGTCCGCGACGGGCGAGGCCCGCGACCTCGTCCTCGACGCACTCGACGGCGGCGGCGACCCCATCGACGGCCGTCGCTGACCCCCGTCGTCATTGACGGAACGGGGACCGATGCTGTCGTGACGTGCGGCAACACCTGTGCCTCCCACATGCGATGATGTGGTGATCCGAAGGCCCCGCCTCACGGCGGGGCCTTCGTCATGTCCCCGTCCCTTCCCCTCCAGGATCCTCGTGCCCCTTGCCCGTCTGCGCGCGGCGCTCCCCGCGGCCGCACTGTCCCTGCTCCTGCTCACCGGCTGCACCGCCACCGACGACGGCGTCACCCCGGCGAGCGATGCCGACACCTCCGCGTCGGTCAGCACGATGCCGACGACGCCCACCCCCTCCGTCGACGCGGCTGCGACGAGCCGTGCCGCTGCGTCGTCGCTGGCCGCCTCCTCCGCCGCGCAGAGCTCGCGCGCCGCAGCGTCGTCCTCGAGCGGGGCCGCCGAGTCGCGTGCCGCTGAGGGCTCCCGCAGTGCCGAGCCGGCGGCGCCCGCCGCCCCGGCCGACGTCGAGGGAGACGTGGTCACGGTCGAGTCGATCTCGGACGGCGACACGCTCCGCGTGACCCTCGGCGAGGTGTCCACGCGGGTGCGCCTGCTCAACATCGACACCCCCGAGAC
Organism: Micrococcus sp. CH7; assembly: GCF_001595485.1. Lineage (NCBI taxonomy): Bacteria > Bacillati > Actinomycetota > Actinomycetes > Micrococcales > Micrococcaceae > Micrococcus > Micrococcus sp. CH7. The sequence continues at coordinate 61,297 of NZ_LOSQ01000046.1, forward strand.
CCACCACCCCTCGAAGCCGGTCGAGTGCATGGGACCGGAGGCGACGGCGGCGCTGAAGTCGATGATCAGCCCCGGCGACACGGTGGTGCTGCGGTACGATCGCCGGCTCTACGACCGCTACGACCGCCTCCTCGCCGGCGTGTACGCCGACGGCGTCCTGCTCAACGCCGAGATGGCCCGCCTGGGCTACGGCGAGCCGGCGGTCTTCGACGGCAACGACCGTTTCCTGCCCGAGGTCGAGGCGGCGTGGGAGGAGGCCCGGGCGAACGGCGTCGGCAGGTTCTCCGGGGAGTGCGGCACCGCGGCCGAGCCCATCCCGGAGGCGGCCCCGGCCCCCGCCCCGGAGGCGGCCCCCGCGGCCGGCGACGCGGGGCCGGTGAGCGGAGCCGACTCCGTGTGCCCGGACTCCCACCCGGTCAAGGCCAACGACAACTCGGGCATCTACCACATGCCCGGTCAGCAGCACTACGGCAAGACCAACGCGCGCCACTGCTACGCCTCCGCCTCCGCGGCGCAGGCGGGCGGCTACCGCGCGGCCCGGCGCTGAGGGCCCCGCGCACGACGACGGCCGCCCACCTCGCCAGGTGAGCGGCCGTCGTTGTCGGTGCGGAACGTGCGCTCGGCGCCGCGCCGGGCGCGGTCAGCGGCCCTCGTGGACCGCCCGCAGTTCGTAGCCGCGCTCCTCCACGGCCGTCTGCTTCTCGGCGCGCTTCTCCACCCCGGCCACGTCCTTCGGGGGCAGCTGCACCCGAGCCTCGGCGGGCAGGCCGGCCTCGAGCTGGCGGGCACGCTCCACCTCGGCGTCGACCTCCAGGCCGAGCAGCAGCACGATGTTGAAGATCCACAGGGCGAACAGCAGCGCCATGACCGTGCCGATCGCACCGTACGCCGAGTAGCCGGCGAACTGCGTGAAGTACACGGACAGGGCCACCGCGGCCAGCACCATGCCCACCAGCGCCACGATGTTGCCGGGGCCGAAGAGGTGGAAGCGCGGCTTCTGGACGTTCGGGGTGGTGTAGTACAGGGTCGCGATCAGCACCAGCAGGATCACGACGACGACAGGCCACTTCGCCCACGCCCACACCGGCAGGAACGTGTCCGAGAGGAAGTTCACCACGCCGGTCATGCCGAGCGGCCCGGCGATCGGCTGGAGGAAGCCGTCCACGAGCGAGCGGTTCAGCGCCAGCGAGAGCAGCACGACCACGATGCCCACGATCAGGATGAGCGTGGTGAGCAGGTTGGTCAGCGTCAGCTTCACCAGGCCGCGGCCCTCCTCGTAGCCGTACACCGTGTTGGCCGAGCGGTTGAACGCCTTCACGTACGCGGAGGCGGACCACAGGGCGGTCGCGATGCCGATGATGAGGGCGATGATCCCGCCGCCTGAGCCGGCCGAGTCGCTCATGGTGGTCACCAGGTTCGTGACGAGCGGCTGGTAGTCGCTCGGGACCAGGCCGGTCAGCTCCCCCAGCAGATCGTCGATGGCCCCGCGGTTGGAGGCGAGCACGAGGGACAGGATGGAGAACACGGCCAGCAGGGAAGGAGCCAGCGAGAGCACCAGGTAGTAGGTGAGCTTCGCGGCCAGGTCGGTGCCGCCGTCGTTGCCGAACTCCTTGAGCGCGCGTGTGAGCGCGTACTTCCAGCCGGCGCCGTCGAGCTTCACGCCCTTGAGCCTCTCGGCACGCTGGTCGGGATCGATCTTCGCGGCCTCCAGGGTCGCGTCCACAGGATGAATGGCCACGTCGGTCCTCTCGCGCTCGGGGGCAGGGTGCGGGTCGGGCCCCACGGTAGCGGACGGGTGCCCCGTCCGTCCCGACCGGAGCGGCGCTGGGCCGCGGACCCGGGCGATCAGCACTCGATGACGTTCACGGCCAGGCCGCCGCGCGAGGTCTCCTTGTACTTGGACTTCATGTCCGCGCCGGTGTCGCGCATGGTCGTGATGGCCTGGTCCAGGGTCACCCGGTGCGAGCCGTCCCCCAGCAGCGCCAGCCGGGCCGCGTTGATGGCCTTCACCGACGCGATCGCGTTGCGTTCGATGCACGGCACCTGGACGAGGCCGCCCACGGGGTCGCACGTCAGCCCGAGGTTGTGCTCGATCCCGATCTCGGCCGCGTTCTCCACCTGGTCCACGGTGCCGCCGAGCACGGCGCACAGGGCGCCCGCCGCCATGGAGCAGGCCGAGCCGACCTCGCCCTGGCAGCCGACCTCGGCGCCGGAGATGGAGGCGTTGCGCTTGTACAGGATGCCGATCGCCGCCGCGGTGAGCAGGAACTCGACCACCTTGTCGTCCCGCTCCTGCTGCGTGGCGCCCTCGGGGAGCACGAAGCGCATGTAGTAGAGCATGACGGCCGGGATGATGCCCGCGGCGCCGTTCGTGGGCGCGGTGACGATGCGCCCGCCCGAGGCGTTCTCCTCGTTCACCGCGAGCGCGAAGAGGTTGACCCACTCCATGGCCCACATGGGGTCGGTGCGGTCGGTGGTCTGGAGCAGGTGCTCCCGCAGCGCGGGGGCCCGACGGCGGACCTGCAGTCCGCCGGGCAGGATCGGCTCGGTGCGGGTCACGCCGTTGTGGACGCATTCCTCCATGACGGCCCAGATGGCCAGCAGCTGGGTGCGCAGCTCGTCGAGGTCGTGGCGGGTGGCCTCGTTGGCGAGCATGAGCTCCGCGATGCTCAGGCCGGCCTCGCGGCAGCGGGCGGCGAGCTCGGCGCCCGTGGAGAAGGGGTACGGTTCGCCGGTGTCGCCGTCGTCGGTGCGGTTGACGTCCTTGGTGGCGTCCAGCTCGGCCTCGAGCTCGTCCGAGGTGACCACGAAGCCGCCGCCCACCGAGTAGTAGTCGCGGGTGTGGAGCTGTTCGCCGGCGTCGTCGTAGGCGGTCAGGCGCATGCCGTTCGGATGCCCGGGCAGGGACTCGCGCATGTGCAGCGTCAGGTCCGCCTGCCGGTCGAAGGCGATCTCGTGGCGCCCGTCCAGGGGCAGCCGACCGCCCGTGACGATCTCCGCCACGAGCCCGGTGCAGGCGTCCGGGTCGATGGTCTCGGGGTCCTGGCCGGCCAGGCCGAGCAGCACCGCGGTGTCCGAGCCGTGGCCCACTCCGGTGGCCGCCAGCGAGCCGAACAGCTCGGCGTGCACGCGGGCCGTGCGCTCGAGGACGCCGTGCTGGCCCATGCTGTCCGTGAAGCGGCGGGCGGCGCGCATGGGTCCCACGGTGTGGGACGAGGACGGGCCGATGCCGATCGAGAACAGGTCGAGGACGCTGAGCGCCATGCAGTGCTCCTAGGGTGCGAGCGGGACGCGCGGTGGCCGGGGGTGGGGGCCGGACGCGCGGAGCCGGGTGATCCGGTGCAGACCAGACTAGGGGCACGGGGCCCGGCAGGCCATGGGGTCGCGGCTCGTGGTCCGCGCTGCTCTCCGGCCCGTCGCCCACCGCACGGACCGGAGACGGGAGCGCTCAGAGGATGTTGTCCTTGGACTCCTCCACCTGCGCGGCCGCACGGAACGCCGTCAGGTCACGCAGATACTCGTCCGCGTGGGGGAACACGGGCCCCTGCCCGGCCACGAGCATGACCCCCTCGAGGGGCTCGAACCGGGAGCGGCCCGCGTGGACGTCCTCGCCGGCGTCGACCAGGGTGCGCAGCTGCCACCACGTGGGGGCCATCAGGTTGACCTTACCGACCCGGAAGCGGCGCAGCAGCTCGGCGGGGGACGCCCAGCCGTGGCTGGCCGCCTCGGAGGACATCCGCTCGGGGGACTGGCCCTGCGGCAGGTGGACGGCGAAGAAGAACGTGTCGTAGCGGCGCGGGCCCCCGTGCGGGGTGATCCACCGGGACCACGGCACGAGCGCGCCGGCGTCGGGGCGCAGCCCCTCGCGGTCGAGCAGCTCCCCGAAGTCCACCTCGTGGCGCTCGACGGCGTCGCGCAGCTCGTCGGGGAACGCGGCCACCCGGGCCGGGTCCACGGGGGTGCCGGTGACGGCGTCCCGGGCCAGGAGCACTCCGGTCTCCTCGAACGTCTCGCGGACGGCGGCGGCCAGCACGCGGCCGGCGCCCTCGGCGGGGTCGAGCTCCGTGAGGGTGCCGTGGGCGTCCACGGGTTCGCGCGGCAGCCCCAGGCGCCGGCCCCAGTCGGCCAGATCCGTGCCCTCCCACAATCGGTCCGACAGGTCGTCCGCGGGGTCCACGCGGCCGCCGGGGAAGGCCGTGGCGTGGGCGCTGAAGGCCATGGTCCCGGCGCGGCGGACGGTGAACACCGAGATCTCGCCGCCGGCCCCGGGCCGGACCAGCACGAGGGAGGAGGCGGGCACCGCCGGGACCCGGGGCCGGTCCTCGGCGGCCGGCGGCTCGGCGGGCGGGGCGGCGGGGCTCACGGTGCCTCCTCGGTTCGGGCGATCATGGTCCGGACGCACGGGCCGACGACGGCGGCCCCGGCCGCTCCCGCGCGGGGGTCATGCGGCCCGGATGTGCGCGGACCCGTAGTCTGTAGCGTAAGTCACCGTGCTCGGGGCGGAGGCCCCGGGGCGAGACCGTGAGCCGAGGAGGAGAGGCCGTGAAGATCCTGGTGCTGGCCAAGCAGGTGCCGGACACGTGGCAGGAGCGTGAGCTGAGCCTGGAGACCGGCTGGGTGGTGCGCGACGGCGCGGCCGAGCCCGTGCCGGACGAGATCAGCGAGCGGGTCATGGAAGTCGCCCTGGGCTGGCGGGACGCCGGCGCGGACATCGAGGTCGTGGCCCTGACGGTGGGCCCCGAGGACTCCTCGAAGACCCTACGCAAGATGCTGGCCATGGGCGCGGACTCCGCCGTGCAGATCACCGACGACGCACTCGTCGGCTCGGACGCCGTGCAGACGGCTCGCGTGATCGCCGCGGCCGTCGAGAAGGAGGGCGCCGACCTCGTGCTCGCCGGCACGGTGTCCACGGACGGCGGCACCGGCGTGGTGCCGGCCATGGTCGCCGAGCTCCTGGAGCGGCCCTACCTGCCGCACGCCGAGGCCCCCGAGCTGGCCGACGGCGAGCTGATCGGCACCGTGGCGACCTCGGACGCGGACGTGCGCGCCGCCGTCGCCCTGCCCGCCGTGGCGAGCCTGACGGAGAAGACCGCCGAGCCGCGGTTCCCGAACTTCAAGAACATCATGGCGGCCAAGAAGAAGCCGCTCACCGTGCTGTCCCTGGCCGACCTCGGCATCGCCGCGGGCCCGGCCGAGGCCGCCTACCGCTCCGTGATGGTCTCGGCGGACACGCGTCCCGAGCGCGCCGCGGGCGAGAAGATCACCGACGACGGCACCGCCGCCGAGCGGCTGGTGGAGTTCCTCGCGGGTCGGGGGCTCGTGTGAGCGCGAACGTGGAGGAGACCGAGATGACGACGCAGACCGACGCCGCGAACAGCGGCCAGACCGTGCTGGTGCACGCCGAGATCGGCGCGGACGGCGCGCTCCGCCCGGTCGTGGCCGAGCTGCTCGGCGCGGCCGCCTCCGTGGGCGTGCCCGAGGCCGTCCTCGTGACCGATGCGGAGGGCAGGGACGCCGCCGTCGCCCGGCTGGGGGAGTACGGCGCCACGCGCGTCCACGTCCTCGTGGCCGACGACGCCGCCACCACCCTCGGCGACGCCGCCGTGCAGGCCCTCGCCGCCGCGGCCGCCCGCACCGCGCCCGTGGCCGTGCTGCTCTCCGGCAGTCCTGAGTCCCGCGCGGTGGCCGGCCGCCTGTCCGTCCGCGCCCGCGGCCCCGTCTGCGCGGATGCCGTGGGGCTGCGCTGGGCCGACGACGAGGTCATCGCCCGCCACTCCGTGTTCGGAGGCGACTACCTCAGCGAGTCCACCGGCGAGGGCGGCCCCCGGATCATCACCATGCGCCCCGGCGCCGTCGCGGACCGGGCCCCGGCCGTCGAGGCGCCCGAGGTCGTGGAGCTGGCCGCCGCCGAGCTGGGCCCGGTGACCGCCGGCGCCCGGGTGCTCGAGGTGAACGCCCGCACGCAGAACTCCGCCCGTCCGCCGTTGCGCGGCGCCAAGACCGTCGTCGCCGGCGGACGCGGCGTGGGCTCCGAGGAGGGCTTCGCGATCGTCGAGCAGCTCGCCGACGAGCTCGGCGCCGCCGTGGGCGCCTCGCGTGCCGCCGTCGACTCCGGCTACACCGCGGCCGAGCGCCAGGTGGGCCAGACCGGCGTGATCGTGTCCCCGAACCTGTACATCGCCCTCGGCATCTCCGGCGCCATCCAGCACCTGGCCGGCATGAAGACCGCCAAGACCATCGTGGCGATCGACAAGAACGAGGACGCCGAGATCTTCGAGCACGCCGACTTCGGCGTGGTCGGGGACATCTTCCAGGTGGTCCCGCAGGTCATCGAGCAGCTGCGCACCCGCCGCGGCTGAACCGGTGCGGGCGCGGTCCGCTGCGGACCGCGCCCCTCGGACGAGGAGAAGCATGCCCAAGCAGCGAATGGCCGGCTACGTCCCCCTGAAGGGCGCCCCGGCCGAGACCGAGCCCGCCCCCGCCCCGGCGCAGGACACCACGACGGCGGCCCCCGCCCCGGTGGTCGCGCCCGCCGCCCCGGTGGCGCCGACCGCGTCGGCGTCGGCCCTGACGCCCCTGTCCGCGCGACGCCGCATGGCCGGGTACGTCCCGTTCGCCCGCGAGGCCGAGTGGCTCGGCGGTGCCCCCACTCCGGCCGCGGGATCGACCCCGGCCGCCGCCCCCGAGCCGATCGCCGCCTCGGCGTCCCCGACGCGGGCCCCCGCACCCGCGGAGACCGAGCCCGTCGTGCCGGACGTGGCGGCCGCCGTCGCCGCCGCCGCGACCGGTGCGCCCGCCGCGCCCGTGGAGTCCGACCTCGTGCCGCTCGCGGAGCGGCGACGCATGGCCGGGTACGTGCCGTTCGCCCGGGAGGGGGAGTGGTTCACCGAGCTGGCCGCCGTGGGCGCCCCCACCGCGCCGGAGACGGTGGCGCAGGAGGTCGTCGCACCGGAGCCGGCCACCGCCGAGTCCGCGGCCGAGCCCGCCGCCGCGGCGCCGGCCCGGCCGGTCGTCGCCGAGCCGGCCGATGCGGCACCGGCCGTCGCCGCCCCCGTGGCCGCGGCGCCGACCGCGGAGCCGGCCCCCACCGCGCCGGACACCCGTTCGGCCCCGCCGGCCTCCGCCGCGCAGCCGCCCCGGGCCGCCCCCGGTGCCGCCCCCGGCACGCCCGCTCGGGCCGCGGAGACGGACGCCGCCGAGTCCGCCGCCCCGTCCCGTCTGCGCAAGGCGCTGCCGGCGGTGGCCGGCGTCGTGGTGCTGGCGCTGCTCGCGGTGCTGGCCGGACGCTGGCTGCGGAGCCTGGACCCGGTGGCGGACTTCATCGCGACCTACGACGGGCACCCGGTCCTGCCCGAGGGCACCCCCGAGGGGATGCCCTGGTGGATGGGCTGGCAGCACTTCCTGAACATGTTCCTGATGGTGCTGATCATCCGGACGGGCCTGCAGATCCGCCACGAGACACGGCCTCCGGCCAACTTCACGCCGACGAAGGACGGCCTGTTCTCCGCGCGGGGCAACACCCCGAAGAAGTTCTCGCTCACCATCTGGATGCACCAGGCCCTCGACGCGCTGTGGTTGCTCAACGGCGCGATCTTCGTGGTGCTGCTGATCGTCACCGGCCACTGGGCGCGGATCGTGCCCACGGACCCGCACGTGTTCCAGCACGCCCTGTCCGCCGGCATCCAATACCTGTCCCTGGACTGGCCCACGGAGAACGGCTGGGTGCACTACAACGCGCTGCAGATGCTCTCCTACGCGCTGGTGGTGTTCGTGGCCGCCCCGCTCGCCGCCCTCACGGGCTGGCGCATGTCCTCGTGGTTCCCCACGGAGGCCAAGGGACTGAACAAGGCGTTCCCCATGGAGGTGGCCCGCAAGGTGCACTTCCCGGTGATGGTCTTCTTCGTGGCGTTCATCGTGGTGCACGTGTTCCTCGTGGCCTTCACGGGCCTGCTGACGAACCTGAACCACATGTACACCTCGCGCGGCGGCGCCACCGACGCGTGGGGCCTCGTGGTGTTCCTCGTGAGCGTGGCGGTCACCGCCGCCGCCTGGTTCTTCCTGAAGCCCGCCTTCACGGCCCCCGTGGCCTCCCGCTTCGGCACCGTGGGCCGCTGAGCCGGCCCCACGACGGCGACGCCTCCTCCTCCCCGGACTTTCGAACGTGATGTCGGGGGAATGAGCGCTTTTGAACGTGGGATAGGGCCTCTCTCACGTTCGAAAGCGCTCGGGCGCTCGGGCGTGCGGGGCGTCAGCTCCGGGCAGCTCGGAAGGTGACCTGCACCTGGACCATCGGCTTGTCGGCCACGGGGACGCCGTCGGCGCCGACCGGCACGAGGTCCACGTCCACGAGGCGCAGGGACCGGCCCGCGTGCCGCACCCGCGTGAGGGCGACCATCTCGCCGTGGCCCGGGCGCACGAACACCACGCGCACGGCCTGGACGTCGTAGCGCTCGCGGTCCGGCATGGCCGCCTGCGCGGCGGTGACCGCCCGCAGCGTCATGGCCCCGCCGTGGACCGCGCCCGACGGGTTGGCCAGCTCCGGCTTCGGGGCGAAGCGGGCGCCCGCGCTCGCCGCGGCAGCGACGGCGGGGCGCACGTCCGGATCGGCCGTCGGCAGCGACTCGGGGCGGGCGGCCAGCAGCCCCGGCATGGGCACGCGGGTCTCGGCCCTGCGGGGCAGCCGCCCGGCCGCGACGAACGCGGCCATCCGCTCCGGCGCTCCGGCCGGCACCGACTGGAACCAGCCGGTCGCCTCGACCACGCGACGCCCGTCCGCGTCCTCGAGCCACGCGCGGGCCACGCCGCCGGCGGCATCCCAGGCCAGCGGGCGGGTCCAGCACTCCAGCAGCGGGCCGTCCTCGTCCCCGGCCGCGACCGCCGCGTCGAAGGCGGGCAGCGGGCCGAGCACGTTGACCTGCAGCTCGGTGGTGACCACGGTCTCGATGTCTCGGGCCGCGTGGTGCACGGCCACCGCGGTGGCGTTGTCCATGATCACGGTGGCCGCCGCGCCGGTGGGCCGGCCGTCCAGGTCGAGGCACCACGGGCCGACCTCGAACGCGGCCGGGTTGAGGGCGCCGTTCCGCTCGGTCATCAGCGCATGGCGGCGGATGCCGAACAGCTGTTCCGTGCGGCCGGAGGGGTGGGAGCGGGGGCCGGTGGGCGAGTCCGCGGTGGGGCTGGTGGTGGTCTGCACGGGGAGCACGCTAGCCCACGGCCCGGCGGCGACACGGCTGATCATTGGATGTCCTATTATCGTGGTGACGACAGTCACACCCTGTCGCCGCCCGCGGTGTCACCCCCGCACCACCCCGTCGTGGACCGCCCGCGCGGCCGGCCCGAGCCCCAGGAGGACGAACCCATGTTCCCCATCACCGACGACCAGAAGGCCCTGGTCGACGCCGTCCGCGACTTCGCCGAGCAGCGCGTCGCCCCGCACGCCCTCGACTGGGACGCCGAGAAGCACTTCCCGGTGGACGTCCTCGCCGAGGCGGGCGAGCTCGGCCTGGGCGGCATCTACGTGGGGGAGGAGCACGGCGGCACCGGCCTGGAGCGCACGGACGCGATCCTGATCTTCGAGGAGCTCGCCAAGGCGGACCCGGCCTTCGCCGCCTACATCTCCATCCACAACATGGTCGCCTGGATGATCGACTCCTTCGGCAGCGACGAGCAGCGCGCCCGCTGGATCCCCGACCTCGCGGGCATGGCGCACCTGGCCAGCTACTGCCTCACCGAGCCCGGCGCCGGCTCGGACGCGGCCGCGCTGAAGACTCGCGCCGTCCGCGACGGCGACCACTACGTCCTCAACGGCGTCAAGCAGTTCATCTCCGGCGCCGGCGCGTCCGACTGCTACGTGGTGATGTGCCGCACCGCGGACACGGGCGCCCGGGGGATCTCCGCCGTCGTGGTCCACAAGGACACCCCCGGCCTGTCCTTCGGCCCCAACGAGAAGAAGATGGGCTGGCACACCCAGCCCACGCGCCAGGTGATCTTCGAGGACGTCCGCGTGCCCGTGGCCGACCGCCTCGGCGAGGAGGGCGACGGCTTCCGCATCGCCATGAAGGGCCTCAACGGCGGCCGCCTGAACATCGGCGCCTGCTCGATCGGCGGCGGCCTGGCCGCCCTGGACAAGGCCACCCGCTACCTCAAGGAGCGCAGCGCGTTCGGCGAGCCGCTCACCACCAAGCAGGCCCTCGTCTTCGAGCTCGCGGACATGTCCGTGAAGCTGGAGACCGCCCACACGATGCTCATGCGCGCCGCGGACGCCCTGGACCGCAACGACCCGGACACCGTGCGCCTGTGCGCCATGGCCAAGCTCGTGGCCACCGAACACGGCTACGAGGCCGCCGACACCGCCCTGCAGCTGCACGGCGGCTACGGCTACCTGCACGAGTACGGCGTGGAGAAGCTCGTCCGGGACCTGCGCGTGCACCGGATCCTCGAGGGCTCCAACGAGATCATGCGCATGATCGTGGGTCGCGGCCTGATCGCCTGACGTCCGGGGCCCCACCCGGTCGCCCCACCCAGCACGGCGCCCCGCGGTCCCCACACGGGACCACGGGGCGCGGTCCGTCGGGGCGGGCTCAGCCGAGCTGCAGCGGGTCCACCCCGGACACGGGCTCGAAGTGCCCGGCCACGTCCTCGGTCGAGACGTCCTCGAGCCGGGCCGGGCTCCACGTCGGATCCTTGTCCTTGTCCACGAGCAGCGCGCGGATGCCCTCGGCCATGTCCGGCTCGCGCATCAGGTGGGTGGCGATCGTGAACTCCTGGCGCAGTGCGTCGGCCACGGTCAGGTCCGCTCCGCGCGCGGCCAGCCGGCGCTGGGCCTCGTGGGCCACGGCGACGGCGGTCGGGGACTTGGTGCGGATGGCCTCGGCGGCCTGCCCCGCGGCCTCGGCGTGCTCCCCGCCCGCGGCGGCGCGCTCGTCCAGGGCGGCGAGGACCTCGGCGGCCGTCTCCCGGTCGTAGACGTCCTCGATCCACTCCCGGCCGGCCACCAGCGCGGAGGCGGGCTGTGCGTCCTCGGCCACCGCGAACCGGGCCAGCACCTCGTCGGCGGCGGCGAAGGCGGCCTCGTCGCGCGCGCCCGCGTCCGCGGCCGAGCCGAGGGCGCCGAACGCCGCGGCGAGGGCCTGCTCGAGCTCGTCCAGCCGGGCGGACTCCACGAAGACGTCCGCCAGGCCCAGGGCCACCGCGTCGGACCCGGAGGCATGCGCCGAGGTCGCGGCCAGGTGCCGGCCCGCCTGGAAGGGTGCGCGGGCGAGGTGGAAGGAGCCGCCGACGTCGGGGGTGAACCCGATCGCCGTCTCGGGCATGCCGGCGCGGGTCCGCTCGGTGGCCACGCGGTGCGAGCCGTGCACGGACACGCCCATGCCGCCGCCCAGGACGACGCCGTCCATGAAGGCCACGTACGGCTTGGGGTAGGTGGCGATGCGCTCGTTCATCGCGTACTCGTCGCGGAAGAACTCCTCGGCCTCCGCGAACCGCCCGGCCAGGAGCGAGGAGCGCAGGGAGACGACGTCGCCGCCGGCGCACAGTCCCTTCTCCCCGGCGCCGCGGATCAGCACGCCGCGCACGGCGGGGTCCGCGGCCCAGTCGGTCAGGGCCGCGTCGATCGCCCGGACCATGTCCTGCGTCAGCGCGTTCAGGGCGCGCGGACGGTTCAGCGTGATGCGGCCGAGGCCGTCGCGGACCTCGAGGAGCACCTCGTCCGCCGCGCCGTCCTGCCCGGCCGCGGGGGCCGTCGTCGCGGTGGTCTGCGCGTCGCTCATCGGTGCTGCCACCCCGCCTCGCGCTTCGCCGCGAACGCGTCCATGCCCTCCTTCTGGTCCGCCGTGGCGAACGCGGCGTGGAACACGCGGCGCTCGAAGGCGATGCCCTGGGCGAGCGTGGTCTCGAACGCGGCGTTGACGGCCTCCTTGGCCATCCAGGAGGCCGGCTTGGACTTGGACGCGATGGTCGCGGCCACCTCCAGCGCCTCCTCGAGGGCATTCTCGTCGGCCACCACGCGGGAGACGAGTCCGATGCGCTCGGCCTCCTCCGCCCCGATCATGCGGCCGGTGAGGATCATGTCCATGGCCTTCGCCTTGCCCACGGCGCGGGTCAGGCGCTGGGAGCCGCCCATGCCGGGGATGACGCCGAGGTTGATCTCGGGCTGGCCGAACTTCGCGCCCTCGCCGGCCACGAGCACATCGGCCATCATGGCCAGCTCGCAGCCGCCCCCGAGGGCGTAGCCGGTCACGCACGCCACGATGGGGGTGCGGGCACGGGTGAGCCCGTCCCAGCCGGCGAACCAGTCGGCCGCGTACATCTCGGAGAACTCCTTGGTGGCCATCTCCTTGATGTCCGCGCCAGCGGCGAACGCCTTGGGGGAGCCGGAGAGCAGGATCGCCCCGATCTCCAGGTCGGTGTCCAGCTCCTGCACCGCCGCGACGACGGCACGCATCGTCGCCTCGTTCAGCGCGTTCAGGGCCTTCGGCCGGTTCAGGCGGATGTGGCCGACCCGGCCCTGCCGCTCGACGATGATCGGCGACTCGGCGCCGTCCGGGGTGGTCTGCTCGCTCATGCCTCGCTCCTGTCCGTGTGTGATGCTCGGATGTCCTCGATGATGCCGGAAAAGTCGCGGGCGGCGCCTTCTCCGGCGGCGTACTCGGCGTATTTGGCCTGCGCGAGGCGGCCCAGGTCGGCCGCCACGCCCTGCTCGTCCAGGGCCGCGAGCGCGAGCCCGAGGTCCTTGGCCATCAGGGCGCCGGCGAAGCCGGGCTGGAAGTCCCGGTTCGCGGGGGAGCCGGGGACGGGGCCGGGCACCGGGCAGTTGGTGGTCAGGGACCAGCACTGCCCGGAGGCCTTGCTCATCACGTCATACAGGGCCTGGTGCTGCAGGCCCAGGCGCTCGCCCAGGACGAAGGCCTCGGCGACGGCGATCTGCGTGACCCCCAGCACCATGTTGTTGCAGATCTTCGCGGCCTGGCCCAGGCCGGCGGCCCCGCAGTGCACGATCCGCGCGCCCATGACCTCGAGCAGCGGCAGCACCTCGGCGTACACCTCGTCCGAGGCGCCCACCATGAAGGCGAGGGTGCCGGCCTCGGCGCCCACCTGGCCGCCCGAGACCGGCGCGTCGGCCGCCCGCATGCCCGCCGCCTCCGCCGCCGCGGCCGCCTCGCGGGCCTCGGCGACATCGATGGTCGAGCAGTCCAGGAACACGGTGCCGGGCCGGGCGGCGGCGAGCAGGCCGCCGTCGCCGTCCTCACCCCGGTAGACCTCCAGCACCAGGCGTCCGTGGGGGAGCATGGTCAGCACGACGTCGGCCTCCGCGGCCGCCGCGGCCGTGTCCGTGACGGTCTCGACGCCGGCCGCACGGGCCTTCTCGAGGGCCTCGGGGACGAGGTCGAAGCCGAGCACGCGGTGGCCCGCGGCGGCGAGGTTGGCGGCCATGGGGCCGCCCATGTGGCCGAGGCCGAGGAACAGAACGGTGGTCATGGGGTCCTCCTGGTCGGGACGGGCTGCGGGGCGGTCACGAGCCGGCCGGCATCACGAAGCTGGCGCCCTCGCGCACGCCGGAGGGCCAGCGCGTGGTGACGGTCTTCGTCTTGGTGTAGAACTTCAGCCCGTCCGTGCCGTGCTGGTTCAGGTCGCCGAAGCCGGAGGCCTTCCAGCCGCCGAAGGTGTAGTAGGCGATCGGCACGGGGATCGGCACGTTCACGCCGACCATGCCGGTGTCCACGCGGGTGGAGAAGTCGCGGGCGGCGTCGCCGTCGCGGGTGAAGATGGCCACGCCGTTGCCGAACTCGTGCTCGTTCACGAGCGTGAGCGCCTCCTCGTAGTCCTTCGCGCGGACCACGGAGAGCACCGGGCCGAAGATCTCCGCGCGGTAGATGCTCATCTCCGGGGTGACGCGGTCGAACAGGGTGGCGCCCACGTAGAAGCCGTCCTCGTGGCCCTCGACGACGACGCCCCGGCCGTCCTCGACCAGGTCGGCGCCCGCCTCGACGCCGGCCGCGATGTAGCCCTCGATGCGCTCCTTCGCGTCCTTCGAGACGACGGGGCCGAAGTCCGAGGACGCCTCGAGCGACGGGCCGACCCTGAGGTCCTTCACGCGCTCGCGGAGCAGCGCGATCAGGCGGTCGGCGGTCTCCTCGCCGACCGGGACGGCCACGGAGATCGCCATGCAGCGCTCGCCGGCGGAGCCGAAGGCGGCGCCGACCAGGGCGTCGGCGGCCATCTCGAGGTCCGCGTCCGGCATGACCACGGCGTGGTTCTTGGCGCCGCCGAAGCACTGAGCGCGCTTGCCCATGCGGCCGGCGTGCGCGTAGATGGACTGCGCGATCGGGGTGGAGCCGACGAAGCCGACGGCCTTGACGCGTGGGTCCTCGATGAGCGCGTCCACGGCCGCCTTGTCGCCGTGCACCACGTTGAGGGCGCCGGCGGGCATGCCGGCCTCGAGGGCCAGCTCGGCCAGGCGCACCGGCACGGAGGGGTCGCGCTCGGAGGGCTTGAGGACGAACGCGTTGCCCGCCGCCAGGGCGATGCCGGCCTTCCACAGCGGGATCATCGCCGGGAAGTTGAAGGGCGTGATGCCCACGGCCACGCCGAGCGGCTGGCGGATGGAGTGCACGTCGATGCCGGTGCCCGCGTCGGCGGTGAACTCACCCTTGAGCAGGTGCGGGGCGCCCGCGGCGAACTCCACGACCTCGATGCCGCGCTGGATGTCGCCCTTGGCGTCCGGGAAGGTCTTGCCGTGCTCCTGGGCGAGCACGGTGGCCAGCTCGTCCATGTTCTCGTTGATCAGGTCGACCCAGCGCAGCAGGATGCGGCCGCGGCGCTGCGGATTCAGCGCCGACCACGCGGCGAAGCCCTCCTCGGCGGAGGCCAGGGCGGCGTCGATCTCCTCGGCGGAGGCCAGCGGCACGCGGCCCGCCACGCTGCCCGTGGCCGGGTGGTGGACGTCGCTGTGCCGGCCGGAGGCGCCCTCGCGCCGCTCGCCGTGCACGAAGTGGGGGATCACGGGGGCGGTCTCGGTGGGCGCGGTCTTCTCGGACATGGTAGCTCCTCGCGGGTCCAGGCGGAAGGGCGGACATCGTTCGGCGCCGCCCACGGCGGGCGTGGCAGGCCCGGCCGTGCGTGTGATCTGGGTTACTCATCCGCTAATCTAGGATGAGAACGTAGGACATGCAACTATCGAACTCGGGGGGTATCCCGAGGAGGAAGGGAGGGTCCGTCCATGGACCTGTCGAACCAGAGCGCGATCGTCACCGGCGGGGCCTCGGGCCTCGGCCACGCCACCGCCCGCCGCCTGGCCGACGCGGGCGCCGCCGTCGTGGTGGTGGACCTGCCGGACCGCGAGCGCGAGACCGTCCGCGCGGACGCCGTGGCCGCCCTCGGCCCCCGCGCGCGCTTCGTGACGGGCGACGTCACCGACGAGGGCACCGCCCGGGAGGCTGTGGCCGCCGCGCTGGAGGCCGGGCCGCTGCGGGTGCTGGTCAACTGCGCCGGCGTGGCGACGCCGGGCAAGCTCGTGGGTCGCGACGGGCCGCTGTCCGCCGAGGTGCTCAGTCGGGTCCTGGCGATCAACACGGTCGGCACCGTGTCGATGATGGCCCAGGCCGCCGCCGCGATGAAGGCGCAGGAGCCGCTCGGCGAGGACCGCGGCGTCATCGTGAACACCGCCTCCGTGGCGGCCTACGACGGGCAGATCGGCCAGATCGCGTACTCCGCCTCCAAGGGCGCCGTGGTCGCGCTGACCCTGCCCGCGGCCCGCGAGCTCGCCTCCTCGCAGATCCGCGTGGTCACGATCGCCCCCGGTCTGATGGAGACGCCCATGATGGCCGGCCTGCCCGAGGCCGCCCGCGAGGCGCTGTCCACCAAGACCCCGCATCCGGCCCGCCTCGGCCGACCCGAGGACTACGCGCTGCTCGTCGAGCAGATCGTGTCCAACCCGTTCCTGAACGGCGAGGTCATCCGGCTCGACGGCGCCGTGCGCCTCGAGCCCCGCTGAGCCGGACGGTCCGGAGGCCGGGGAGCGCGTCAGGAGGAGGTGTGCTCCGCCGTCGCGGGTGCACCGGCGTCGGGGCCGTCGGCCTCGAAGTCACCGGCCTCGGCGCGGAACCGGCCGAGGACGTCGATGAGGGTGTCCACGTCCGCCGGATCGAAGCCGGAGCGGCCGAAGACCTCGGCGTTGAGCGTCTCCGTGGCGGCGACGGCGACGCGCCGGCCCTCGTCCGTGAGGGCGAGCACGAGCGCGCGGCGGTCCGACTCGTGGGGGGTGCGCTCCACCAGCCCGGCGGCCTCGAGCCGGTCCACCGCATTGGTCACCGAGGTGGGGTGGACCTGCAGGAGCGCGGACGCCTTGGACATCCGCATCCGCTTCTCGCGCGAGAAGTTCAGCAGCGCCAGCAGCTCGTACCGCGCGAAGGTGAGCCCGTAGGGCTTGAGCGCGGCCTGCGCCCGACCCAGCAGGATCTGCTGGGCCCGCATGATCGAGGTGATGGCGGCCATCGGGCGGGCGACGTCACCCCATCCGTGACGCTCCCAGTTCCGGGCGGCCTCCCGGATGGGGTCCTGGGCGAGGGGTGGCTTCTTCATGGCGCTCCAGACTAGCGGCGCACCGGGGGTCCCCCGCCACCGCCGGACACGGACGGGGCGGTGGCGGGGAACGGCCGGTCAGCGCTGCAGGTCCAGGTCCTCCTCCCGGAACTCGGTGCCGCAGCCGTCCGGGGCGGCGCCCGTCTGGGCGCGCTCGACCTCGGCCTTGCGCAGCTCCACGCGGCGGATCTTGCCCGAGATGGTCTTCGGCAGCTCGAGGAACTCGATGCGGCGGATGCGCTTGTACGGGGGCAGCTGGGTGAGCGTGAACTGCAGGATCGCCCGGGCGGTCTCCGCGGTGGGCTCATGGCCCGGGGCGAGGGTGACGAAGGCCTTCGGCACGGCCAGTCGCAGCTCGTCCGGGGTGGGGACGATCGCGCCCTCCATCACGGCCGGGTGCTTGACCAGCACCGACTCCAGCTCGAACGGGGACACCTTGTAGTCCGAGGACTTGAAGACGTCGTCCGCGCGGCCCACATAGGTCAGCACGCCGTTCTCGTCGCGGCGGGCGATGTCACCGGTGTGGAACACGCCGTCGCGGAACACCTCGTCCGTCTTCTCCTGGTTGCCGTAGTAGGACTTCAGCAGGCCCACCGGACGCGGGTCCAGGCGCAGGCAGATCTCGCCCTCCTCGGCCTCCTGGCCCGTGAGCGGGTCGAGCAGGGTGACGTCCATGCCGGGCAGCGGGCGGCCCATGGAGCCGATGACGACCTTCTGGCCCGGGGTGTTGGCGATCTGCAGGGTGGTCTCGGTCATCCCGAAGCCGTCGCGGATCGTGGTGCCCCACGCCTTGTGCACCTGGTCGATCACCTCGGCGTTGAGCGGCTCGCCCGCGGAGATGGTCTTGGTCGGCGGGGTCGTCAGCTGCGCCAGGTCCGCCTTGATGAGCATGCGCCACACGGTGGGCGGGGCGCAGAAGCTCGTGACGCCGTAGCGCTCCATGTTGGCCATCAGGGCCGCGGGGTCGAACTTGCGGGCGTTGTGCACGAAGATCGTGGCCTCCGCGATCCACGGGGCGAAGAAGTTGGACCACGCGTGCTTGGCCCAGCCCGGGGAGGCCACGTTGAGGTGCACGTCGCCCGGCTCCAGACCGATCCAGTAGAGCGTCGTGAGGTGGCCGACCGGGTACGAGGTGTGGGTGTGCTCCACGAGCTTCGGCTTCGAGGTGGTGCCCGAGGTGAAGTAGAAGAGCAGCGTCTCGTCGGCGGGGGTCGGCTCGGCCGGGGTCAGCTCGGTGGCGGCGTCGTCGGCGTCGTCGTAGGAGAGCACGGTGTGGCCGGCGACCTCGGGGGCGCGGCGCGCCGGGCCCTCCGCGAAGACGCCCGGCACGTGCACCAGGTGCAGGTCCTCGCCGACGCCGGCGAACTTGGCCAGGTCCTCGGCGCCGGCCACGGCCCACGCGGCGCCGGCGCGCGTCACCCGGTCCTCGAGGTCCCCGGAGGTCATCTGTGTGGTGGTGGGCACCATGACCACCCGCAGCTTGATGCAGGCGAGCATGAACTCCCACAGCTCCACCTGGTTGTTCAGCATGAGGATGAGACGGTCGCCGCGGCGCAGGCCCTGCGCGGAGAGCCAGTTCGCCACCCGGTTGGAGGCCGCGGAGAGCTCGGCGAAGGTGCGTTCGGTGCTGCGACCGTCGTCCTCGGCGATGATCAGCGCCGGCACGTCCGCGCGGGCCGGGTCCTGGGCCAGGCGGTCGAACCAGTCGAAGCCGAAGTTGAAGTGCTCGAAGCGGGGCCACTCGAACTCGGCGCGGGCGCGCTCGTCGTCGGTCTGGCACTCGACCAGCAGGTCGCGGGCCGCGCGGAACACCTCCGTCGGCGACGGGGCGGCGACGGCGGTGGGGTCCTGGACGGTCATGGGTCCCTCCTCGGGGTGGCTGCTGAACGGATCCTTGGCCGGGGGTCTGTGATCTGGAACACTACTGTCAGACCTGGATAGTTGGAAGTCCTACAGTCGGATTCTCGGTGAAACCGCCCGCCGTCGTCGGACCGCCCCCGAAGGAGAGCCATGACCGCCCTCGCCGACCGCCCCCTCCCCGCCACCGGCGCGCCCGCCGTCCCCCCCGGCCTGCCCCACGTGGACCTGCTGCGCCTGCGGGACCGCCTCGAACCGGTCGAGCGTGCCCGGCTCGACGCGATCGAGGACCACCTGCAGACCCGCGTGCGGCCACACCTGACCCGCTACTGGGACGCCGAGGAGTTCGCGTTCGACCTGCTGCCGGGCCTGGCCGAGCTGGGTCTGGGGCGCCTCGTCCTGGACGGCTCGTCCTCGCTGTTCCAGCAGCTCGTGCACGCGGAGATCGCCCGTGTGGACCTGTCCCTGTCCGCCCTCGTGGGCATCCACAACGAGCTCAACCTCGGCATGATCGCCGGCCTGGGCTCAGAGCGTCAGAAGGCCACGTGGCAGGGGCGCCTCGAATCCTTCGACGCCCTGGGCGCGTTCTGCCTCACCGAACCGGACCACGGCTCGGACATCGCCGGCGGCCTCGCCACCACCGCCACCCGCGACGGCGACGAGTGGGTCATCCGCGGCGCCAAGCGCTGGATCGGGGCCGGCACGATCGCCGACGTCGCGCTCGTCTGGGCGCGCGACACCGCCGACGGCGAGATCAAGGGCTTCGTGGTGCCCACCGACACCCCCGGCTACGAGGCCACGAAGATCAGCGGGAAGATGGGCCTGCGGATCATGCAGAACGCGGACATCACCCTGGACGTGCGTCTGCCCGCGGACGCGATCCTGCCCGGCGCCACCACCTTCGCCGCCACCCGCGCCCTGCTGCGCGACTCGCGCATGTGGGTCGGCTGGCAGGGCGTCGGCGCGCAGATGGGCGTGCTGGACGTGCTGCGCTCCTACGCGCTGCGGCGGGAGCAGTTCGGCCGCCCACTGGCCGCGTTCCAGCTGATCCAGGCCCAGATCGCCGAGGTCGCCGGCAACCTGGCCGCCTCCGCCGGGATGATGCTCCAGGTGGACGCCCTGCGGCAGGAGGGGCGGATGGAGATGATGCACGCGGCGATGGCCAAGGCCACCTCGACCCGGCTGGCCCGGTCCTCGGCGGCGCTCGCCCGCGACGCCCTCGGCGGCAACGGCCTGCTCACGGAGCACGAGATCGCCAAGATCATGGGGGACGTGGAGGCCATCTACTCCTACGAGGGCTCCTACGGCATGAACACCCTGATCGTGGGACGGGCCCTCACCGGCGTCTCGGCCTTCGTGTGAGCCACGCGTCCTGCAGGTCCTGGATCAGCGGGCGGTGGGCGATGAGCAGCAGCACGCCGGCCACCGGGATGACCACCTCGAAGCCCAGCCAGAGGTAGCCGGCCGCGCCCGCCACCCCGCCCAGGAAGAACAGGGCCACGAGCAGCGCCAGCAGTCCCACGCGCCGCGGTTCCCCGACGACGGGGGCCGCGGCCCCGGGGCCGTTGCGGTACAGGATCTTGCCGAGCTCGACGCCGATGTCCGTGACCATGCCCGTCACGTGCGTGGTGCGGATCGGCCACGCCCCGATGCGGGTGATCAAGGCGTTCTGCAGGCCCATGGTGAAGCACAGCACGGCCACCACGACCAGCGGCCGGTGCGCATCGCGGACGTGCTCGGCGAGCAGGCCGAACACCAGCATGCCGACGCCCTCGAGCAGGAGGATGTTGGCGTACCGCGACCGGAGGCCGTTGACCCGGCCCCAGTTGAACACCAGCGCGCAGACGACCGCGCCCAGGATGAACATGGCCAGCGCGAGCAGGCCCGTGCCGACCAGACCCGGGGCGTGGAGGACCGCCGCGTCCGCCATGGACGCCACGATCCCCGTCATGTGGGACGTGTACGTGGCCACGGCGACGAAGCCCACGGAGTTGAGGATCCCCGCGATCGCGGTCAGCACCAGCGCCAGGTGGGTGTTGCGGCGCACGGTGCGCTCGGGGGCGCACAGGTTGAGCACCCCGCCACCCTACGACCGGACGCCGCCGTCGGCGCCGACGCGGGAGGCGCCGTCGTCGACGCCTCCCGTCACCGTGCCCGGGCTCAGTAGCTGGAGTAGCCGTCCTCCGACAGGGTGTGCTTCTCGTCGCCGGTGATGGCGGGGTTGAACACCGAGATCAGGTGCATGTCCTCGGTGCCGCCGCGCAGGTCGTGCGGCTCGTGGTCCGGCAGGACGTAGATGACACCCGGCGTGATCTCGTGGACGGTGCCGTCCGGCTCCACCACGGAGCCGTTGCCCGCGATGCAGTAACAGGCCTCCTGGTGGTTGCGGTACTGGAGCTTCGAGGACGATCCGGCGCGCACGATCGTGTGGGCGACGGCGAAGCCCATCTCGTCCTTCGCGGTGATGAGGCGTTCGGAGGTGCCTCCGCCCCACTCGACCTTCTCGACGTCGTTCCGGCTGCGGGTGTACATGGGTGGATCGCTCCCTCGGTCGGCTCCGGGGCGGAGGAACACGCCCGCCCGTCCTCGCCACGGTAGGCACGGGCGCGTGGGGCGACTCAACCCCTCCCGGGCGCCCGTTTCATCAACGAAAGCCTTCGACACGCCCCGTCCGGCCCCTCCCGGGCGCCCTGTGACGCGGCGTACACGTGTGGGATACTGGCGGCACGCCGCATGCCCCGCGCGGGAGAGCGTCGGCGCGCGTCCTGCCCCGGCCGGCCGCGTGAGCAGGCCGCCGAAGGAGCAAACCCTCCCCGGGAATCTCTCAGGCATCCGTACCGCGTGGGGTCAGGCGCTCTGGAAAGCGTCTCACTCCGCCGCGCCCGCGTCCGGACCGAGACCACCGACGGTGCAAGCCGCCCACCCGGGCGTCGGAAACTCTCAGGTCCATGACAGAGCGGGGAGGAGCAGACCCACGCCGTGACCACGGCAGGATCCCCCCGGAGGTACCCCGTGACCAGCCCCCAGACCACCGAGAGCACGACCGCGCTGCCCCACGAGCGCGTCGAGCCCAAGGACACCGCCTCGGCCCCCTTCGTGGCCCGCCACATCGGCCCGCGCCCCGCGGACGTCGAGCACATGCTGCAGACCCTGGGCTACGACTCGCTCGAGGCCCTCGTGGACACCGCCGTCCCCGCCGGCATCCGCCAGCCGAAGCCCCTCGAGCTGCCCGCCCCGCTGACCGAGTCCGCGGTCCTGGAGCAGCTGCGCGAGATCGCCGGCCGCAACGTCATGAAGACCCAGATGATCGGGCAGGGCTTCTCGGACACCGTCACCCCGGGCGTCATCCTCCGCAAGGTGCTGGAGAACCCGGCCTGGTACACGGCCTACACGCCGTACCAGCCGGAGATCTCCCAGGGCCGCCTCGAAGCCCTCCTGAACTACCAGACGATGGTCCAGGACCTCACCGGCCTGGACATCGCCAACGCCTCTCTGCTGGACGAGGCCTCCGCCGCCGCCGAGGCCGTGCTCCTCATGCACCGCGCCAACCGTCGCAGGACCGACGGCGTCACCCTCCTCGACGCGGACCTCTTCCCGCAGACCCTCTCCGTGGTGCGCCTGCGTGCCGAGGCCGTGGGCATCGACGTGCGCGTGGCCGACCTCTCCGCAGGCATCCCCCAGGACGTCCGCGCCGAGGTCGAGGAGAAGGGCCTGTGCGGCGTCGTGCTGCAGCAGCCCGGCGACTCCGGCCGCATCCACGACCACGCCGCCGTCATCGCGCAGGCCAAGGAGGCCGGCGCCCTCGTGACCGTCGCGGCGGACATCCTCTCCCTCGCCCTGATCACCCCGCCCGGGGAGCAGGGCGCGGACATCGCCGTCGGCTCCACGCAGCGCTTCGGCGTGCCCCTGTTCTTCGGCGGCCCCCACGCCGCCTACATGGCCGTGAAGGAGGGCCTGCAGCGCAGCATGCCGGGCCGCCTCGTGGGCGTCTCCCACGACGACGCCGGCAAGCCCGCCTACCGCCTCGCCCTCCAGACGCGCGAACAGCACATCCGGCGCGAGAAGGCCACCTCCAACATCTGCACCGCCCAGGCGCTGCTGGCGATCGTCGCCTCGATGTACGCCGTCTACCACGGCCCCCAGGGCATCGCCCGCATCGCGCGCCACGCCCACGCCCAGGCCGTCCGCCTGGCGGAGGCGCTGCGGGCCGGCGGCGTCGAGGTCGCCGAGGAGCACTTCTTCGACACGATCACCGTCCGCGTGCCCGGCCGGGCCGAGCAGGTCCTGCAGGCCGCCGAGGAGAACGGCGTGAACCTGCGCCTGGTGGACGCGGACACCCTGCGGATCGCGGCCGATGAGACCACCGTCGACGCCGACCTCGTGGCCGTCCTGACGGCGTTCGGCCTGGACGCGGGCTCCCTGCCGGCCTCCGCGCACGAGGGCGCCGTGGCCACCCCGGCCGTGCCGGAGTCGCTGCGCCGCTCCTCCGCGTTCATGACGCACCCGGTGTTCAACACCCACCACTCGGAGACGAAGATGCTGCGCTACCTGCGCCGCCTCTCCGGCTACGACCTGGCGCTGGACCGCACCATGATCCCGCTGGGCTCATGCACCATGAAGCTCAACGCCACCGCGGAGATGGAGGCCATCTCCTGGCCCGAGTTCTGCTCCATCCACCCGTTCGCGCCCGACCACCAGACCGAGGGCTGGCGGTTCCTGATCGAGGACCTCGAGGCCAAGCTCGCCGAGATCACCGGCTACGCGGGCGTCTCGGTGGCCCCGAACGCCGGCTCGCAGGGCGAGTTCGCGGGCCTGTGGGCCATCCGCCAGTACCACCTGGCCCGCGGTGAGGGTGAGCGGGACATCTGCCTGATCCCGGCCTCCGCCCACGGCACCAACGCGGCCTCAGCCGTGCTGGCGGGGCTGAAGGTCGTCGTCGTCGCCACCGCCGACGACGGCACGATCGACGCCGCCGACCTGGACGCCAAGATCGCGGCCAACGAGGGCCGCATCGCGGCCATCATGATCACCTACCCCTCCACGCACGGCGTGTACGACGCCGACGTCAAAGAGGTCTGCGCCACGGTGCACGCCGCGGGAGGCCAGGTGTACATCGACGGCGCCAACCTCAACGCGCTCGTGGGCCTGGCCCAGCCGGGCGAGTTCGGCGGAGACGTCTCCCACCTGAACCTGCACAAGACGTTCTGCATCCCGCACGGCGGCGGGGGCCCGGGCGTGGGCCCCGTGGCGGTGGGCGAGCACCTGGTGCCGTACCTGCCCTCCCGCGAGGCCCTGATGACCGCGGCCCCGCACGGCTCGGCCGGCGTGCTGCCCATCTCCTGGGCCTACATCCACCTGATGGGCGCCGAGGGCCTGCGCTCCGCCACCGCGCACGCGCTGCTGGGCGCCAACTACATCTCCCGCCGCCTCGCGCCCCTCTACCCGACGCTGTACACGGGCAACGAGGGCCTCGTGGCGCACGAGTGCATCCTCGACCTGCGCGAGCTCACGGCCCGCACGGGCGTGACCGCCGAGGACGTGTGCAAGCGCCTCATCGACTACGGGTTCCACGCCCCCACCCTGGCGTTCCCCGTGGCCGGCACGCTCATGGTGGAGCCCACCGAGTCCGAGGACCTCGAGGAGATCGAGCGGTTCATCGAGGCCATGGAGGCCATCCACGCCGAGATCACCGCCGTCACCCCGGAGACCGTGGCGGACTCCGTCCTGCGCCGCGCCCCGCACACCCTCAACGTCCTGATGGCCGACGAGTGGGATCGCCCCTACTCGCGCGCCCAGGCGGGCACGCCGGTGCCGAGCCTGCGTCTGGACAAGTACCTGCCGCCGGTGGGCCGCATCGACGGCGCCTACGGCGATCGCAACCTCGTGTGCTCGTGCCCGCCGCCCGAGGCGTTCGAGGACGCCGTGGCCGACACCGCCGACGAGGACTGAGAGGATCACCCCCATGAGCGATTCGACGCGCAACTCCCCGCTGCACCCGGTCCACGAGGCCGCGGGCGCCACGTTCACGGACTTCGGCGGCTGGAACATGCCCCTGAAGTACGGCTCCGAGCTGGCCGAGCACAAGGCCGTGCGCACCTCCGCAGGCCTGTTCGACCTCTCCCACATGGGCGAGATCCGGGTCACCGGCCCGGAGGCCGGGGCCATGCTGGACCACGCCCTCTCGAGCGTGCTCTCCACGTTGAAGCCCGGCCGCGCCAAGTACGCCCTGTGCCTGACGGACGCCGGCACCATCCTCGACGACACGATCGTCTACCGGATGGACGACGGCGAGGCCGGCTCCGAGCCCGACTACCTGGTGGTGCCCAACGCTGGCAACATCGCCGCGGTCCACACCGCCCTGAACCAGCGGGCGTCGGGCTGGGACGCCGTCGTCGAGGACGAGTCCTCGACCACCGCCCTCGTGGCCGTGCAGGGCCCGCAGGCCGAGAGGATCCTCGCCCGGGCCATGCCGGAGGCCGCGGCGCAGCTGGCCGAGCTGAAGTACTACGGCCACCTGACCCTGACCGTGCCCACGGACGCCGGTGACGTCATCGCCGTCGTCGCCCGCACCGGCTACACCGGTGAGGACGGCTTCGAGCTGTTCCTGCCCGCCGCCTCCACCGCCGAGGCCGGCGACCGCGGCTCCGCCGTGTGGAACACGATGCTCTCGGCCGCGGACGAGGCGGGCGTGGAGCTGACGCTGTGCGGGCTCGCCTCGCGGGACTCGCTGCGCCTCGAGGCGGGCATGCCGCTCTACGGCAACGAGCTGGACACCGGGCACCAGCCGCACGCCTCCGGCGTCGGCTTCGCGGTGCCCGCGAGCAAGGAGGCCGACTTCGTCGGACGATCCGCGCTGGTCGGCAGGGACGACGTCGAGGAGGTCCTCGTGGGGCTGCAGGGCGCGGGTCGGCGTGCCGCCCGGCACGGCTACGCCGTGCTGGACGAGTCCGGCGAGCGGGTGGGCGAGGTGACCTCGGGCGCCCCCAGCCCGACCCTCGGACACCCCATCGCCCTGGCCCGTGTCCGCCGCGACGTGGCCGCCGAGGGCACGTCCCTGCAGGTGGACCTGCGCGGCCGCGGCGAGCCGTTCACCGTGGTGGCCACGCCGTTCTACCGCCGGGAGCGCTGAGCCCGACGCAGCCGTCCCTCGGCCCGCCGCTCGGCGGTCCCGGGGCCCTTCGCTAGACTCGGGCTCCGGGCCGTCGTCGCGGCCCCCCGTCCCGCCGTCCACCTGCAGGAAGTCCGCATGACTCACGTCGCCGCCCGTGCCCGGGTCCCCCTGAAGGGGCTGCTGGTCTTCCTCGCCGTCGCCGCCGTCCTGCTCCTGCTGGGCATCGTCACCGTCCTCCGCGGCGTGGCCGCCGACGCCGCCCGCGTGGACATCGTCACCGTGCTGGACGGCAACACCGTGGTGGTGAACCAAGGCGGCACCGAGCGGACCGTGGTCCTCGCCGGCGTCACGAGCGCGGGCCGCAACCCCGAGGGCCTCAAGGTCGGCCCCAACCTCTGCATGGGGGAGGAGTCCTACGCCTGGCTGCGTGATCGGCTCCCGCAGGGGGCGACCGCGAGCATGACCACCTCGGACGAGGGCGCGCCCGAGGGGATGGAGAGCGCGGTCATCTCGATCGGCGGCGGCACCGTCAACGTGGCCATGGCGGAGGCCGGCATGGCCGCCCCCACGGAGGTCGCCGTCGGCAAGCGCCTGGCGGAGGAGATCGCCCAGGCCAATCAGGAGGCCGTGGGTCGCGGCGTGGGGCTCTACGACATCGAGGAGCCCTGCACGTACCAGAACCGGCTCTACGAGGCCCAGTTCGCCCTGGAGCAGATCCCGGAGGACGCGGAGGCGTCCCTGACGAAGATCGACGAGCGAGCGGTGGAGTACGCGGCCGGCCTGGACCAGGTGCGCCTGGTGCAGCAGGAGATCCGGGCCCTCGACCCGGAGAACGGCACGTTCGCCGACCTCGCCTACGGGCCGGCCAAGGAGTCGCTCCTGGCCGAGGCGGACCCGGTGGTGGAGCACGGGATGCAAGTCCTGAAGGACCTCAACACGCGGCGCAACGAGATCGCGGCCCGTGGCTGACCCCGCCGCGCTCAGTCCAGGGCGAGGGTGACGAGCCCGAGCTGGGCCGCCCGGATGATCAGCTGGACGCGGTCGCGGACCTCCAGCTTGGCCATGATCCGCGTGAGGTTGGCCTTGACCGTGGACTCGGAGACGAAGAGGTTCGCGGCGATCTCCGGGTTCGACTGACCCCTGGCCAGCAGCCGCAGCACGCCCAGCTCCCGCTCGGTGAGGTCGGAGCCGTCGGGGCTGCCGGGCTGCACCGAGGTGGGGCCCACCGTCGGCCGGTCCCGCTCGATCGAGACGAGCAGCTTGGTCGCCACGGCGGGGGAGAGCACGGACTCGCCGCGATGGACGGCCTGAATGGCGCCCAGGATGGCCGGCGGCTCCGCGTCCTTGAGGAGGTAGCCGCCCGCTCCGGCGCGCAGGGCCGGCACGAGGTAGTCCTCGGACGTGAACGTGGTGATCGCCAGGACCCGGATCGCGGGGTGGGTGTCCTTGATCCGGCGTGTGGCCTCCACCCCGTCCATCAGGGGCATCTGCATGTCCATCAGGACCACGTCCGGCTCGATGGCGGCGCACGCCTCCACGGCTTCGACGCCGTTGGCGACCACACCCACGCAGGTCATGCCGGGGGCAGAGTCGACGAGCACGCGGAGCGCGCCGCTCATGAGCGGCTGGTCGTCGGCGATCAGGATGCGCAGCTCTTCGGACACGCAGGTCAGCGTAACCGGTGCTGTGGCGCATGCCACCTTGTCGGCGTCGGGGCGAGGCCGGGGTGCCCGCCGGCCGTCATCTGCGCCATGCCGCGGCGCGGCCTGTGCGCGGCGTGCACCATTTGTGACGGGCGTCATACATACTGGGGCCATGAAGACTCGCGCTCTCCTCGCTTCCGCTCTCCTTCTCGCCTCCACCCTCGTCGGCGCTCCGGCCGCCGCCGCCTCGGCGGCCTCGGCCGAGGACGACGTCGTCACGACCCTGGGCCTCGGCAAAGGCACTGCGGAGTGGACGTGCCGCCACTTCGGCATCTGGTGCGACTGACCCCGGGGCGGTCCGCCCCCGATGCCTGATTCGAGCCCATCGACCCCCTCCGTCCGGAGCGGCGCGCCCTCCCGGGCGCGCCGCTCTTCGGCGTGGCGTCAGGCGCGCAGCCTGCGGTGGCGCGCGTTCTGGGCCGCGGCGCCGCTGAGCCGCGTCTACCTCGCCTTCGGGTCGGCGTTCCTGCTCGCCTCGACCGCGTCCGACATCGGTCTGTTCGGCCCGGGCCACGGCGTCATCCCGGTCCTGGACGGGATCGCCATCGCGTCGGCGACCAGCGCCTTCCTCGCCCAGTGGTGGCGCAGCACGGTGGGCTTCGCCCTGCTCCTGCCCGGGGCCGTCGCGACCGTCGTCGGCGGTTCCGAGGTGCTCTTCGCCGTCGTCGCGCCCGTGGTCCTCGGGGCCGTCGCGGCGACCGCCCGTTCCTGGGGGTTCGTCGTCACGGCCGCCGTCCTGGCGCTGACCTGGGGCGTCGCCCAGCCGTTCGCGGTGGGTCAGGCGAACGCGACGTGGTTCATCCTGCTGCTCATGTCCATGGGCCTCGGCGGCGGGCTCTTCATCCGCGAGAGCCTGACCCGGCGGGAGCGGGATCGCCGCCGGGTGTTCGAGGCGGAGGAACGGGCCCGGCTGGCTGCCGAGGCCGAGCGTCGCTCCCTGGCCCGCGACCTGCACGACGTGGTCGCGCACAACCTCACGATCATCTCGATGCAGGCCCGGACGGCACGCTACCTCGGCACCCCGGAGGCGGCTCAGAGCGTGCTGGACGTGGTGGGGGACTCCGCGAAGGACGCGCTGCGGGACCTGCGGCGCATGCTCTCCGTCCTCCAGGAGGACGGGATCGTGGACCCGAGCGGTGAGCCGGGCGCCGCGGGGGACGCGGACGGCGCGACGTCCGCGGATCCGGTCCTGTCCGTGGCCCGCCTGGCCGAGGAGCTGCGCAGTCTCGGAATGACGGTGGAGACGGACGTCCGCTGCGACCAGAACGCGATGCCGATCTCCGTGCGGTCCACCCTGCACCGGGTGCTCCAGGAGGCCACCACGAACGTCGCCAAGCACGCCGGCGAGGGCGCGCGCGTGCGCATCGAACTCCGCGACGCGGGGTCGGACGTGGTGCTCGCGGTGGAGAACACCGTCGCCGAGCGGTCCGGCCCGCCGCAGTGGAACTCCTCCGGTGTGGGCCTGAACTCCATGCGGGATCGCGTGGCCACCTTCGGCGGCGCGATCGAGGCCGGGCCGGGGGGCTGGGGGTGGCGGGTGCGCGCGGTGCTCCCCCGGTCCGTCTGACTGAGGCCGGCGCCGGCACCGTCATGGACCACGTCCATGTGAGCTGCCTCACATCATCGCCCGAAAGTCTGCACCATCCGCCACTGTCGGGGGCGCCGTCGTCCCTCCTAGAGTGGGTCATGCCCCATTGAGACGGTGCACAGTGCGAATCACGAGCCGGGATACATGCCTGAGGGGATGCGGGCCCCGGACGCGGTTCCGAGAAGGACGATGGCCATCCGGCCATCGTCCTTTCTCGTTGCGGGCGTGCTCAGGCCGGCTCGGCGGGCGAGGGCTCCGGGGTGACCGTGCGGACGAGGGGACGGGCCGCCGTCCGGCCCAGGGCCATGAGCACGGCGGCCGGGAATCCGATCACCGGGATGAGCATCGGCAGGATGCCCGCCGCGCCCTGCGTGAGCACCACCAGGCCGTAGAGCATGCCGATCAGCGCGTACGCCAGCACGTGGACCCACTGGTTGAGCACGTGCCGGAACGCCCAGTTCACGAGCAGGCACAGCGGCAGCCCCACCACCAGCCCGGCGACCCCGACCACCGTCAGCAGCGGTGTCAGGCTGCCGAAGGCCTGCAGGCCCGGGACCACGGCCAGGACCGCCACCACGGCGGCCATCACGAGGTTGGGCAGCAGCCAGGCCACGAGGAACCCGTTCAGTCCCATGCGCAGCTGCGGGCGGGGGCCGGAACGGGCCGCGCGGCGACGGGCACGGGCGGCGGACGCGACCGGGGCGGGGGTGGTCATGGCGGGAACTCTCCGGGAGGGGGATCGACGACGTCGGGCGGGTCCCCACTGTAGTGGGCCGGGCTGGACGGGCCCCGGGAGAGTTCCCGGTCAGGCGCGCCGGTCGCCGTCCACGTGGAAGGCCAGGTCCTCGACGCCGGGGAAGGACTCGATCTCCTGGAACGCGTCCCAGGCGTCGCTGTCCGCCTCGGCGTCCGCGGGCAGGGTCACCGTCAGGGCGCCGATCTCCCCGTCGATCACCTGCAGGCGCAGCTCGAGCTCGTGTCCTCCGGCGGATCCGGAGGCGAAGCGGCCGCGGACGGGCCAGACGCAGTCGTTCGGCACCGCGCGCCGGACGTCGTCGTCGGTCTGGACGACGAGCGGCACCCAGTCCGGGACCTCGCCGGCTTCACGGATGGCCTCGGCCACCGAGGCGACGGTGCGCGCGTGCGGCAGCTGGGAGCGCAGCGCCTCAGCCCCGGGCAGGTCCCGGCCCTCGGCCAGCGCCGGGTCGAGCAGGGTCTCGAGCAGCACGCGCACCTCGACCGGCAGCTCGGCGGTGGCCTCCGGCTCGACCTCGTCGACCGGGTCCTCGTCCAGGCCGGCGGGTCCGGTGACGGCGAGTTCGACGGCGTCGCGGCGGGTCCGGCGGGCGTCCTCGTTGGCCAGCAGCATCGCCAGGGAGGCCGCTGCGGCCAGCGCGACGCGCGGGGCGGGGACGCCGACCCGCTGGAGCCCGCGCACCACGGCGCCGTCGATCCGGTCGTTCAGGCCGGCGGTGCGCAGCGCGACCGCCGCGACCGCGCCGCCGACGGCCAGCCCGCCGAGCCCGCGCAGGGCACGCGCGGCGGGGGAGGGGGCCACCTCGCCGTCGGCGATCGCGGCGGTGTGGAGGGCGTTGGCGGTCTCGGCCGCGAGGACCGTGCCGCTGACGGCGGCCTCGAGCTCTGCGAGGGCCCGACGCTCGCGCCCTCGGCGGGCGTGCGGATCCAGCAGGGTGAGCCCGCCGACCGCGGCCGCCGCCGCCAGCCCGTAGAGCCGGCCGCCCGGGGCGAGGGCGCGCTGGCGCAGCGCGGGGAAGACGGCCTCGACGCCGTCGACGGGAACGGACGACGCCGAGTGGTGGACCTCGCCGGGGGCGGAAGGGGCGGGGGAGGGGAGCTTCATGCCCCCAGTGTGGCGCACCGCCCGGCTCAGGACGAGTCAGCGGCCCACGTGCGCGCTCAAGCGGAGCGCAGGCCGCCCTGCCACAGGGCGGCGAACGGCGTGCGGCCCTCCACCGCCTGCGCGATGCCGGCTCGCACGAATTCCTTGGCGCGGCGCGCGGCCTCGAGCGTGGTGGCACCCTTGGCCAACTCGGCGGTGACGGCGGCGGCGAGCGAGCAGCCCGCACCAGAGACGCCGGACTGGCCGATCTTCGGGGCGGAGAGCACATCCACGGTGTCCCCGTCCACGAACACGTCCACGGCGTCCGGGCCGGGCAGGTGCATCCCGCCCTTGGCCAGGACGGCCGCGCCGGAGATCTCGTGGATGCGCCGAGCGGCCGCCGTCAGGTCCTCGACCGAGCGCACGGTCATGCCGGAGAGCTGCTCCGTCTCGAAGTGGTTCGGGGTGGTGAAGGTGGCCAGCGGCAGCAGCTCGGCCTTGAGCGCCTGGTCCGTGTCCAGGGCGTGGCCCGGCTCCTGGCCCTTGCAGATGAGCACGGGGTCCAGGACCACGTGGTCCCACTCGGCGCGGCGCAGGGCCGCGGCCGAGGTGCGGATGACCTCCGGGGAGCCCTGCATGCCCAGCTTCACGGTGCGCAGCCGCTCCGGGTAGTCGCCCTGGATGGCGTCGAGCTGCTGCTGGAGGATCTCGGTGGGCACGGGGAAGAAGCGGTGGTTCCAGTCGTCCTCCGGGTCGAAGGAGACGATGCAGGTCAGCGCCACGATGCCGAAGACGCCGAGTTCCTGGAACGTCTTGAGGTCGGCCTGGGCGCCGGCGCCGCCGGTGGCCTCGGACCCGGCGATGGTCAGGGCGAGCGCGGGGGCGGAGGCGGAGTGCTGGGGGGAGTGAGCGGTCTGGGGCATGCGCCCATGGTAGGACCGACCCCGGACGGGAAGCGCCCGACGGCCGGCGGTGTTCACCGGGGAACGAGGGTCCTCGGACCCGGAGCGTCCGCCCGGGCGCCCCGAGCGACCCGCGAAGGACGGGGACGGACGTGCTCGAGTTCCTCACCGGCACGGGCCTGGCCACCTCGGCCGGGCTCAACGCCTACATCCCCCTGCTCGCCCTGGGTCTGCTGGACCGGTTCACGGGGCTCGTCGACCTGCCCGCGGGGTGGACGTGGCTCTCCGCCGACGCCTCCCTCTGGATCCTCGGCGCCCTGCTCGCGCTCGAGCTCGTCGCGGACAAGATCCCCGGGGTGGACGCGGTCAACGACGTCGTCCAGACGGTCGTGGGAGCCGACACGGTCACGGTGGGGGCCGCCGCGCCCGTGCTCTCGGCGGCCGAGGACGTCTCGGCGGCCGGCCTCGTCGCGGCCGCGCTGTTCCTGCCGGTGCTGGTCGCCGTGCTGGTGGTCGCCGTCGTCGTGGGCCTGTGGCTGCTGGCCCGGCGGTTCCGCGCGCGGCGGACGCGAGGCCGTGCCGCGGCCGTGCCGGGTGGACCAGAATGGACGGCATGATCCTCATCAACCTGAAGTTCACCGTCCAGCCCGAGCGTGCCGACGAGTGGATGGACGCCGTCGCGAAGTACACCGCGGACGTGCGCTCCGAGCCCGGCAACCTGTTCTTCGAGTGGTACCGCCCGGTGGAAGGCGGCCCGAACGAGTACTTCCTGCTCGAGGGGTTCACGGACGAGGGTGCGCAGGCCCACGTCGCGTCCCCGCACTTCCAGGAGGGCCTGGACGCGATGCGCCCGCTGCTGGCGAGCACGCCCCAGATCATCTCCGAGCAGGTCGGTGCGGAGGGCTTCGGCCCGATGGGCGAGCTGCAGATCGACTGAGCCCGCCCCCGGCCGGAGGAGGCGACGGCGCCCGCGTCACGAGCGTGACGCAGGGCGCCGTCCCTGTATCCGGGGTCACACCCTGGCTACGGTGAGCGCATGAGCGCCGAGCAGAACAGCACCCAGACCCCCGGCTACCGCGCCGCCCACGTCCCCGCCGGCCAGGATCTCGGTCACCGCTGGTCCACCCGCGAGGCCGATCACGACGATCCGGCGGACCGCCGCGCCGTCCGCCAGATCGCCGAACTCGCCTTCGCGTCCACGGCCGAGGCCGACCTCGTCGAGGCGCTCGCCGACGGCGCGGAGGGCTGGCTGCCCCAGTACTCCCTCGTGGCCATGACCGCCGCGATCCCCGGCACGGACCTGCAGTCGGACCCGATGGGCTACGGCACCCTGGTCCGGGCCCACATCGACGACGCCGAGGTGCTCGCCCTCGCCCCGCACGGCGTCCTGCCCGAGCACCAGGGCGAGGGCGCCGGCACCGCGCTCGTCAACGCCCTGCTGCAGAAGGCGCAGGCCGACGGCGAGGAGGTCGTGGTGGTCTACGGCTGGCCCGAGTACTACGCGAAGTTCGGCTTCCACCAGGCCTCCGAGCACGGCGTGCACGCGGCCTTCGCGCGTCAACCCGAGGCGCTGCAGATCCTCACGCTCCAGGACGGCGCGGAGGTGCCGGCCGGCGAGTTCCGCTACCCGCCCGCGTTCGGGGCGGAGAACGCGCAGGTCGCCGGCCGCTGAGGGCGGGGCGTCAGCCCACGAGTCGGCGCACGGCGGCGAGCGTTCGTTCGGCCTCGGCCGGCTCGGCCGTGAGCCGCGCGATGACCTCCGCGAGGTCCGCGCGCAGGCCGGCCTCGGCGTCGTCGGCCGGGGCGTGGAGCCACGCCCGCAGGGCGCGGTTGTGGACGGCCACCACGGCCGCCGCCAGCCCGACGGCGACCCCGCCGCGCGCGGGCGTGTCCGGCAGGGCCGTGGCGAGCCAGCCGGAGAACAGCTCCGTGTAGCGGTGCGAGGTGAGCAGCTCGCGCGTGCGCAGCGCCTGGGAGCCGCGCAGCAGGCGGGAGCGCGCCCGGGCCCGGTCCGGATCGGCGGTGTGATGCCGGAAGACCTGGAGGACCGCCTCCTCCAGGGCCTCCCGCACGCCGAGGGAGGTGCCGCGCAGGAAGTCGTCCAGGCGGGCGAGCAGCGCCGCGTGGTCGGCGAAGACCACCTCCTCCTTCCCGCCGAGGTGGCGGAAGAAGCTGGCCCGGCTCATGCCGGCCTGGCGGGCGAGCTGGTCGGCCGTGACGGCGTCGTAGCCCTCGCGGTCCAGCAGGTGGATCAGGGCGGTGAGGGTGTCCTCGGCGGGCGTCGTCATGCGGGCCATGGTGCCACGGGCGCGGAGAGGAGGTGAGACTGCGTCTGATTCTGTGAGATGGCGTGTCAGTTGGTGTAGGGTGATGGCGGACACACCCATCTCTCCGACCCCGCCCGGGAGGCCACCATGACCGAGACCCTGCCCACCGTCGAGCCCGAGTACGACGTCGCCACGCCGCTGGACACCGACTTCTACTTGGCGCTCGCGGACGTCTCCGACGCCGAGAAGGACGTGTGGCGTCGAGCCCGCGCCTTCGCCCTCGAGCCGGACGTGCTGCCCCGGATCCGGGAGGCGTGGGACCGTCACGAGTACCCGCTGGACCTCGTGGCCCGCCTGGGGCAGGCCGACCTGCTGCGCGACGGCGTCCCCGTGGACGGGCTGCCCGAGATCTCCCGCGTGGCCGCGGGCCTGGCCATGATGGAGCTCTCGCGCCTGGACGGCTCGATCGCCACGATGACGGGCGTGCAGGGCGGTCTGGCCATGCGCTCGATCCAGCTGTGCGGCAGCGAGGAGCAGCGTGCCGAGCACCTGCCGGCCATGGCGCGCGGCGAGCTCTACGGCGCCTTCGCCCTCACGGAGCCGACCCACGGCTCCGACTCGGTCTCGCTGGAGACCCGCGCCGAGCGCGTCGACGGCGGCTGGCGGCTGCACGGGCACAAGAAGTGGATCGGCAACGGGGCCGCCGGCGGGGTGACCGTGGTGTGGGCGCGCAGCGCCGAGGACGAGAAGGTCCGCGGGTTCATCGTGCGCCAGGAGTCCGAGGGCTACACGGCCGAGGTCATCAAGGGCAAGGTCGCGCTGCGGGCCATCGACCAGGCCCACATCACCCTCGACGGCGTGTTCGTGCCCGACGCCGACGTCCTGCCCGAGGCCCGCTCCTTCAAGGACACCTCCCGCGTCCTCTTCGCCACGCGCGTGGGCGTGGCGTGGTCCGCCCTCGGGAAGGCCGTGGGCTGCTACGAGGCGGCGGTGCAGTACGCGGGGCAGCGCGTCCAGTTCGGCCGGCCGCTGGCCGCCGCCCAGAGCGTGCAGACCCGTCTGGCCGAGATGCTCTCCCAGCTCACCCAGGTGCAGCTGCTCGTGCTGCGCGCGACCCGGCTCGAGGACGAGGGCCGGCTCACCGGGCCGATGGCGTCCATGGCCAAGTACTCGGCGACGCGCGCCGCGCGGTCCATCGCCGCGAACGCGCGCGACCTGCTCGGTGGCAACGGCATCCTCATCCAGAACGAGGTGGCCCGCCACTTCGCGGACATCGAGGCGATCCACACCTACGAGGGCACCGAGACCGTGCAGGGGCTGATCATCGGTCGCGAGATCACGGGGGTCGGTGCGTTCGTGTGAGATGACGCGAGCGGGGGCGGCGGCGTGAGCCAGAGATTTCTGCTGGTGCGCACGCCCCCCTGCCGCCGATTCGTCTGGCTCGGCGGCCGATTCATCTGGCTCACGCACGCAGAGGGAGCCGCAGGTGGGCGGCGAGGTCGCGCAGCAGGGCGTCGAGGCCCCGCTGGGTGAAGACGCTGGCGGTCGCGCGCAGCACGATCCACCCCTCGGCCTGCATCCGGCGGTCGCGCTCGATGTCACGGCGCCACTGCTGCGGGTCCGTCCGGTGATGATCGCCCTCGTACTGCACGCAGACACGGGCCTCCCGCCACACCAGGTCTGGCCGGACGGTGGACCCGTCGCTCAGCATCAGCAGCGGATTCACCTCCGGCTCCGGCACACCCGCGTCGGCCAGCGCCAGTCGGAGGAGCGTCTCGGCCCTCGAATCCGCGCCGTCCCTGAGCAGCGGCAGGGCCGCTCGCAGGGTCCGCGTCCCTCGCCTCCCGCGCACCCGCAGCACCTCCGCCTCCAGATCACGCACGGTGCACCGCGGATGCTCGCCGGGGCGACGCCGGCCGGCCGGGCCGTCCGCCCGTTGCAGCAGGCTGTCCCCGGCGGCGACGACGTCGGCCAACGGCAGACCCAGCTGCGCCAGCGCCGCCCAGGTGGCGGCCGGCGTCGTGATCCGCACCCCGGCACGCACCAGCACGGGGTCCTGCGGGTGCAGCTCATGCCCGACGACGCCGCTGCGGCGCGGCGCCCCGCCCTCGGCCCGCGTGCGCGCCAGATGGATGGGGCCGCGCTCCCACTGCCGCGGCAGCCACATCTCCCAGAGGCGAGCGGCGGTGGCGTGGGTGGCCGCGGTGCCGGGGTTCGTCCGCTGGAGGGCGCGGACGACGTCGGCCAGTGAGGGCTGACCCCCGGCGGTGTGCCGCAGCCCGTGGTGCGGGGCGTCGAACCGGGGGCCGCGCAGCTGCGAGGCCGTCAGGCCGGCCTGCAGCCCCGCGGCGACCGGGAAGACGGGGCTGAGGGCGGCGTCGTCGTGCGGAGGAGGGGCGACCATGCTGCCACCCTCTCCTTCCATGGGCGGACCCGGTGCCGCGACGGCGAGGGCCGTGGAGGGCGAGCCGGGTCGGCGGCCCTGTGCAGGAGCCGCTGAATCGTCTGGCTCACGTCCCCCACGCGTCCGAGCGGCGCTGAGCCAGACGAATCGGTCGTGACAGCCCCCTCAGAACAGCAGAAACGTCTGGCTCGCGCCCGCCGCAGCGGGCTGGCTCGCGCCCGTCGCAGCGTGCCGGCGCACCCAGCACCGCTCAGCCCTTCGGGGCGTAGTACCGGCCGAGGGTCTCGGCCTTGAGCTCCGCGAGCGTGCCGTCCTGCATGGCTGCACGGATCCGGTCCACGAGCGAGACCGTGAACCGCTCGTTGTGGATGGAGAGGAGCGTGTGCGCCACCATCTCCTTCGCCTTGAACAGGTGCCGCAGGTACGCGCGGGAGTAGTGGGCGCACGTGTAGCAGTCGCACTCGGGGTCCAGCGGGCCGAAGTCTCGGCGGTACTTCGCCCCGGGCAGGTTGTAGCGCCCGTCGCGGGTGTAGAACGCGCCGGTGCGGGCCACACGGGTGGGGGAGACGCAGTCGAAGGTGTCGGCGCCGTTCTCGACGGCGGTGAACAGGTCGTCGGGCTCGGAGATGCCCAGCAGGTGGCGCGGCTTGTCCTCGGGCAGCTCCTGCGCGCACCAGCCCACGATGGTCCCGAGGTTCTCCTTCTCCAGGGCCCCGCCGACGCCATAGCCGTCGAAGCCGGAGGTCACGCCGTCGAGCTCCCCCGCGGCCGGGAACTCGGCCCGCATCCCCGCGAGGTCGCGGCAGGCCTTGCGGCGCAGGTCCTCGTACTGGGCCCCCTGGATCACGCCGAACAGCGCCTGGTACGGCCGCGCCGCGCGGACCCCGGTGAGGCGGGCGTGCTCGTCGAGGCAGCGCTGGGCCCAGCGGCGGGTGCGCTCGAGCGCCTCCTCCTGGTAGCCGCGGGAGTTGTGCAGGGTGGTCAGCTCGTCGAAGGCGAACATGATGTCCGCGCCGAGGTTGTGCTGGATGCCCACGGACACCTCGGGGGTGAACCGGTGTCGTTCCCCGGTGAGGTGGGACTTGAACCAGACGCCGTCGTCGTCGACGTTGGCCAGGCGCTCCTTGCCGGGGGCGACGGCGTCGTCGGCGCCCTGCCCCTCAGGCGCGCCGGGGCCCTTCATGTCGATGACCTTCTTGAAGCCCGAGCCGAGGCTCATCACCTGGAAGCCGCCCGAGTCCGTGAAGGTCGGCCCGGGCCAGTTCATGAACGCGCCGAGGCCGCCGGCCTCGTCCAGGAGGTCGTCACCGGGCTGCAGGTACAGGTGGTACGCGTTGGCCAGCAGCGCCTGCGCGCCGAGCTCCGCCATGGACTCGGGCAGCACGGCCTTCACCGAGGCCTGCGTCGCGACGGGGATGAACGCCGGCGTCTGGATCCGCCCGTGCGGCGTGGTGATCACGCCGGTGCGCCCGAGCGGGGCGCCGTCCGCACCGCCGGTCTCCAGCCGGTGCGTCACCTCGAAGCCGAACTGCGAGGGATGCGCGGGGGCACCGGAGGCGGGCTGCGGCGTCGGGGCGGCGGGGGTCTCAGGCATGGGACCCAGGGTAGTGCGCGGGCGCCGCAGGCCGCCCCGGCTCAGCCCAGCACCACCCGCGCCACCGCGCTCGCCACCACCAGGTCCTGCCAGGGCATGCCGGTGGTGACGAACAGGGCGGGCTCACCCTCCCGCCGACGCGCGGTCCCGGCCACGAGCTCGGCCAGCGTCACCGTGTCCTCGATCCCGGCCAGGGCCCCG
This sequence comes from Micrococcus sp. CH7, assembly GCF_001595485.1. Taxonomy (NCBI): domain Bacteria; kingdom Bacillati; phylum Actinomycetota; class Actinomycetes; order Micrococcales; family Micrococcaceae; genus Micrococcus; species Micrococcus sp. CH7. The sequence goes on from NZ_LOSQ01000046.1 coordinate 99,342, forward strand.
GAGGCCACCGCGAGGGTCACGTCCCCGGCCTCGCGGGCGGCCGAGTCCCGCGACTCCACCGCCACGGTCGCGCGGCGGGCCAGGGCGTCGTCGGTCTCGCGGGCGTCCGTGGTGTGCGAGCCCATCGCCACGACCGTCGCGTGCTCCGGCACGAGCGTCCCGTCGAACAGCGGGGCCGTCGCGGCCGTGCACGTCACCACGACGTCCGCCTCCGCCACGGCCTCCGGGCCCGCGGCGCTCGCGGTCACGCCCAGCTCCGCTTCGATGCGCGCGGCCAGGGCGGCGGCCCGGTCGGCGTCGCGGCCCACCACGGACACCCGTTCCAGCCCGAACACGTCCTGGAAGGTGAGCGCGTGCTCCCACGCCTGCACGCCCGTGCCGACCACGACCAGGTGCCGGGGCGAGGCGTCCGCGAGCAGCCGCACCCCGAGCGCGGACACCGCGGAGGTGCGCAGGCCCGTCAGCTCGACGCCGTCCAGCACGGCCCGCGGCGCCTGGCCGGGGGTGCCCGGGGCGCCGAACAGCACGTAGACGCCCTGGATGACGGGCAGTCCGCGCTCGGGGTTGTCCGGCGTGAGGGTGAGCAGCTTGGTGCCGACCTCGGTCCCGCGCGTCGAGGGCATCTGCAGCAGCTGCCCGGCGGCGGTGGACACGCGGGTGCGGGGGGCGTCGGCCTCCGGGTCCAGGCCGGCGGCGAGGGCCGCCTCCAGCGCGTCGACGGCGGCGCGCGGGCTCAGGGCGGCGCGCACGGCGGGGCCGTCGATCCAGGGCAGGGAAGCGGTGGCGCGGTGCGTGTCCATGCGGCCACGCTACGGGGTGGGCCGGGCGGCTCAGCCGAACAGCGTGCGGAAGTTCGCCAGGATCCGGCGCGGGTGCTCGGGGTCGACGGCGGCCAGCCCCGCCACCGTGGGCTCGTACTCGCCCGGGGCGAAGTACCCGTGGTCGCGGTAGATCTCGAGGCGCTCGAGGATCCCGGCCTGGTCCAGCTCCGGGTGGAACTGGGTGGCGTACTGGCGGGTGCCGAGCCGGAACATCTGCACGGGACAGTCGGCGCCCGCGGCGAGCAGCACCGCGCCGGGCGGCAGCGCGCTCATCGCCTCCTTGTGGCCCACGTACGCCGCGAACGTGCGCGGCACCCCGGCCAGCAGCGGATCGGCGACGCCCTCGTCGGTGAGCGTGACCTCGACGGGCGCGGCCGACTCGCCATGGGCGTTGTCCACGACGCCGCCGGCGTGCCGGCCCAGTGTGCCGACGCCGTAGCAGCAGCCGAGGAACGGCAGGTCTCGGCGCCGGACGACGTCGAGCATCCGCCCCAGCTCCGCCTCCACGGCGCGCTGCACGGGGGACTTGGTCTCCTCGGGATCGGTGCCCGTGAACGGGCTGCCGGGCAGGATCACGGCGGCGACGTCCGCGAGCTCCGCCTCCCAGTCCAGGCCGTCGGCCGCGGCCGGCTGCTGCACCGCGCGGTCCAGGCGCAGCACGCGCAGCCGGCCCTCCGAGTAGCCGCCGAGCCGCTCGACGGCCTCGACCTCGGCGGCCGCGGCGTCGTCCTCGGGGCGTGTCTGGACGAGGAGGAACGGCCGAGGGTGCGGGCTCGGGACGGCGCCGGTCGGGGTGGTCATCTCGGCAGACTAGCGGGGCATCGGGCCGGGAGGGCGTGACGGCGTCGTGGGGCGTCGTCGGGGGCGGGCCGCGGTCAGCGGTCGGCCCAGGGGCGGGCGTCGGAGGCCCACGGCAGGGGACGGACGCGTTCCTCGGGCAGCGGGTCCGCGGCCAGCCGGCCGTAGAGGTGCACGTCGAGCCGCCGCCCGCCCGCGCGGAGGCGGCCGCGCTGCGTGCCTTCGTGACGGAGCCCGGCGGCCCGGGCGACGGCCCCCGCCGTCGGGCTGTCCGCCCGGTGGGCCAGTTCGATCCGCTCGAGGCCGCCCTCGGCCAGCTCGGCGTCCGTCACGGTGGTCGCCGCACGCGACATGATCGCGTCCCCGCGCCAGCCCTGATGCAGCCAGGCGGTGAGCGCGCCGGTGCCGTGCGCCTCGTCGCGCACGACGGCGACCAGGCCGATCAGCGTGTCCGTCCCGCGCTCCACCACGGCGACGGCGTCCGTCCCCTCCGCCTGGACCAGTCCGTCGACGTAGGCGCGGGCGGAGGCCTCGTCGGTGACCTCTGCGGGATCGGCCATGCCGACGGTGCCCGCGTGGAAGGCCGCCAGGACGGCGGGCGCGTCCGTGGCGCGGAGGAGGCGGAGCTGGACGGGTGCGGAGCCGGTCATGCCGGGAGCATAACCCCGGCAGGGGCTGGAGAGTGAGGTGCGCCACACGAGCCGGACCCCGGAGGGCGTGTCACCGGGGACGGGGCCGGCTCTCGACGCCCGTCCCGCGGCTGGGCCTCACCGGCGCGTGGCGGCCTTCGCCTCGAGCTCGTCGGCGAGGGTGCGCAGCGTGCCGAGCTCCCGGGCGATCCGGGAATCCAGGTCGGCGTCCGTGAGCGTCTCCGAGCCGCCGCGGGCACGCAGGTAGAGCAGCTGGCCGAACCGGGCCCGGCGCCACTGATACTCGGCCTCGGCGTCGCGGGCCTGCAGGGCGCGGGAGATCTCCCGGTCGTAGAGCGGCGGCTCGTTGAGCTGACGCTGGCGCACTTCGAGCACCCGGGCCGCCCGGCCTGGCTCGGAGGGGACCTCGTCCGCCTCGAGCAGGCGCCGACCGAGGTTGGCGGCGGCGATGTGCTCGCCCTCCTCGCGCAGGATCAGCGACGCCAGGGACAGCGCGGCCTGGATGGACTTCCACCGCCCCACGGCCCCGTCCCACGGCAGGTTCGTCAGCAGGCCCAGGGTGGCGAGCGTGCCCTCGGTGTCCTCGTGCAGCAGGTAGAGCCGCTCGGCCATGCCGAACACGTCCTCCAGCTGGGAGCCGGAGCGCAGGTTCAACCCGTGCGAGAGCCGGGCCGCGGTGGCGGTCAGCTCGGTGTCCTCGAGGTGGCGCTTGCCGACGGCGACGATCCGCTCCTCGGGGGACCCCGCGTCCACGGGGGAGAAGGTGGTGTCCGGGACGGCCCTGCGCTCCTCCGGGCGGTCCGTGCGGACCCGGATCACGGAGCCGTGGGCGATCTTGACCTCCCGGCCGCCCTCGAGGGTGGCGATCACGAGCGCGGGGGTGCCGAAGTCGTCCCGCATCACCCGGGTCGAGGCCACGGGCGGGGCGGGCTCGCCGCGGCGGGTCAGGAAGCTGTCCCCGGGCTGCACGTCCTGGGACTTCAGATGGCGGAGGTAGCCGCCGACGACCGGTGCCATGCTCAGCGCCCCCATCCCACGTGGGCGAGGGCCTGGCGCACCAGGTCCCCGCGGCCACCGATGAACTCGGCCTGGATGTCCTCGCCGAGGGCCTCCTCGGGGGTGAGCCAGGTCAGCTCGAGCGCGTTCTGGCGCGGCTGGCACTCACCCGTCACCGGCACCACATACACCAGGGCCACGGCGTGCTGGCGGTCGTCCGTCAGCCCGGTCTCGGACGGCGCCGGGAAGTACTCGGCGACGGTGCAGGGGACCACCGACGGCGGCAGCTGCGGGAACGCGAGCGGGCCGAGGTCCTTCTCCAGGTGGCGCATCAGCGCGGCGCGGATGGTCTCCCGGTACTGGACGCGGCCGGAGACGAACGTCCGCTGGAACGTGCCGGTCTCGTCCGCCACGTAGAGCAGGCCGATCTCGGTGACGTAGCCGAGGGAGTCCAGCCGCACCGGGATGGCCTCCACATACACCATGGGCAGCCGACGCCGGGCCTCGTAGAGGTCCTCGTCGGACAGCCAGCCCGGATTCGGGTCGGGGGTGCGCACGCTCATGGTTCTGTTCTACCGGAGTTCCGCGCCGGGGGCACACCGGGTCCCGCGTGTTCCGCTCACCACTTGGCGCGGAAGTACTGCCGGGCCATCGGCACCTGCTCCGAGGGGACGTCGAGGGCGAGGGCGGCCGCGGTCGGCCAGTTCGGGTTCGCCAGGGCGGCGCGACCCACACAGACGGCGTCGGCGCGGTCCTCGTCCACCACGGCCGCGACCTCCTCGGCGCCGGTCAGCGAGCCGACGGCGGACACCACGATCCCCTCGGTGCCCTCCTTCACGGCGGTGGCCAGCGGCACCTGATAGCCCGGGCCCTGAGGGCCCTCGTAGGTGTCCCCGATGCCCGCGGAGGACAGGTCGAACCAGTGCACCTGCCCCTGCAGCTCCTGCGCCAGGCGGACGGTCTCCTCGATGCTCCAGCCGCCCTCGACCCAGTCCGAGCCGGAGATGCGGATGCCGAGGACCTTGTCCGCGGGCCACACCTCGCGCACGGCCGCCACGACCTCCTTGAGGAAGCGGGTGCGGCCCTCGAAGTCCCCGCCGTACTCGTCGGTCCGGGTGTTGGTCAGCGGCGAGAGGAACTGGTGGATGAGGTAGCCGTGGGCGGCGTGCAGCTGCACGGCGCCGAAGCCGGCACGGTCGGCGCGCTCGGCGGCGTCGGCGAAGGCCTGGACGGTCTCCCGGATCTCGTCCACCCGCATCGCGTGGGTGCGGATCTCCATGGAGTTGGTGGCCACGCCGGAGGGGGAGAGGGTCTCCCAGGAGTCGGGGCCCTCGAGGATCGGCTGCCCGGCGGGCGCGCCCGGGTGCATGGGGACGGTCGAGGCCTTGGCGCCGGCGTGGCCGAGCTGGATGGCGGGCAGGGCGCCCTGGGAGGCGATGAACTCGGCGATCGGCGCCCACGCGTCCCGCTGCTCGTCGTTCCACAGGCCGGTGTCCCACGCGGAGATGCGTCCCTCGGGGGTGACGGCGGTGGCCTCGGCCACCACGATCCCGAAGCCGCCGGCCGCGCGGGCGCCCAGGTGCTGGAAGTGCCAGCCGTGGGGGACGCCGTCGCGCGCCTCGCACGAGTACTGGCACATCGGCGGCAGGATCAGGCGGTTGCGCACGCGCACGCCGTTGATCTCGATCGGTTCGAAGATCGCGGGCACGGCGGGGGCGTCGGTCTGCGGGGTGGCGGTCTGAGTCATGCACCCCACCCTACGAGCGGGTCCGGACACGGGAGGGCTCGCGTCCGCCGCGGGCGGAAGGGCGGGCCGGCCCGCGCGACGAGAGAAGTCGTCACCGCTGCTGCGTCCACCCCTACCCTGGGCCCATGCCCTCCTACCGCGCCCGCCTGCAGATCGGCGACCTCCTGCCCGGCCACCGACCCGAAGAGGTCATGGACCTGGCCGAGGCCGCCGTCCAGGCCACGCACGTGCTCGCGGCCAAGGACATCGAGGTCGTCGCGCGCGTCCCGCGGATCGTGCTGCGCTTCACGGTGCCCGGCTCGCACCGGGCCGGCGAGGACGCCGAGGCCGCCGAGGTGGCGCGGCGGATGGCGGAGGCGGTGTCCGGCGTCGCCGTGACGGGCCGGCTGGACGTGCTCCGGCGCGACGGCGGCCGGTGGGTCCCGGTGCCCGCTGGGCTCGGGCGCTGAACGGGGCCGGGCTCAGGCGCCGGCCGGGTGCGGCCGGCGGGCGGCGTCGCGCTCGATCTGGCGGGCCCAGGAGCGGCGCACGGCCGCGGCGGTGACCAGCAGCAGCGCCCCGAAGGCGGCCGCGAGACCCACCCACACGCTCTGCTGCGCCCCGAGCGGGCTGGGCAGCAGGCGGGGCAGGGCGAGGCAGAGCAGGGTCCAGGCCATGCCCAGGGCCACACCCATGCGGCCGCGCCCCCCGAGCACGAGGCGCAGGGCCGCCAGCAGCAGGGCCACCAGCACCAGCAGGGCGAGCAGCTCGGTCGGGAACCAGTCGACGTGCACACCCCAGGCGTGGAGGGCGGCGCCCACCGCGGTGGGTGCGCCGGCGAGGAGGGTGCCCACCAGCACGCCGAGCGCGCCGTCCTCGGCCACCCGTGCGACGCGGCGGGCCGCCGGGCGGGCGCCGAGCCGCCGGACCACACGGAGCATGAGGACCAGGGCGAGCAGCCACGGGACGACGTCGAAGCCCCCGGGGGCCAGGACGGCCAGGGGGAACCACAGCGCCAGCGCCAGCAGGGTCCCCGCGACCGCGCCTCGGATGCGGCGGTGCCGCGGCGACGCGCCCTGGCCCGGCCCCCACTGCCGGAGCACGTACATCCCGGTCAGCAGCCACAGCACCGGCCAGATCGCCGGGTGCAGCGGGGACAGCCCGAACACGCTCGCGTCGGGGCCGTGTCGGCCGTCGGCGGTGAGCGGGTAGGCGCCGGCGTCGAGCGCGGCGAGCCCCGGGACGCGGCCGGCCAGACCGAGGCCCCACGCGCCGGAGAGCACGAACAGCGCCCACACGACGGTCAGCAGCGCCTGGCCGCGTCGGTCCGCAGCGGTCGGTGAGCCGGCCGGCTCCTCGGGCGGAGCGGGGGTGTAGCCGGGGATCAGGGGCAGGGCGCCCGTGACCGGCCCCGCCGGGGAGTGGGCGATGGCCTCGGCCCGGACGGCCTGCGCCTTCGTGGAGAGTCGCTGCCGCCGCCGCCACTCGGGCAGGGCCACCCGGGCTCGGGCGAACAGCTCCTCATCGGTGAGCCGCTCCTCCGGGTCGGACAGCAGCGGCCGGTCGGCGGCGGCCGGGAAGACCTCGGGGCCCTCGAGCTCGCGCGCGGCCCGGGCGAGCGCGCGGGACTCCCGCTCCTCGTGCTCGCGGCGGCGGCGGGCGGCGTCCTCCGCCGCGCGGCGCTCGGCCTCCCGGGCGCGGTCCTCGAGGAGCCGGGCCTGGGCGAGGGCGCGTTCGGCGTGCAGCACGGTGTGGGCGCGGACGCGTGCGGCCTGGCGACGACGTCGCTCGGCCTCGCGGCGGGCGGCCTCCTCCGCCTCGCGACGGCGCCGCTCGGCCTCCTCGGCCCGACGGCGCCGCTCGGCCTCGACGCGTTCGGCCTCGAGGCGACGGCGTTCGGCCTCGGCCGCCTGCCGACGGCGCTCCGCCTCCGCCTCCGCCTCGAGCCGCAGCCGCTCCCGCTCGGCGAGCGCGGCCTCCTCGCGGGCCCGCCGCTCCGCCTGCACGCGGGCGCGCTCGGCGGCGACCTCCGCCTCCCGGCGGCGCCGTTCCTCCCGCTCCCGGCGGCGGGCCTCCGCCTCGGCGGCGGCACGTGCCTTCTCCTCGGCCGCCACCCGACGGCGCCGCTCGGCTTCACGCCGACGGCGCTGCTTCTCCTCCTCGCGGCGGCGGCGGGCCACCCGCGCGGCCTGGGCCCGGCGGGCCTCCTCGTCGAGGCGGGCCTGCCGGCGCTCCTCGGCCGCAGTGCGGCGGCGTGCGGCCTCCGCGGCCTTCTCCGGGTCCCGGCCCGGGGCGGGGAGGATGCGTTCGACCGTGCCGACGAGTGGGTCGGTGAAACGGGCGAGGTCCGGGCTGCCGAGGCGGTCCAGGATCTCGCTGAGGTCCCGGCGTGGGCGCTGTTCGGCGGGAGCGCCCGGAGTGCGCAGGCGGTCCATGGCGCGGTGCACGTCCGCGCGGCGGTCCTCGCGCACGCGGCGCTCGGCGGCGGTCTCGGGTCGGCCCGAGCGCAGGGCGCGCTCGTGACGGCGCAGATCGCGGCGGGAGATCTCCCCGGGCGCGGCCAGGGCGCGGCGGGGGCGCGCGGCGGGGGCACGCGTCGCGTCGTCGTCGGGACGGGGCGCCGAGGCGCCCCGGAGGCGCTCGAGGGCGGCGCGGGACTCGGAGGACGCGTCCTGCATGCTCACCCCTTCCGGCCCCGGCGACGGTGGGCCATGATCCCCGCGATCATCAACCCTGCAAGGGTACCGAACACCATGCCGACCACCGCGGACGCCCACCACGGCAGGCCGGTGGCCCGGCCGGTGATCCAGCCGAGCCCCACCATGGACCCGGACCACGCGAGCGAGCCTGCCCCGGACAGCCACAGGAACACGGGCCAGCGGATCCCGCCGATCCCGGCCGCCGCCATCGACGCCGTCCGCCCGCCCGAGACGAACCGCAGCACGGACAGCCCCGCCAGGCTGCCCGCCGGGCCCACCCGCACCAGCAGGCTCCGGATCCCCCGGTGGATCCGCCGCCACCACGCCCAGCGGTCCAGGCGGTCGGCGAGGCCGTGGCGGAACAGCGCGTAGAGGCCGACGTCCCCGGCCCAGCAGCCCAGCCACGCCGCCAGCACCGCGGCCACGGGAGAGACCCGGCCCTCGGCCGCGAGCGCCCCCGAGCCGATGACCACCACCTCCGACGGGACGGGCGGGATCGGGGCGTCCAGGGCCACGAGGAGCGCGGTGAGCGGGTGGAACCACGCTCCGAGCGCGTCCATCAGGGCGGCCGGGTCCCCGCCCGTCACCGCGGTCGCTCCTGCAGCTGGGCGGGGGAGGTGAACTCCCGCTCCTCGCCCGTCACCGGGTCCGTGAAGCGCAGCGACCGGGAGAGCAGCTGCAGGGGCCGTGCGACGTCGTCCGGGGCGAGGTCGAGCAGGTCCGGGTAGAACGGGTCGAACGCGATGCCCAGGCCCAGGGCGGCCAGGTGGATGCGCAGCTGGTGGGTGCGCCCCGTGCGCGGGGTGAGCCGCAGGTGCGCCACGCGCCGCCCCGCCAGCGTCCCGGCGGAGACGCCGACGCCCAGCAGCTCCACCCGGGACTCGGCGTTCGCCCCGGCGTGGGGCCGGTTCGACCGCCGGGTCCGCACCGGCGCGCCCGCCCGGCGTCCCGAGGCGGCCGGCGGGATCTCCTCCACCACGGAGCGCAGGATCCCCTTGTCCTTGCGGATCCGGCTGCGCACGGTCAGCGGGAACCGCCCCAGGACGGGGTCCGCCGGGGCGCCGGGGCGACGGGCGCCGTCGTCGGGGGCCTCCGGCAGGAGCACCACGGCCTCGTAGGTCTTGGCCACGGCCCGCCGCTCGAAGAGCAGGTGGTAGGCGCCGCGGGTGGCCGGGTTCGCGGAGAACATCACGACGCCGGCCGTCGCCCGGTCGAGCCGGTGCAGGGGCACGAGGTCATCGAGGCCGAGCTCGTTGCGCAGCCGCACCAGCGCGGTCTCCTGGACGAAGCGGCCGCCCGGGGTGGTGGGCAGGAAGTGCGGCTTGTGGATGACCACGAGGTGCTCGTCGCGGTGCAGGAGCGTGTGCGTCACGGGCAGCGGGGCCTCGTCGGGGACGTCCCGGTAGTACCAGAGGTCGTCGTGCACGCCGAGCGGCGTCGCCGGCGTCAGTGCGGTGCCGTCCGCCGCCACGACCTCGCCGCGGGCGAAGCGCGCGCGGATGCCGTCCGGGTCCACGTGACCGAACCGGTGGAGCACGTAGTCCTGCGCGGTGGGCCAGCCGGCGGCGGGCAGGCGCAGGCGCGTGGCGTTGACGCCGTTGCGCGGGGGGAGGGGAGAGGGGACGGCCACGGGTCCATCCTCCCAGCCCGGCGCGGCTGCGTCCGACCGGCGCCGCTCAGTCCGACCGGCCGGGCCGGCCGGAGCCGGTGGTCTCGTCCTCGGCCGGGCCGCGGTCCTGCGGGGTGAGCACCACGACCTCCTCGGCCGGCGCGGCGCGCCCCGTCACCTCGTGCGCCGGGACCGCCCCGCCGACGTCGACCACCACGGTGTCCAGCACCGCGCCCGCGGGGACCTCGCAGTCGCCGAGCAGGAGGCTGCCGCGCACCGTGGCGCCGGCCGCCACGACCACCCCGGGGCCGACCACGCTGTCCGAGACCTCGCCCTCGATCCGGCACCCCGGGCTGAGCAGCGAGCCGGAGACGCGGGCGTCCGGGGCCACCCACGCCGGCGGCGCCTGGTGGGGGTTGGTGATCAGCGGCCAGCCCTCGGCGGCGAGGTCCAGGCCGGTGCCGTCGAGGATCTCCCGGTGGGCGCGGACGTACGCGTCCAGGGTGCCGATGTCCCGCCAGTACCCGACGAGGCGGTGCTCCCGCACGCGTCCCCGCGCCACGAACGCCGGGATGATGCTCTCCCCGTAGTCGCCGAGGGAGGAGCCCACGGGGTCGCCGTCCTCATTGGTCTCGCCCTCGTCCTTGGTGGCCGCCTCGTCCTCGCCCGCCACGAGGTCGCCGACCACCTCGGAGAGCGCGGCGACGTCGAACACGAACACCTCGGTGGCCACGAGTGTGCCCGCCGGGTCCTCCGGCTTGTAGGCGTAGTCGGTCACGGCGCCGTCGTCGTCCACCTGCACGACGCCGAAGCGCGCGGGGTCCTCGTCCGTCTCGGTGGTGACCACGGTGAGCTCGGCGCCGGAGCGGGCGTGCTCGGCCAGCACGGGGCGCAGGTCCAGCTGGTACAGGTGGTCCGCGGAGAGCACCACGACGGTCTCGGCGCCGAACTGCTCCAGCAGCGGCAGCTGCTGGGCGATCGCGTGGCCGTTGCCGCGGGCGAAGCCCTCCTCGGCGCGGCCCTGCGCGGGAGGCAGGAGCCGCAGGCCGTGGCGGGTGCCGTCGAGATCCCACGGCCGGCCGCCGGCCAGGTGCTGGTTGAGCGTGAAGGGGCGGTACTGCTCCACGACCCACACGTCCCGCAGGCGCGAGTGGGCCAGGTTGGACAGGACGACGTCGATCAGCCGGTACTGGCCCGCCAGCGGCACCATCGGCTTGGCGCGGGCCGCGGTGAGCGGCATGAGGCGGCCGCCGGTGCCGCCGGCCAGCACGAGCGCGACGACGGCGCCCTCCGGGTCCTTGGGGAACGGGTCGGCCATGGCTCCTCCTCGGGTCGGGGCGGGTTCAGCGTAGGGAGCGGGGAGGACACGCGGCCACCGTTCGGGCGCGTCCGGGTCAGCGCTGGCAGTGCGGACACCACCACAGCCGCCGCGCGTCGTCCTCGGGGGAGCCGTAGTCCTCCTGGCGGACGGGGCCGCGGCAGCGCAGGCACGGGGTGCGGTCGTGCCCGTAGACCCAGTACGACGGCGTCCCCCCGCCACGCGCGCCGGGCGTCCGGCCGGGTGCCGTGTCGGGTGACGGACCGGCCGGGACCAGCACCTCGACCCCGAAGGGTCGCGCCGGGTTCGGACGCACGCCCGTGGTCCGGCGCCGGGCGCCCGCGGCGGGGGCGGCGGGCGGGACGTTGGCGCGCAGCAGGTCCCGGGCGAGCAGCACGAGTCCGGCGACGTCCTCGACCTCGCCGATCGGCCGGTGCGGGTCGATGCCGGCCAGCAGGAGGGTCTCGCAGCGGTAGATGTTGCCGATCCCGGAGACGAGCCGCTGGTCGAGCAGGGCCAGGCCGACCGGCCGCTCGGGCCGGGCCGTGAGCCGCCGCATGCCCTCGGCGAGCAGCGCGGCGCCGTCGTCGGGCGTGTCCCAGGCCGGGTCCAGCAGGTCGGGGCCGAGGTGGCCGAGGACGGCGGCCTCGTCGGCGGTGGGCACGAGGGTGAGCAGGCCCAGCTGGGCGCCGAGCACGCGGTGCTCCGCCGTCTCCAGCACCGCCCGCACCTGCCAGGCGGGGGCACCCCACCGCGCGTCGAGGGCGGAGACGAGCCAGCGCCCCTCCATCTTCAGGTGCGAGATCAGGGTGAGCGGCCGGGCCCCGGGGCGGGCCGCGGGCGGGGTCAGCCGCATCAGCAGGTACTTGGCGCGCGGCAGGACCTCGGCCACCGTCCAGCCGGTCAGGTCCGCGGTGGCGTGGCGGGGCACGCGCAGATCCGCGTGCGTCAGGGGCCGGCCCTCGAGCACGGGGCGGAGCCGATGCGCGACGCGGACGAGGGAGTCGCCTTCAGGCACGGGCCGTCACCGGCTCAGGCCGCGTTGAGCTGCCAGGTCACGCCGAAGCGGTCCCCGACCCACGCGAAGCGGCGGGAGAAGCCGTAGTCGTCGGGCGGCATGCAGTCACGGCCACCGCCGGCGAGGAGCGCGTCGTGGACCGCGTCCACCGCGGTGGCGTCCGGCAGCTCGACGAACAGGCTGATGGCCGGGGTGAATGTGAACCCGTGCGGGGTGAAGGAGTCGAAGAAGCGCAGCCGCTGGCCGGCGATCTCGAGCTCGCCGTGCAGGACCTTGCCCGCCCATTCGGCGCCGCGCGGGGAGGAGTCGTCGAAGAGGTCCCGGCGGACCTCGGTGACCGGCAGGTGCTCCACGAACGCGGTGAGGTAGGCGTCCATGGCCGCACCGGCGTCACCCTCGAACAGGAGGAACGGGGTGACGGAGGGGTCCGAGGGGTGCGGCAGGGAGTCCTCGAGGGCCTCGGGGGCGGGGGACGTGCCCGTGGGGGCGGTGCCCACGTCCTCGGGCGGGGCGGCGTCGATGCTCATGGGCCGAACCTACCCCCGGGCCCCGCCTCCGCGACAGGGCCACCCCGGGCAACGCGGGTTGGGTTGTCGCGGGTGTTCGACGGCGGGACCCGTGACAACTCAACCCGCGTTGCGGACGGACAGACGGGCACGAGTTCTCAGTTCCGGAACCGGATGCCCGATGGGCTCGAGTAGAACCCCGCGGCCAGCAGCGCCTCGGCCAGCGGCGTGCCGAGCACGGGCCCGCCGTTGACCTTCTCCAGGCTCAGCCGCTCGGTCCGGCCGGGCCGCAGCGCCCACACAAGCGCCTCCGCCGCGGCCCGCAGCTCGCCCGGATCCTCCGTGAACGCGAGCAGCGTGCGCCCGCCGCGCTCCATGTAGAGGGCCAGCCGCCCCGCGATCAGCACGACGACGGCGCCCGCCTTCCGGCCCGGGCGATGGCCCGTGGGCACGACGCCGTCCGGCCCGGCCGGCACGGACGGCCAGTCCAGCGCGGCGCCGTAGGGGTTCGCCGGATCCGTCGCGGCCAGGGCGAGGGCGAGCGGGGCGGCGTCGACGGCGGCGTCCTCCTCGTCCCGCTGGAACCCGCGCAGCCGATCCACCACCGCGCCGGTGGAGAACTGCGCGCCGCCCAGCCCGTCGACGAAGTGGCCGCGGCGCACCTGGCCCGCGTCCTCCATTCGGGTGAGCAGCCGGTACTGCCCCGCGAACCCGCCGGGGACCTCCTCGGCCACCACGGAGCCGCGCGTGATCACGCCGTACCGGTCCAGCAGCAGCTCGGCGGTGGCGTGGGCGCGGATCGTGGGGTCCTGCTCGGCGGCGGGCAGCAGGGACCAGCGGCCGGCCGAGCGGGCCTGTTCGGCGGCCGAGAGCCCGACGGTCCCCGCCGTGAGGCCGGCCGAGCCCCGGGCGCCGCCCTCGGGCGAGGTGAGCCCCGCGTACCGGCCCCGCCCGCGCACCCCGGCCAGCCGCCCGCCGAGCCCGCGCCCGGCCGCCGCCCCCGCGGCCCCGCCCGTCCGCGCGGTGCGGGCCCGCGGCGTCTGCCGGCCGGTGCGGTGCGCGGTCTTGCCGAGCGAGAGCAGGCCGCGGACGGGGGCGAACGTGTCGTTGCCGACCCGGCCGTCCCACACCAGGCCCCACAGCGCGCCCAGCACCGCGGGTCCGCGGGCCAGGTCGGCCGGGTCGCGGTGCGGGTCGGGCCCGACCGCCCCGCCCGCAGCCCCCGTGCCGCCGTCGCCGGCCGCCGCCTGCACCGCCCGCACCCGCTCCACGAGCTGGGGGAAGAACCAGGCCCCGCCGCCGGCGAGCACCTCGAGCACGGCCGCGCGCAGGGCGGCGTCGGCCGGCGTCTCCTCGGCGGGCTCGGGCAGGCGCAGCGTGAGGTCCACGGCGTCGGCGGGGTGCAGCGCCACCCAGCCGTCGTTGCCGGTGGCCTCCCCGACGCCCGACCACACGTACTCGCCCGTGGCCAGCAGCTCGTCGAGCAGGGCGGGGGCGTAGTCCCGCACGCGGGCGGGCAGCACGAGGGACTCCCACGCGCTCGCGGGCAGGGGCGTGCCGGCCAGCTGGTCCAGGACGGTGGCCACCCCGTCCACGCCCTCGAGCGTGGCCGGCGGCCGCCAGGCCCCGTCGCGCCCCGTCCGCGGCCGCAGGTGCTGCCAGTCGGCGAGGAACCGGGCGTACGCGGCCTGGTCCACCGGCTCGACCTCGGCGCGCAGCGCGGCGAGGGAGCGCATGCGGATCCGCCGCAGCACCTCGGCGTCGCACCACTCGGCGTCCAGGCCGGCGGCTCCGGGGGTGCCCTCCGGCCGGAACGCGCCCGTGCTCACGCGGCGCTCGGTGGCCAGGCGCTGCAGCACCGACAGCACGACGGCGCCCCCCAGTCCCAGCGCGGCCCCCGCCTCGGCGGCGGTGAAGGGGCCGTGGGTGCGGGCGTAGCGGCCCACGAGGTCCCCGAGCGGGTCGTCGACCGGGTCGAGGAACGCGGTGGGCACTCCGTGCGGGATCGGCGTGCCGAGCGCGTCCCGCAGGCGGGCGGCGTCCTCGACGGCGGCGAACCGCTCGACCCCGTCCTGGCGCAGGCGGAACGCGCGGCCGGCGCGCTCGAGCTCCGTCAGCATCCCGGCGACGGCGGCCTCGTCCGCGGCCTCCTCCGCCTCCGCCTCCCCCTCGGGGCGTGTGCGCCGCGCGGCCTCCGCCGCGGACAGCGGGCCCAGCAGGCGCAGCAGGTCCGCCACGCCCTCGCCCCCGCGGGCGCGCCGGTCGGGCGCGAGCCGCTGCAGCTGGGCCTCGACCTCCGCGATGACCTCGGCGTCGAGCAGCTCGCGCAGCTCCTCCGTGCCCAGCAGCTCGGACAGCAGTGCCGGGTCGAGGGAGAGCGCGGCGGCGCGGCGCTCGGCCAGCGGGGAGTCGCCCTCGTAGATGAACTGGGCGATGTAGCCGAACAGGATGGACTGGCTGAACGGCGAGGGCGCCGTCGTCGTGACCTCCACGAGCCGGACGGCGCGCGAGGCCACCCGCCCCGCGAGCTCCTTGAGCGCCGGGAGGTCGTAGACGTCCTGGAGCACCTCGCGCACGGTCTCCAGGATCACGGGGAACCGCGGGTGCTTCCGTGCCACGTCCAGCAGCTGCGCGGACCGCTGCCGCTGCTGCCACAGGGGGGTCCGCCGCCCGGGATCACGGCGCGGCAGCAGCAGGGACCGGGCCGCGTTCTCCCGGAACCGGGCCGCGAACAGCGCAGACCCGCCGACCTCGGCCGTGACGATCTCGTCCAGCTCCTCGGCGGTGAACTCGAACAGCTCCGCGCCCGGCGGCTCCGCGTCCATCAGCGGGATGCGCAGCACGATCCCGTCGTCGGCGGCCATCGCCGCGCCCGAGCCGGTCTCCAGCCCGTACCGCTGCGCCAGCCGTGCCCCCACCGCGAGCGCCCACGGGGCGTGCACCGCCATGCCGTAGGGGGAGTGCAGCACCACGCGCCAGTCGCCGAGCTCGTCCGTGAACCGCTCCACCACGAGCGTCTGCTCGGTGGGCAGCACCCCGGTGGCCTCGCGCTGGTCCTTCAGGTAGGCCAGGAGGTTGTCCTGCGCCCACGGGTCCAGGCCCGCGGCGGCCAGGCGGGTGCGGCCTGCCTCGGGGTCCGCGTCCAGCTCGCGGCGGAAGCGCCCGACGGCGTCGCCCAGCTCCGCCGGCCGGCCCGCGGCGTCGCCCCGCCAGAACGGGAGCTTGCCGGGCTGCCCGTAGGCGGGCAGCACCAGGACGCGG
The DNA here is from genome assembly GCF_001595485.1 of Micrococcus sp. CH7. Taxonomy (NCBI): domain Bacteria; kingdom Bacillati; phylum Actinomycetota; class Actinomycetes; order Micrococcales; family Micrococcaceae; genus Micrococcus; species Micrococcus sp. CH7. The sequence goes on from NZ_LOSQ01000046.1 coordinate 114,744, forward strand.
TCCGCGGTGATGTCCACGATCCGCCAGCTCGTGGCGCCCAGCAGGATGACGTCCCCCACGCGGGACTCGTAGACCATCTCCTCGTCGAGCTCGCCGACCCGGCGTCCGCCGGAGCGGGCCGAGCCCGCGGACGCGGCGCCCGCGGACTCGGCGGTGTCCCCGGCCGCCGCGCCGCCGGGGGTGCCGTCCGCGCCGCCGTCGGAGGCCAGGAACACCCCGAACAGGCCGCGGTCCGGGATGGTGCCGCCCGAGGTGACCGCGAGGCGCTGGGCGCCGGGGCGGGCGGCGAGCGTGCCGTTCTCCCGGTCCCACAGGATGCGCGGGCGCAGCTCGGCGAACTCGTCCGAGGGGTAGCGGCCGGCCAGCAGGTCGAGCACGGACTCGTAGGCGGAGAACGGCAGCGTCGCGAACGGCGCGGACCGGCGCACGAGGTCGAACCACTCCTGTGCATCCAGGTCCGCGACGGCGACGGCGGCCACGGTCTGCTGGGCGAGGATGTCCAGCGGGTTGGCGGGGATCCGCAGAGACTCGATGCGCCCGGCCGTCATGCGCTCGGCCACGACGGCGGTGTCCACGAGGTCGCCCCGGTGCTTGGGGAAGAACACGCCCCGGGAGACCTCGCCCACCTGGTGGCCGGCACGGCCCACGCGCTGCAGACCGGAGGCCACCGAGGGCGGCGACTCCACCTGGATCACCTGGTCCACCGCGCCCATGTCGATGCCCAGCTCGAGCGAGCTCGTGGCCACGACGCAGCGGATCTGGCCGGTCTTCAGCGCCTCCTCGACGATGGCGCGCTGCTCCTTGGACACGGAGCCGTGGTGGGCGCGGGCGAAGTCGGAGACGGTGCCCGATCCGGTGCCGGTCTGCCCGGCCACCTGGGCGGGGCCGTGGAAGCCGGTCGGGTCCGGCGTGCGGAAGCCGGGGACGGCGTCCGGGTGCTCGGCCGCGGCGGCCGCCTCGGCGCGGGCCTCCCAGATCTCGTTGAGCCGGCCGGTGAGGCGCTCGGCCAGGCGCCGGGAGTTGGCGAACACGAGCGTGGAACGCCGCTCGGCCACCAGGTCCACGATCCGCTCCTCGACGTGCGGCCAGATGGACCCGCCCGTCACCGCGCCCTCGTCGCCGAGCCCGCCCGTCGAGGAGCCGGGGCCCAGGTCGTGGGCGGCGGCGGGGGAGGAGAGGTCCGTCAGGTCCGGCACCGGCACCGTGACCGTCAGGTCCCAGCGCTTGGCCGAGGCGGGCCGCACCACCGTCACCGGCTGCGTGCCGCCGAGGAACCGGGCCACCTCGGCGGCCGGCTCGACCGTGGCGGACAGGCCGATCCGCTGCACCGGCGTGTCCAGCAGGGTGTCCAGGCGTTCGAGGGAGACGGCCAGGTGGGCGCCGCGTTTGGTCCCGGCCACGGCGTGCACCTCGTCCACGATCACCGTGCGGACCCCGGCCAGCGCCGCGCGGGCCTGCGAGGTGAGCATGAGGTACAGCGACTCGGGCGTGGTGATGAGGATGTCCGGCGGATCCTGCTGCAGGCGCCGTCGCTCGGCCGCCGGGGTGTCTCCGGAGCGCACACCCACCCGGACGCGCGGCACGGGCCTGCCCTGGTGTGCGGCGGTCTGTGTGATGCCCACCAGCGGGGCCCGCAGGTTCCGCTCCACGTCCACGCCGAGCGCCTTCAGCGGCGAGACGTAGAGGACGCGGGTGGCCGCCGTCCCCTCGGCGGCGGGCTCGCGCACGAACGAGTCGAGCGCCCAGAGGAAGGAGGAGAGGGTCTTGCCTGAGCCGGTCGGCGCGATCACCAGTGCGTGCCGCCCGGAGGAGATCGCGTCCCACGCGCCGAGCTGGGCCGGCGTCGGGGCCTCGAACGCGCCCGTGAACCAGGCGCGCGTGGGCTCGGTGAACCGGCCCAGGACGACGTCGGCCGCGGGCGTGGCCGTGCCCGCTGCGGTCTCCGCGGGCCCGCTCATGCGTGGTGGTACGGTCGGCCGGCGGAGATCTCCTGGGCTCGGTAGACCTGCTCCGCCAGGATCAGCCGCACGAGCTGGTGCGGAAAGACGAGCGGGGACAGGGACCAGACGCGGTCCGCGCGGGCGTGGACCCGGGCGTCCACCCCGTACGCGCCTCCGATCACCATCGTCACCGGGGCGCCGACGTCGAACCGGCTCTGCAGGTGCCGCGCCAGACCCGGCGAGTCGAACGCCGTCCCCCGCTCGTCCAGCAGGATCAGGTGCTCGTCCGCGCCGACCGCGCCCAGGATCCGGTCCGACTCCTCCGTGCGCGCCGCCTCCTCCTGCCGCGCGGAGTGCGGCAGCAGACGCCACGAGGGGTCGTAGGGCTTCTTGAGGCGCCGCTCGTAGCGGTCGATCCCGTCGACGACCCACGCCTCATGCTTCTTGCCGATGGCCAGCACCCGAACAGACATGGCCCCATGATCGCACCGGCCGCGGACACGGTACGGGGGTCGGCCCCCGCCGCTCGGTTACGCTCGCCGGGGCGGGGTGCCTGGCTCCGCACCGGAAGGGGGCCCATGACGTCGACCGCACGGTCCCCGCGGGTGTCCCGCCGCGCCGCGCTCGGCCTCGGGGTCGGCGCCCTCGCGGTGGGCGGGGTGGCCGTCGTCACCGACCTGGCCGGCGCGCCCGCCGGGCCGCTGGGCGCCAACGCGACGGCCCTGTACGGCATGCGCAGCTCCACCGGGCACACGTACGCGGCCCTGCCCGGGCGCGCCGGACGCATCGACGTGTACCGGCCGCCGGGCCAGGGCCCGTTCCCGGTCCTCGTGTGGAACGCGGGCTCCGGCTGGCGCAGCGATCGCGGCTACAGCGACGGTGTCGACGTCGCCCGCGGCCTGGTCCCGCACGGCTACGCCGTCGCCGCGTTCTCGGTGCGCAGCTCCAAGCAGGGCACGTTCCCCGCCCAGGTGGAGGACGCGACGGCGGCGGTCCGCTGGGTGCGGCGCAACGCCCCGGGCCTGCAGCTGGACGCGGGGCGGGTGGCCGTGGCCGGCTCGTCGTCGGGCGGTTGGAACGCCCTCATGGCCGGCCTCACGGGCGGACAGGACCTGGACCGGGAGCAGGTGACGCCGCCCGGCCGGGAGGTGCCCGACGGCGGCCACGCGATCCCGGAGGAGGACCGCGTCCAGGCGATCGTGGACTTCTTCGGCCCCACGGACTTCCTGACGATGAACCGCCAGATGCTCCCGGGCGCGTGCGCGGACTACAACCGCGCGAACCGGCTGAAGCACTGCCACCTCGACGACCGCAGCACCAAGTCGGACATGCTGGGGGTGCCGGTCCTGGCCTCGGGCGGCCTGACCCGGCTGGCCTCCCCGATCACGCACGTGCGCCCGGACTCGCCGCCCCTGCTGGTCGTCCACGGGCGCAAGGACGTCACGGTCCCGTGGGGACAGAGCCTCGAGCTGTACCGGGCCGCCGAGGCCGCCGGACTGCGCACCGCGTTCTACTCGGTGGCCGAGGGCGGCCACGACCTGGGCATGATGACCGCGAAGACCCGCAGCGCGGAGGTGCTCCGCACCGGTGTGCCGGCCAGCGCCGTGCACGCCTCCATCTCGTGGTCCGCGGTGGCCTCGTTCCTGGACGCGGTCCTGCCGCGCTGAGGCGGCGGCCGGACCCGCCCCGGCATGGGAAAGCCCGGGAGCACGAGGCTCCCGGGCTTCACATCTGGCGGTGACGGTGGGATTTGAACCCACGGTACGGGGTTACCGTACACAGCATTTCGAGTGCTGCACCTTCGGCCGCTCGGACACGTCACCAGACCAGGACACCCTACCCGAGCCGCGGCGGCGCACCCAAACCGGCCGCCCGCCGTCGTCGGGCGCGGGCGCGTTCAGTCGCGCTGTGCCGCGAAGAACTCCCGCAGCAGCGCCGCGCTCTCCTCGGAACGGACGCCGGCGCGGACCTGCACCCGGTGGTTGAAGCGGGGGTCGCGGACCACATCCAGCACCGAGCCGCACGCGCCCGCCTTCGGGTCCCACGCCCCGAACACGACGCGCGGGATGCGGGCCAGCAGCAGCGCGCCGGCGCACATGGGGCAGGGCTCGAGGGTCACCACGAGGGTGCAGTCCGTCAGGCGCCAGCCGTCGCCCGCCCCGGCGGCGGCCCGCAGCTCCGCCCCGCGACGCAGCGCGAGGACCTCGGCGTGGGCGGTGGGGTCGTGGTGCTGCTCGCGCTCGTTCCCGACGACGGCCAGGACGGTCCCGTCGCCGGCCACGAGGGCGGCACCGATCGGCACGTCGCCGGCCGCCCCGGCCGCGCGGGCGGCCCGGAGGGCCAGGCCCATCCACGCGTGCTCCTGCTCGGCCGTGGGCGCGGGGGAGGGGACGGGGGCGGACACGCGGCCAGCCTAGCGGCGGTGTCGGCGCCCCCGCGGGCACGGGGACGGGCGGAGAGGCGCGCGTGGGCGGTACCGTGGGCGCCATGCGCGTCCACATCGTCGACCACCCGCTCGTGGCCCACAAGCTCAGCGTCCTGCGGGACAAGAAGACCCCGTCCATGATCTTCCGGCAGCTCACGGAGGAGCTTGTGATGCTGCTCGCCTACGAGGCGACGCGCGACGTGGCCATGGAGGAGGTGCGGATCGAGACCCCGGTGACCGAGACCACCGGCTTCCGGCTGGCCCGCCCGCGTCCGCTGGTCGTGCCGATCCTGCGCGCGGGGCTCGGGATGCTGGAGGGGATGACCAAGATGGCGCCGTCCGCCGAGGTCGGGTTCCTCGGCATGGCCCGCAATGAGGAGACGCTGGACATCGTCACCTATGCGGAGCGGCTGCCCGCCGACCTGTCCGGGCGTCACGTGTTCGTCCTGGACCCCATGCTGGCCACGGGAGGCACGCTGATCGAGGCCATCCGCTTCCTCTACCAGCGCGGCGCGGCGCGGGTCACGTGCCTCTGCCTGCTCGGAGCGCCCGAGGGCATCGAGCGGTTGGAGGCCTCGCTGGGCGACGTCGAGGTGGACCTGTACCTGGCCGCCGTCGACGAGCGCCTGGACGAGCGGTCCTACATCGTCCCCGGCCTCGGTGACGCCGGCGACCGGCTCTACGGCCTGGCGGAATGACCTGATCGGACCTCCGCCCCCACCGGGCGGGGACCGTGGTCGTCTCACGGGAGCGTCTCCGGCGGGGACGTCAAGCGGAGCCGCGAATGTGTCGTCCATTTAGTGGACGTCATGGCCCGCTGTGACCCGTCATCATCGCGTCACATGGAATGCCTGGAAGTCGCCTGCATAAATATTCCGCATACGCACTGGTCCTGCGGTGCACTCTCCCCTGTCGAACTATGAAAAGAGTCCCGCGGGTGAGCCGAGTGGCGGCGCGACGCTATTCCGGTCCGCGAATAGTGACGTTGAGCACATTCAGGACTCTTCTTCTCAAATAGTGAGACAAAAGCGCGAACGTTACTTGCCAGTCCCCTCGGTGAAGTCACATTCTTGTCATGTGACGCCTCGTCCGCCGCATCGACCGAGCGGTGGAGGGGCCATGAGCCGAAAGAGGAGTGGTGGCCATGGGTCAGTCCGCCGGATACGTGCACATCTCCGTCCGCAACGCGCAGCGCCGGGCCGACGGCATGTCCCGCCGAGGCCAGGCCCGCGCAGGCCTGCGGCTGGCAGGTGGCACCGACGCCCCCGACTCCCAGACGGCACCGACGCCGGTCCTGGCGCCGAACGGCATCCCGGGTCCCCAGGCGGTGGCCCGGGAGAACGAGGCCCGCGGGTTCGTCATCTACGTGGGCATGGACGAGCTGGCCGCCTCGGCCGCCGGCACCTCCCTCACGCGGCTGGCCAACGAGCTGCGCCACTACGTGGAGTCCCTCGTCCCCGGGGCGGAGTCGCACGCCGCCGTCGCCCTGGCCCCCGCCGGGGCCGAGGGCCGCGACATCGAGGTCGTGCGGCAGGTGCTCGGCGACCCGACCGTGCAGGGCGGCACCCGTCCCGACCTGGCGCAGGCGCCGGCCCCCGTGTCCACGCGCCAGCCCGGTGTGCTGATCGACCTGTCCCGGCGCGAGGTGCAGCTGGACGGCGAGTCGCTGAACCTCACCTTCAAGGAGTTCGAGCTCCTGAACTACCTCGTGGAGAACGGCGAGCGCACCGTCGGCCGCGAAGAGCTGCTCGACGCCCTGTGGCGCAACGCCGACGAGGTGCCCAACGAGCGCACCATCGACGTGCACATCCGCCGACTGCGCGCCAAGCTCGGCCGCCTGGCGAACACCGTGCGCACCGTGCGCGGCCAGGGCTACCGCTTCTACCGCCACCCCGAGGTGGTCGTGTGGGCGGCGCCGGAGTACTGCATCTGACCTGCGCCCGCCCGTGTCCGGCGACGGCCCCCGCTCACCCGAGCGGGGGCCGTCGCCGTAGCCTGGCCGCATGAGCACCGCCGACGCGAAGACCCTGATCGTCCTCCGGCACGCCAAGGCCGGCTGGCCCGACGCGGCCGACGACCATGCCCGCCCGCTCGCCGAGCGAGGCCACGCCCAGGCGCCCGCCGCCGGCGACTGGCTCCGCGAGCACGACCTCGTCCCGGACGCCGTCGTGTGCTCCGATGCGCTGCGCACCCGTCAGACGTGCGTGTGGGTGTGCGAGCGCCTGGGCGAGCTGGCACCCACGCCCTACCTGGACCCGCGGCTCTACGGCGCCGACGCGGCGCGGGCCCTGGCCGTCGTCAACGAGACGGAGGAGACCACGCGACGGCTGCTGGTGGTGGGCCACATGCCGTGGGTGCAGGAGCTGGGCATGCGGCTGATGAGCCTGGACTCGGACCAGGACGCGGCGCTGCGCATGAGCGAGCACTACCCGACGCTCGGGATGCAGGTGTTCCGGGTGGAGAAGCCGTGGGCCGAGCTCGACGGCCGCGACGCCGCCCTGACGCACTTCGTGGTTCCGGGGCGCTGACCTCCGCGGCGGCGCGCGTGGCAGAGGCGCGCCGACATGACGAAGGCCCCGCTCCAGCAGGAGCGGGGCCTTCCGATCGTGCGCCCAAAGGGATTCGAACCCCTGACCTTCTGTTCCGTAGACAGACGCTCTATCCAGCTGAGCTATGGGCGCATCATCCGATCCGCCGGAGCGGCTCGAACTCGTAGAACACTACAGGACCTCTCCGGCGAAGTGCAAATCGACGGTCTGCGGCGGTCTGTGTCGGGGGTGTGGCGGGGGCGCGGCCATGATAGCCGGGCTCGGGTACCATGGCAGGACCGTGCGGCCACAACGATGTGGTGCGCGCTTCGGCGGTGCACGCATCGGAGTGGACGGGACGGAACGGCCCCGGACCCCAATGGGAGGACTCTCCACCATGGCTGACAACGCCACCACCTCGTTCGCGGATCGCGCCCTGGCGGACGCGCCCACGGACTACGCCCAGCTGCGCGAGTGGGTCGCTCAGATTGCAGAGCTGACGCAGCCGGACTCCGTCCAGTGGGTCGACGGCTCCGAGGAGGAGCGCGACCGCCTCGCGGACGAGCTCGTGGCGGCGGGCACCCTGACCCGCCTGGCCGAGGACAAGTTCCCCAACTCCTTCGCCGCGTTCTCCGATCCCGCCGACGTCGCCCGTGTGGAGGACCGCACCTTCATCTGCTCCGAGAAGGAGGAGGACGCCGGCTTCACCAACAACTGGATGGACCCGGCGAAGATGCACGGCATCCTCGACGACGCGTTCACCGGCGCCATGCGTGGCCGCACCATGTACGTGATCCCGTTCGTGATGGGCCACCTCGACGCCGAGGACCCGAAGTACGGCGTGGAGATCACCGACTCCGCCTACGTGGTCCTCTCGATGCGCATCATGGCCCGCATCGGCCAGGACGTGCTGGACAAGATGTCCCGCGAGCAGGCCTTCTACGTGCCGGCCGTGCACTCCGTGGGCGCCCCGCTGGAGCCGGGCGAGCAGGACGTGCCGTGGCCGTGCAACGAGACCAAGTGGATCGTGCACTTCCCCGAGGAGCGCTCCATCTGGTCCTTCGGCTCCGGCTACGGCGGCAACGCCCTGCTCGGCAAGAAGTGCTACGCGCTGCGCATCGCCTCCGTGATGGCCCGGGACGAGGCCTGGCTCGCCGAGCACATGCTGATCCTCAAGCTGACCAACCCCGAGGGCCGGTCCTACCACATCACCGGCGCCTTCCCGTCGGCCTGCGGCAAGACCAACCTCGCCCTCATCGACCCCACGATCGAGGGCTGGAAGGCCGAGACCCTGGGCGACGACATCACCTGGATCCGCGCCGGCAAGGACGGCGAGTTCCGCGTGATCAACCCGGAGACCGGCTACTTCGGCGTCGCCCCCGGCACCGGCTGGTCCACCAATCCGAACGCCATGCGCGCGATCTCCAAGGGCAACTCCATCTTCACCAACGTCGCCCTCACCGACGACGGCGGCGTGTGGTGGGAGGGCATGACGGACGAGGTCCCCGAGCACCTCACCGACTGGCGCGGCAACGACTGGACGCCCGAGTCCGGCACCCCGGCCGCCCACCCGAACTCCCGGTTCTGCACGCCCATCGAGCAGACGGACATGCTGGCCGACGAGTACCGCGACCCGCGGGGCGTGAAGCTGGACGCCATCCTGTTCGGCGGCCGCCGCAAGACCACCGTGCCACTGGTGACCGAGGCCTTCGACTGGGAGGATGGCATCCTCAAGGGCGCCACCCTCTCCTCGGAGACCACCGCGGCCGCCGCCGGCGCCGTGGGCGTCGTGCGCCGCGACCCGATGGCCATGCTGCCGTTCCTCGGCTACGACGCCGGCGACTACCTGGCCCACTGGGTCAGGGAGTCCGGCAAGGCCGACCCGGAGAAGCTGCCGCGCATCTACCTGGTCAACTGGTTCCGCCGCAACCGCGACGGCGGCTTCGCCTGGCCCGGCTTCGGCGAGAACTCGCGCGTCCTGAAGTGGGTCGTGGAGCGCCTCGAGGGCAAGGCCGAGGCCGAGGAGACCCCGATCGGTCTCGTGCCGGCCGCGGGCTCGCTCGACCTGTCCGGCATCGAGGTGTCGGCCGAGGACCTCGAGGACGCCCTCAAGGTCGACGCCGCGGAGTGGGCCGAGGAGAACGAGCTCATCGAGCAGTGGCTCGGCCGGTTCGGCGAGTCGCTGCCCGCCGTCGTGCGCGAGCGCTTCGAGGCGCAGAAGGCCCGGTTCGCCCAGGCCTGAGCCCCGCCGCACGCGGAACGGCCCGCACCCCGTGAGGGGTGCGGGCCGTTCCGCGTTCCGGGGCCGGATCAGGCGGCGAGCCAGAGGTCCGGGCCGAAGATCTCGTAGCGGATGGACGTCGCGGGCACGCCGGCGTCGATCAGCTTCGAGCGGGTGGACTGCATGAACGCGAGCGGGCCGCACAGGATGTAGTGCCCGTCGCGGGGCAGTTCGACGTCGTCGAAGTGCATCACACCCTCGACGGTCGTGACGCCCTCGGGGTCCTGTTCGGGCCGCACCCCGAGGAAGAGGCGGGCGTCACCGTGCGGCAGCGCCGCCAGGGACTCCGTCACCTGTTCGCGCAGGGCCACCGCCTCCCAGGACGCGTCGCCGTGGAAGAAGAGGACCTGGCGGTCCGAGCCCTGCTGGGCGAGGGTGTCCAGGATCGCCGCGGCCGGGGTGATGCCGATGCCGGCGGTCGCCAGGACCAGGGGAGCGGTGGAGTCCTCGTCCTCGAGGGTGATGTCGCCGTAGGGGTTGGACAGCTCGATGACGTCGCCGACCTCCACGCTCTGGATGAGCGTGGGCGAGACCTCGCCGCCCTCGTCCAGCTTCACGGTGATGACGCGCTCGGTGGCGGACCCGGCCTTCTCGGAGAGGGAGTACTGGCGGCACTGGCGCAGGCCGTCCTCGACCTTCAGTCGTACGGACACGTAGCCGCCGGCCTTGCCGCGGGTCTGCGGGGTGTCGTCGGCCGGCTCGAAGCGGAAGGTGACGGCCGCGTTGCCGGTGGGCTCCTTCGCGACGACCTTCCAATCCGTCCACATCCTGTCGTTGGCCTGCTGGGCGTAGAGGCCCTTCTCGATCTTGATGAGGGCGTCGGCCATGAGCCAGTAGACCTCGGTCCAGGCGTCGGCCACCGCGGGGGTGACGGCGTCGCCGAGCACCTCGCCGATGGCCCAGAAGAGGTTCTCGTAGACGATCGGGTACTGCTCCTCGACGATGCCGAGGGCGGTGTGCTTGTGGGCGATGCGGGACAGGACGGCCTCGGGCAGGGTGCCCGGGTTCTCGAGCAGGTGCACCGCGAACTTCACGATGGATCCGGCGAGGGCCTGGGCCTGCTCGCCGTTGCGCTGGTTGGCGCGGGAGAAGACGCCGTCGAGGAGCTCGGGGTGGGCCTCGAACATGTGGGCGTAGAACAGGGGCGTGATCTCCGGCATGTGCTCGGCGACGACGGCGGCGGTGGCCTCGATGACGGGGCGGGACTTCTCGGACAGCACGGGGGTCTCCGTCTCCTCGGTGGGGAATCTTGCGCTGATTTTGCCAGATTACACCCGGCCGTCGCCGTCGGGAACTCGCCCCCGGCTCGTTCCCTCAGTGCGCCACGGGGATCTCCGGCAGGCCCAGCAGCACGGGCCCGCCGACAGGCCCAGCGCTCACCAGATCCCGGATCCGCACGGTGTCGAGTTCGGCGAGGAAGGCCTCGCGTGCGCGGTGCAGGGCGCCGCGCAGGCGGCAGTCGCCGGCGTAGGGGCACGCCACCCCGGAGTCGCGCCCGGCGCAGTCGATCACCTCGTCGCGGCTGCTCAGCGAGCGCACGAGCTCGCCCACACGCTGGTCCAGACCGGCCGCGGCGATCATGGCCCCGCCATGCCGACCGCGCAGCACCTCGATGGTCCCGCGGCGACGCAGCTCGGCGACCGCCTTGATCACGTGGTTGTAGGGCACCTGGATCCGGTCCGCGATCTGCTGGCTGGTGAGCCGTTCCCCCTCGGCGGCCGCGAGCGTCATCAGCACACGCAGGCAGACGTCGGTGTAGGCGCTCAGCTTCATCCCGCCATCATCCCACCGGTGCACGGCGCCGCCGCGCCTGCGGTGTCCGGGCCGGTTGGCATACTGACGCCATGGACGCCACCTCGCACCCCGACGCCGGCCCCCGCCTCCCCGAGACCTCCGTGCCGGGGGGCGACGCCGCGCTGCACGAGGAGGCCCTGGCCGTCCTGCGTCGGCTCGTGGACCGGCCGGACGCGCGATTCAAGGACGGGCAGTTCGAGGCGATCGAGGCGCTCGTGGCCCACCGCCGCCGCGCCCTGGTGGTGCAGCGCACCGGCTGGGGCAAGTCCGCCGTGTACTTCGTGGCCTCCCTCCTGCTGCGCGCCCGCGGCGCGGGGCCCACGCTGATCGTCTCCCCGCTGCTCGCGCTCATGCGGGACCAGGTCGCGGCCGCCGCCCGGGCGGGCGTGCGCGCGGTGTCCGTGAGCTCGGCGAACGCCACGGAGTGGGCCGAGGTCCGGGCCCGGCTCGCGGCGGACGAGGTGGACGTGCTGCTGATCTCGCCCGAGCGCCTCACGAACCCCCGGTTCCGGGACGAGCAGCTGCCGGACCTCGTGGCGCGCATGGGCCTGCTCGTGGTGGACGAGGCCCACTGCATCTCCGACTGGGGCCACGACTTCCGGCCGGACTACCGCCGCATCCGGGACCTGATCGGGCTGCTTCCCGCCGAGGGGCCGCGCGCGGTGCCCGTGCTGGCCACCACCGCCACGGCCAACGCCCGTGTGGTGGCGGACGTGGTGGAGCAGCTCGGCGTCGCCTCCGAGCAGGACGTGTTCGTGCTCCGCGGCCCCCTGGCCCGCGCCTCGCTGCGCCTGGGCGTGCTGCGCATGCCCAGCCCGGCCGCGCGCCTGGCCTGGCTCCTCGACCACCTCGCGGACCTGCCGGGCTCCGGGATCGTCTACGCCCTCACGGTCTCCGCCGCCGAGGACACGGCGCGCGCCCTGCGCGAGGCGGGGCACGAGGTGGTCGCCTACACGGGCCGCACGGACCCGGAGCGGCGCGCCGAGATCGAGGAGGACCTCAAGGCCAACCGGGTGAAGGCCGTCGTGGCCACCTCGGCGCTCGGCATGGGCTTCGACAAGCCGGACCTGACGTTCGTGGTGCACTTCGGCGCGCCGGGCTCGCCCGTGGCGTACTACCAGCAGGTCGGCCGTGCCGGCCGCGGGACGGACCACGCGGACGTGCTCCTGCTGCCCGGGCCCGAGGACCGTCGCATCTGGGAGTACTTCGCCACCGCCTCCATGCCGGACGAGGAGCAGGCGCGCGCCGTGCTGGGGGCGCTCGCGGACCACGGCGGGGCCCTCTCCGTGGCGGCGCTCGAGCCGGCCGTGCGGATCAAGCGCACCACCCTGGAGCTGCTGCTCAAGGTCCTCGCCGTGGACGGGGCGGTCGAGCGGGTGGGCGGCGGCTGGCGCGCCACCGGGCGGGAGTGGACGTACGACGCCGAGCGGTACGCCCGCGTGGCCGAGGCGCGCCGGGCCGAGGAGCGGCTCATGCTCGACTACCAGACCACGGACCGGTGCCGCATGGAGTTCCTGGCCCGCACCCTGGACGACCCCACCGCCGCGCCGTGCGGCCGCTGTGACGTCTGCGCCGGCCCCTGGTACCCGACGGGATCGGACGGGGCGGCGGGGGAGCGCGCGGAGGCCGCCCTGCGCCGCACCGGCGTGCCGATCGAGCCCCGTCGCATGTGGCCCTCGGGCATGGACCGGCTGGGCGTGCCCGTGAAGGGGCGCATCGCGCCCGAGTCACAGGCCGAGGAGGGTCGCGCGCTCGCCCGCCTGACGGACCTCGGGTGGGGCACCGTCCTGCGGGACCTGCTGGACCGGGAGGACGCCCCGGTGCCGGAGGAGGTCCTGCGGGGCGCCGTCGACGTCCTGGCCGGCTGGGGGTGGCGGACGCGGCCGATCGCCGTCGTCGCGATGCCCTCGCGCACCCGCCCGCAGCTGGTGGGGTCGTTCGCCGAGGGGATCGCCCGGATCGGCCGGCTGCCGTTCCTCGGCTCGCTCGAGCACGCGCGCGGCGGCCCCACGGCCGGGCCGGGCGGCAACAGCGCCTACCGGCTCGGGTCCGTGTACGGCCGGTTCGCCGTCCCCGAGGCGATGGCGCAGATGCTGCGCACCGCCCCGGACGCCGGCCGCCACGGCCCCGTGCTGCTGGTCGACGACCTCGTCGACTCGCGGTGGTCGCTCGCCGAGGCTGCGCGGGTGCTGCGCGAGGCCGGCGCCCAGGGGGTGCTGCCGCTCGTCCTGGCCCAGGCCGGATGAGCCGCCGAGGTCAGCGCTCCGCGCGGACGATCGCCAGCACGGCGTCGCGGAGCGCCTCCATGGTGGCGGCCGTGCGGGCCTCGCCGTTGTAGCGCAGGAACGGCTCCGTGTTGGACGGGCGGAGGTTGAACCACCACGTGCCGTCCTGGGCGGCGACCGTGGTGCCGTCCATGCGGGTCACCGTGGTGGCCACCCCGGCGAAGTCCTCGTGCACGGCCTGGCCCTCGCCGACGCCCTCGCCCACGGCGGGGGCGAACTGCGCCACCACCGCGGCCACGGCGGCGTCCTTGTCCGCGACCTGCGAGTTGATCTCTCCGGAGGCCACGTACGGCTCGTACTCCTCGGCCAGCTCGGACAGCGGCTGCTCCTGGCCGCCCAGGGCCGCCAGCACGTGCATGGCCGCGAGCATGCCGGTGTCCGCGTTGAAGAAGTCGCGGAAGTAGTAGTGCGCGGAGTGTTCGCCGCCGAAGACGGCGGACTCGGCGGCCATGACCGCCTTGATGAAGGAGTGGCCCACGCGGGTCTCCACGGCCCGGCCCCCGTCGGCCGCCACGAGCTCGGGGACGGCGCGGGAGGTGATCAGGTTGTGGATGACCACGGGGGTCTGCTCGCCGTCGGCCTTCGCGCGGGCGATCTCGCGGCGGGCCACCAGGGCGGTGACCGCGGAGGGGGAGACCGGGGCGCCCTGCTCGTCGATCACGAAGCAGCGGTCGGCGTCGCCGTCGAAGGCCAGGCCGATGTCCGCGCCGTGCTCCACGACGGCGGCCTGCAGGTCCCGCAGGTTCTCCGGTTCCAGCGGGTTGGCCGGGTGGTTCGGGAAGGTGCCGTCCAGCTCGAAGTAGAGCGGCTCGATCTCCAGCGGCAGGGCGGCCAGCTCGGCGTCGCCGAGGACGGCCGGGGTGGTCTTGCCCGCCATGCCGTTGCCCGCGTCCACCACGACCTTCAGGCGGCGCACCCCCGTCAGGTCCACGAGCGAGCGCAGGTACGCGGCGTAGCCGGGGAGGATGTCCTCCTCCGTCACGGTGCCGGTGGTCTCGGCCGCGGGGATCTCACCGGCGTCGAGGTAGGCCTGGGCCGCGTCGCGGATCTCGAACAGCCCGGTGTCCGAGGAGACCGGCACGGCGCCGGCCTGGGCCATCTTCATGCCGTTGTACTCGGCCGGGTTGTGCGAGGCGGTGAACACCACGCCCGCGGCCTGCTTCACGCCCGCCGCGTAGTAGAGCATGTCCGTGGAGATCAGCCCCAGGGTGACGACGTCGGCGCCGCGGCGCGTGGCACCCTCGGCGAAGGCCGTCATGAACGCGGGCGAGGAGGGGCGCATGTCCCCGCCGACCAGCACGGTCTGACCGGCCAGGCCCAGCACGTCCACGAAGGCCGCGCCCACCGCGCGGACGCTCTCCGCCGTGATGGACTCGCCCACGATGCCGCGGACGTCGTACGCCTTGAAGGAGTCGTGCAGGTCGAGGGAGGGGGTCGAGGTAGTCACCCGACCGATCGTAGTGGACAGCCTGGATACAGTGAGGGCGTGCCCCCGACCACTCCGCCCCCGAGCGCGGGGCCCCCGGCCGTCCCGCCGTCGGGACCCGCGCCGGCCGCTCCCGGGGAGCCCGCGTACCGCAGGCTGCTGATCGGGCTGTTCCTGGCGGGGGTGGCCACGTTCGCCCAGCTCTACTCCCCGCAGGGCCTGCTGCCGCTGGTCAGCGACGACCTGGGCGTCCCCGCGGACCGTGCCGCCCTGCTCGTCTCCGCCAGCACACTCGGCCTCGCCCTGTCGGTGGTGCCGTGGTCCGTGGCCGGGGACCGGTGGGGCCGCCGACGCGCCATGGTGGTCTCGATGGTCTCCGCCAGTGCGTGC
Organism: Micrococcus sp. CH7; assembly: GCF_001595485.1. NCBI lineage: Bacteria > Bacillati > Actinomycetota > Actinomycetes > Micrococcales > Micrococcaceae > Micrococcus > Micrococcus sp. CH7. The sequence goes on from NZ_LOSQ01000046.1 coordinate 129,813, forward strand.
GCGCTCACGGGCGTCCTCGCACCCACGTTCGAGGCCATGCTGGGCCTGCGCCTGCTCGAGGGCATGGCGCACGGGGGTGTCGCGGGACTCGCCGTGGCGCTGCTGGCGGAGGAGGTGGTCCCGCACGCGGTCGCGGCGGCCGCCGGCACCTACATCGCCGGCACCACCCTCGGCGGGCTCTCCGGCCGGCTCCTCGCCCTGCCCGTCGCGGAGGCGTCCTCGTGGCGCGGCGGGATGCTGGCCGTCACCGTGGTCGGGGTGCTGTGCACGGTCGGCTTCCTGGCGATCACGCCGCGTGCCCGACGTTTCACGCCGTCGCCCACCTCCCCGGCGACGCTCGTGCGCATCGTGCGCGGTCACCTGCGCTCGCCGGAGCTCGTCGCCGTCTACCTGCAGGGGGCGCTGCTGATGGGCGGGTTCGTGGCGCTGTACAACTTCGTGGGGTACCGCCTGCTCGACCCGCCGTTCTCCTGGACGCCGACGGCGGCCGGCCTCGTCTTCCTCGCCTATCTCGCGGGCACGTGGTCGTCGCCGCGCGCGGGTCGGCTGGCCGCGCGGGTGGGCCGGCTGCCCGTCCTGGCCGGCGCGACGGCGGCCATGGCGGCGGGCGTCGCCCTCACGTCGGTCCCGCATCCGGCGGTGCTGGTGCCCGCCCTCGTGCTCGTGACGGGCGCGTTCTTCGCCGCCCACGCCGTGGCCTCCGCGTGGTCTGGGACGGCCGCCCCCACGGGCCGCGCCCAGTCGACCTCCCTGTACAACTTCGCGTACTACGCCGGCTCGAGCCTCTTCGGCTGGCTGGGCGGCGTGTTCCACGAATCCCATGGGTGGCCGGGGACGGTGCTGATGGTCCTGGCCCTGGTGCTGACCGCCCTGGTGAGCGCCGTCGTCGGGGCGGATGTCAGTGGGTCGACCCGCCGATCACCAGCCGAGGGCCTCGGCATCCGTGCCGGTGGCGGACCGGGCCTGGTCGCGCCAGGCGGCGAGGACCTCCGGGTCCTGCAGCTCGAGCCACGCGATCATCTGCTGGTAGGTCACGCAGTAGGTGTCCTCCTCGACGCAGACCTCCCGCATGACCTTCTCCACAGCCGGGTTGAACGCGTTGAGACCCCAGTCGTTGAAGTGGTTGCCGAAGACCAGCGGGGCGCGGTTGCCCGCGAACGCCGAGTCGTACATGTAGCGGTAGGTGCGGTACTGGAAGTCGGTGAGTCGGGAGACGTCCTCCGGGATGTCCTTGCCGCCGTTGCCGGAGATCCAGAAGTTGTAGTCCATCGCCATCACGAACGGGCTGGCCGCGTCCTTCTCGGCGAGCACGGGGGACCAGGTCATCGGCATCTCGAACTCCCAGATCCCGTCCTCCTGGTAGGGCCAGGCGACGCCGGAGGCGGCCGCGGCACGCGACGTGTCGTACTCGAGTCCGTTGTCCTTCCACATCGGGACGAGCTGGTCCCACTCCCCGTCGAGGCAGGGCAGGCGTCCGCCCTTGACGTCGTCGGGGGTGACCTCCAGCGCCGGCAGGGAGCTGCCCGGGTTGTAGGCGCCGGGGTCGGAGAGGATGTCCGTGAACGAGCCGTACTCCTGCTTCCATTCGGCCGTGGACCACTGGTCTGCGCCGTACCTCGTGGGCGCGCCCAGGTGACCCGCGTAGTGGGTGCCGATCTCGTGGCCGGCGGCGTGTGCCGTGTTGATGTTCTCGATGCGCTGCGCCACCTCGGCCTCGTCGCCGCCGAACTCCGTGCCCACGTAGCCGGGCTCGTTGCCGGGCGCCGTGTAGTTCTCCCGGTTGGCGGTCTCGATGAGGTTGATCGCGGACTGGAACACCGTGAACTTCGCGTCGGAGTCCGCCGCCGCGTCCAGGAAGGTCTTCCAGCGCGCGTCCTGACGGCCACCGTCGAAGGAGAAGAGGACGAACTGCGGCGGGCGTTCCTCCGCCGTGAAGGCCCGCATCGGCACGTCCTCATGGGAGCGGGCGGCCCGGGGGAGCGCGGGGTCCGCGGCGGCCGACGGCGAGCCCTCACCGGACGACGCCGCATCCGAGGACCGTCCCTGCGACGACGAGGCCTCCGATCCGTCCGCAGATGCGGGCGACGAGACGGCCGCGTCCGTGGCGCCGGAGGACCCGGCCGCCGTCCCCTCGTCCCCCTGCGGGGCGGCACAGCCGGCCAGCACGAGGGCGAGCGCCACCGACGTCCCCCACCAGCGGCGTCGCCGGGGCGAGGGGGTGTCGACGGTGCGGGCGGACGGGCGGGGGAAGGACATGCGGTCTCCTGGCTCGGTCGAGTGGCGGGCGGAGTGTCTCCTCCATGGCCGCCGTGACCAGACACGGAGGACTCCACGTTCCACCGTAGGGGAGGCCCCCCGGTGGCTCTGGAGCCCTGGCAGAACTGTGACCGGGTTGTGATGTGGCGCCGCGGCTGCCGGCATGGCCCTCGCGGGCCACACCTAGACTGGAGGCATGGAATATCTCGTCCCTGTCCTCGCGGTGGTCGTCATCGGCGCCCTCGCGTTCGCCGCCGCCCGGTGGATGTCGGCTGGTCGAGCGCGTCAGGCGGCGGATCAGCGCACGCCGTCCGGTCGCGGGCTGGACATCGGACCGGAGCGGGCGCGTCTGGCGGCGGGGCTGCTGGACGAGGACGCCCATCGGCGCGTGTACGGGCACATCGCCCAGAGCCGTGTGATGGAGGCCGTGCGCGACTACCGCGCCCACACGGGACGCGGCCTGAAGGACGCCGTCATGGACGTGCAGTCCCTCGCCGTGCATCCGCAGGTCTACTCCGAGCCGGTGCAGGAACCGGACGCCACGTCCGCCGGAGTCGCGGGGCCCGTTCCCGACGACCATGGGGAGCCCCACCGGGACGATGCGGCCCCGGCCGAGACCCCCGGGCCGAAGCGGCCCGGACAGGATTCGAGCGGGCGGGGGGAGCCGGACGCCCAGACGCCCGATCGCGAGACCTCTGACGCCGTGGCCGAGGACGACGCCCGGCAGGACGCCGACCACGACTCAGCAGCGCCGCCCGCAGACGAGTTGACGACCCTGACCGTCCCCGCCGAGTGGACCGCCGCCCCCGCCGAGGAGGAGCTCCCCTTCGAGGTCGAGGTGATGCGGGGGACGGAGTCCGTCCGCCTCTCCTCGCAGGACCTGCCGCCGTGGCTCCGCGATCAGCTCTCCGCCATGGTGCGAGACGGCAACCTCGAGTCCGCCGCCGTCCAGCTGTCCAGCCACTCGGAGCTCTCCGTGCCGGAGGCGTACGAGCTGCTGCGCCGCATGCGGGAGCGCCGCGGGGAGGGCTAGTCACCGGTCGGTCGGCACGTCAGGTCCCCGCGGCAGACGCGAAGAGGGCCGGAATCGCGTGGATTCCGGCCCTCTCTCGCGGAGACGGGGGGATTTGAACCCCCGGCCCAACTTTCGTCGAGCCCTTCATTAGCAGTGAAGTCCATTCGGCCGCTCTGGCACGTCTCCTCCGTCCGGCGCGCCTCGCACGGGGCGACGCGCGGTCAGACCGGTCCAGCTTAGCGCGCCAGGCCAGGGCAGGGCAAAGGAACGCCGTGCTCACGGGCGGATCACCATCGCGCACGAGCGGGGCCCCGGATCCATGGATCCGGGGCCCCGGGTGATCTGTCAGCCGTCCGGCCTGAGGCCGACGCGTCCGTTCAGATCAGATGCGGTCCTTGCGGTCGTTGCGGCCGTCGAGGTCGCGATCGGTGGCGTCGCCGTCGACCTTGACGTCCTCGTGGCGGACCTCCTCGGTCACCGTCTCGGTGTCCTGCACCTGGCGCTTGCCCAGGGAGACCTTCTCGGCGTCCACGGTCTTGTCGACGACCGGGGTCTCCTCGTAGGTGGTCACCTCGACGTCGCCGTCGCGGCCGGCGGTGCGGGCCTCGGCGGAGTCGGGGTCGACGGACTCGCGCTCCACCACGACCTCCTCGCGGGTGACGGGCACCTCGACGGTCTCGGTGGTGGTGTAGGCCTGCTTGCGCAGACGGACGCGGCCGGAGGCGCGGCGCTCGGTGCCGACGTTCAGCTGCTCGTCCTTGACGACGACGGAGTCGGCGTCGGTCACGTCGCGGCGGTCACGGTCGGCCACGTCGCGGCGGTCGCCGTCCACGACGGCCTCGTCGCGGCGGTCGGCCACGCCGGCCACGCCCGCGGTGCCGGCCACGCCGGCGGCGCCGGCGTCGGTGCGCACGTCGTCACGACGCACGTCGCCGTCGTGATCCGCGGCGGAGTACTCCATGGAGTAGTACTCGTAGATGCGCTGCTCCTCCTCGGGGGTCAGCGAGCCGTCCGCGTCCACGTTCGGGGCGTCCTTCACGAAGGACTTCTCGAAGGGCACCGTGATGCCGTCGGCGGTGGTCTGGGCCTGCTGCAGCGGCACGAAGGTCTCGCGGGCGCCGAACAGGCCGGTCTTCACCGTGACGAAGGTGGGCTCGTTGGTGACGTCGTCGAGGTAGACCTGACCGACGGAGCCGATCTTGTCGCCGTCGGTGGCGAAGACGGTGGAGTTCTGCAGCTGGTCGAGAGCGTTGCGGTCCATGAGGAATTCTCCTTTTGAATTGGTGTTTTGTTGCCTTACGCTCATTCACAATTCCCCATGGGCCCGAGTGGCGTCAACCATCGGCCCCCCAGATTCCCAATTCCCAGACTTCTCCCAGAATCTCGACGCGATCCGCATGATTCCGCGGATTCTTCGTCCGGGCCTGCTGTGGATCCTGGGGGATCGGTGGGAGTGTGGCGCATGCGGTCCGCGACCCTTGACGGCCACCGATATTGTGTGGAATACGCGCGCCGCAGGCGTGAAAACGATCCCGAGGAGAGTGGAGGCCCCATGTCCGAGCCCCTGGTGGCCGAGCGCCGCCTCGCAGTGGTGGGAGCCGGCCCCCGCGGCGTCATGCTGCTGGAGCGGATCCTCGCCCGGCTCGAGGGCGCGGCCCCGGAGGCACACCCCCGGCGGCTGCGCATCGACGTCGTGGACCCCTATCCGCCCGGGCCAGGGCGGGTGTGGCGCACGGACCAGTCCGAGCTGTACCTCATGAACACCCCCGCGTTCTTCCCGACCGCGTGCGCCGCCGACAACCCCGGTCTGCGCCCCTCCACCGCCGCCCAGACCTTCGACCAGTGGCGTCGCGTGCACCCGGAGGCCAGCCTCGGCGTGCGCCGCCACCAGTACCCGGCGCGGGCGGTCTACGGGCGCTACCTCCGGCACCTGTACAAGGACGTCGTCGCGGGGCTGCGCGCCCGTACCGAGGTCGTCGAGGTCGTCGAGCACCGCGCCGAGGCCACCGCCCTGCACCCCCGGCCCGACGGCGGTGCCCGCCTGGAGCTGCGGGACGCCGACGGTGCGGTCGCCGCGCTCGACGCGGACGCCGTCGTGCTCTGCCTGGGCCATCAGCCGGCGGAGCTCAGCCCCGGCCAGAACCGGATGGCCGCCGCCGCGCGGGGCAGGGACGAGCTGCACTACCAGGGCCCGCAGATCCCCTCGGACGTGGACGGGGAGACCGTGGAGGCCGGGGCGGACGTCCTCGTGCGGGGCATGGGCCTGAACGCGTTCGACCTGCTGGCCCAGCTCACCCAGGGCCGGGGCGGGGTGTACCGCCGCACCGGCGACGGACCCGGCCGGGCCCTGCGGTACGAGCCGTCGGGGGACGAGCCGCGCCTGCACCTGATGTCCCGCCGCGGCATCCCGTACCTGCCCAAGGCCGAGGTGGACGCCTTCGTGCCCCGCGGCGTCACCCTCAGCTACCTCTCCGACGCCGCCGTGGACGCCCTCGCCGCCCGGCACGGGGCCCTGGACCTCGCCGAGCACCTCTGGCCGCTGCTGCACCGCGACGTGGTCCGGCACTACTACGCCACGCTCGTCCGGGCCCAGCCCGAGATCCTCGGCGGCCCCGTCGAGGCGCGCCGATTCCTCGGGGAGCTCGTCGGCCAGCTCGAGGAGGCCGGCCGCGGCGCCCCCGTGACCTCCGCGCACGCCGAGGAGCTCCTCCAGCGGTACGCCCCCGGCCGGCGCTTCCTCGACATCCTGGCCTATGGGTCCCCGTTCGAGGACGCCGTGTTCGCCTCCCATGAGGACTATCAGCGGGCCGTCGCGGAGCTCATGGAGCAGACCTGCGTCGAGGCCGCCCTCGGGGAGGAGTCCCCGTTCATGATGGCCGTCGGCGCGCTTCATGCCGGCCGACTGCGGATCAAGGCGTGGGTCGCCGAGGGCCGGATCACCGAGGCCTCCCGCATCCGGGACGTCCAGGGCTGGTTCGAGCCGCTGGTCGAGGGCCTCGCCTCCGGCCCGCCCCTGTGGCGCGTGGAGCAGATGCTCGCGGTGCACCGGGCCGGCCTGCTCACCTGGGCCGGCCCCGCGCCCGTGGTCGAGGCCGAGGAACACGCATTCACCGCCCACAGCCCCCAGGTGGGAGCGCAGGACTCGCTGGGGCCCGCCGTCGTCGAGGGGGCCTGGCTGGTGGAGGCGATGATGCCGCCCAACCGCGTGCAGGCCGCCGCCTCCCCGCTGGTCCGTCAGATGCTGGCGGACGGCGTCGCCGCGGCCGGGACGTGGGAGGACGAGGAGGGTGTGCGCGTGCCCGCCACCGGCTTCGACGTCACGGCCCGCCCGTACCGGCTGCGGGCCGCGGACGGCACGGTCCACGCGGACGTGTTCGTGCTGGGCCTGCAGCTCTCGGGCGTGCAGTGGGGCACCGCGATCGCGGCCGAGGCCGGGGCCGATCCGGCCGGACGTGCCCTCTTCCTCGCCGACGCCGACGCCGCCGCGACGGCCGTGCTCGCCGGCTGAGCCCCCACGACGACGGCGGGGCCGTCCGGGTGGCTCCCGGACGGCCCCGCCGTCGTCATGCCGGGTGCGGCGCCCCGCGTCCCGTCAGGGACGGACCGGCCCGCGGCCCTTGCCGGGGTGCTCCGGGCCGTGGCCCTTGCCCGGGTGGTCGCCGCCGTGACCCGGGGTCGCGCCGACGCAGCGCAGCCACTCGCGCACGGAGTTCGCGGGCTTGCCCGGCACGCCGCGCGGATCGGTCACGCCGTCGCAGGTCTCGCCCGGGGAGGGCTCCGGCTTCGGGGTCGGCTCGGTCACGGGCGCGTCGAGCTGGAGGCCCACCAGGATCGGGTTGTGGTCCGAGGACCGCCACTGGTCCGCGGAGTACAGGTCCTCGGCCACGTAGTTGTGGCGCGAGTACTCCAGTGCCACGGATTCGTTCGCGTTGATCATCCAGATGTCCTGGCCGGTGATCGCCGTCGCCGCCGACGGCGAGGCGTAGATCCCGTCCAGGCTGCCGACGGCGCCGCCGAACGCGTACGAGTACTCGCCCGTGAGCGCGCCCTGCGAGAGGTACCCGGCCGCCTCGAGCACGCGGATCGGGTCCTCCTTCTCGTAGGCGTTGAAGTCGCCCATCAGCAGGACGCGGTCGGTGCCGGTCTCGGCCTTCATGCGCTCGGCGAAGGCCACGAGGGCCTCGGCCTGGCCCACGCGGTCCGCGTTGTACGCGCCCTGGCCGTCGCCCGCGTCCACGTTGTCCCCGGTCGCACCCGAGCCGCCCTTGGACTTGAAGTGGTTGGTGATCGCCACGAAGTCGGTGCCGGCCGCCCCCTCGGACGTGCCGTCGGCGGCGCGGAACAGCTGGGCCATCGGCTCGCGGGCGTTGTCGAAGTTCGTCTGGTCGTCCAGGATCACCGACTCGCCCACCGGGGTGACCTCGGCCGGCTGGTAGATGAACGCGGAGCGGATGACGTCCTCGTCCGCGAGCGCGGGACGGGTGGCCGGGGAGGCCACGTAGGCCCAGCGCTGCTCGCCGGCCTGCGCGTTGAGGGCCTCCACGAGGTGGGCCAGCGCGTGGTCCCGGTCGAGGCCGAACTTCTCGGAGTTCTCGATCTCCTCGAGCGCGACCACCGAGGTGCCGAGGCCGTTGATCGCGGCCGCGATCTTCTCCTGCTGGCGGGCGAACGCCTCGGAGGTGTAGGCGCCGCGCGGCAGGCAGCCGTTCGTGGTGACGGGGGTGCCGGCGCGGTCGCGGTAGGCGCTGCAGCCGGCCACGTCCTGACCCAGGGTCGTGAAGTAGTTGAGCACGTTGAAGCTGCCGACGGTGACGTTGCCGCCGACCGCCTCGGGGGCGGCCTCGGCCGGGCGGGTGTCCTCGATCGTCACGGGCTGGACGGCGGCCGCCGTGGCGTCGGTGAGGTGGCCCAGCGGCTGGAAGGACCACGCGTCGAAGCGCCAGTCGAGGATGACTCCGGTGGTGAACTCCAGGCCCGCGCCCACGCGCACCGGCTGGTCTGCGTCCAGGTACGGCAGCGGGTTCTGGTTGCCCGGCGAGCGCATGAAGTTCGCGGTGGCCCCGTCGTCGAGCACGATCAGCTGCTGCGCGTTGGCGGCCGCGACGGCCTGGGCCTCGGCGCCGGGCCGAGCCACGGACGTCGGGTTGTCCAGCGGCGTGGTGCCGGGGACGATGCCGAGGGAGCCGTACTGGTTGAGGGAGTAGTTGTCCGTGACCGTCCAGTCGCCCTGCGGGGCGAGGACCATGCCCTCGAGCGCCTCACGGTCGGCCTCCTCCAGCGGGAACTCCACCGGCGTGGGGGCCACGGCGCCGGGCTCGGCGACCGGCAGCACGCCGCCGGCGGCGACCTTGATCTGCGTGAGGCCGTAGTGCTCGGCCGCTTCGCCCGTGACCTGGACGTGGTCGCCGAGCGTCACGGAGCCGACCGTGTCCGGCGAGTACACGAACACGCCGTCGGAGGCGCCCGGGGTGGCGTCGGGGGTGTCGCCGCCGGTGCCGGCGGTCTGGATGTAGTAGCCGTCGTAGCCGCCCGTGGAGTACACGGCGGTGACGACGCCGGTGGTGGTCACCTGGCGCCCGGCGTACGGGGTGGCCGTGCCGGTGCCCTGGAGCTGGGCGATGGTGATCCGCTCGGCCGGGGTCGGCTGCGGCTCGGGCTCCGGGGTCGGCTCGCCGCCGGTGGCGGCGGCGTTGGTCGGGGTGACCTGGTCGGTGACGGTGAAGTCGGCGCTGTTGTCGTCCGTGTCCACGCCGTTCGTGCGGGTGAGGGACTTCGGGTCCGAGTTGGCCGAGGGGGCGCCGGCAGCCGCTGTTTCGAAGGTGTTCGTGGCTCCGTAGCCGAGCACGTCCGCGACGCCCGGCACCTGGCCGGTCACCACGGAGCCGACCGGCAGGTCCGTCACGGTGCCCGCCTGGCGCGCGAGCACGATCGTGCCCTTGGTGCCCGCGGGGTTGAACGCCCCGCCGGCCACGAGGTCTGCCTGCGGCAGGGCCGCGCCCGCGGTGCCGTTGGAGCCGCCGGAGACCAGGAAGTGGCCCTTCGCGGGCACCGTGCCGGACAGCGCGACCGTGCCCTGGGTCGCGGCCGTGCCGGCGGCGGAGCGGTACTGCAGGGACCAGCCGTCGAGGCTGATCGGCTGGTCGGTGGGGTTGTAGAGCTCCACGAACTTGTGGGTGTACACGGCGTTCGCGGAGCCGCCGTTGGTGTATGCCTCGTTGATGACGAGGGAGTCGCCGGCCGGGCTGGCCTGGGAGGGCAGGGCCACGGCGGGGGCGAGCAGGGCCAGGGCGGCGGTGGTCACCGCGGTGCGCGCGGCGAAGCGGGGCAGGGGGGTCATGTCGTCCTCGGTCTCGTTCTCGATGGGTCAGCGCGGCAGGCCCGCGGCGGTCAGCCAGGCATGGGCGGAGAAGACGGGGTGCGTGGCGGCGCCGCGCTGCACGCCGCGGCCCTTGCCCGGGTGGTCCTCGCCCTTCACGCGGCCCTTGCCCGGGTGGTCGGCGCCCTTGTCATGGCCCTTGCCATGACCCTTGCCCGGGTGGGTCGGGGCGGGCTGCTCCGGCTCGGTGGGGGACGGGGCCGCGGTGACCTCGAGGGCATGGCGCACCACGGTCGTGCTGCCGTCGGCGTAGCGCACGGTCATCACGAGCTCGCCCGTGCCCGCCGCGGCGGGGGCGGTGATCCCGGAGAGCGTGACGGTCTCGGAGCCCGCGGGGACGGCCACGGTGCCCAGGGCGGTCTCGGTGCCGTCGGCCGTGCGGAAGGCGACGTCGACCGCGGTCGCCGCGGGGGCGCCGTCGGAGTCCACCACGAGGTCCCCGAGGGTCAGGCCGACGGCCTGCCCGGCCTCGACCGAGGCGGGGGCGTCGGTGACCGGCACGCCGTTCTTGCCGAAGTCCGGGGCGACGGCGCCGTGGGCCGCGTCCTGGGCGCGGGCGTAGTCCGTGATCGCCTGGGAGTCCAACAGGCCCATGTTCACGAAGTTCTGGCGGCCGGTCGCGAAGGCGGTGTAGCCGTCGGGGGCCTTGGTCGGGTCCCCGAGCGTCGTCCAGGTGTCGTCGGCCAGGAACGACTGGCTGGCCACCGTGTACATGCGGTCCGCCTGGAGCGGCTCGCCGTCGATCCACACGCCGGTCACCTTGTCCCCCTGCGGGCGGGACTCGTCGTAGGTCCAGGTCAGCTCCTCGGACCAGCCGAGGGTGAACTTGCGCACGTCGTTCCGCCAGTTCTCCTCGAGGGCCAGCTTGATGGAGGAGCCCGGGATGTCGAAGTAGGTGATGGTGTTGCCGAACGGCGCCATGTCGAGCAGCTCGCCCAGGGTGAGGCGACCGACGAGGTCGGCCGGCTTGGCCGGGAACGCGCCGCCGTCGGTGGAGCGGTCCGTCAGCAGCTCGGAGCGCAGGCCGCCGGGGTTGGTCACGCCGAGGTCCACCTCGGGGTTCGCCTGCTCGGCGGCGTGCTTGACGGCGTCGCCCACCCAGGTGCCCAGGGTGGTCTCGGCGGCGCGCGTGCCGCCGGCCTTCCAGGAGCCGCCGGCGTCGATGAGCTTCTGGTAGTCGGTGGTGATGGAGGCGGACAGGTCGGCCACGACCTCGCCCTGCAGGTCCTCGAAGACCGCGACGGCCTCCTGCTCGATCGCGTACACCTGGGCGGTGACGGGGGATTCCGCGGCGGCCTCGGCGGGGGCCTGCGTGGACCGGGCCAGCAGGCGCGGGGTGAGCCCGGTGACCTCGCCGTCGGCGCCCACGGTCAGCTCGACGGCGGCCAGGTGGCTGCCGGAGGCGCCCGCCTGGATCACGGGGCGGTGGGCGCCGCCGGCCGTGGTGTCGTACTGGTAGAGCTGGTGGGTGTGGGCGTTGAAGATGACGTCCACGGCGGAGGAGGTCTCGCCGACGATGCGGTCGAACTCGGCCCGGGCCGCCCGCTCGGCGGCCAGCTCGCCCGCCCCGGCGGCGCCGTCGTGGTACGAGGCCACGATCACGTCGGCGGCGTCCTGGGCCTCCAGCTCGTCCGCGACCGCGTTCACGGCGGCGACCTCGTCGAGGACCTCGTTGCCCTTCAGGCCCGCGCCGGTGGTGGTCGCGTACAGCTCGTTGGGGGAGGCGCCGATGACCGCGACGCGCACGCCGTCGACGTCGAAGACGGCGTGCGAGGTGAGGACGGGCTCCTTGCTCGTCGGGTCCACCAGGTTGGCGGAGAGCACCGGGAACTGGGCCCGGGACTCCACACGGCCCTGCAGGTCGTCCAGGCCCTTGTCGAACTCGTGGTTGCCGGCGGTGAGCGCGTCCAGGCCGAGCGCGTTCATCACGTCGATCGTCGGGTTGTCCTGCTGCACGTTGGACACGGACTTCGAGCCACCGATCAGGTCGCCGGCGCTGGTCAGCAGCGTGGAGCCGGCGCCGTGCTCGGCCTCGAACGCGGTGCGGTAGTCCTCCACGGTGTCCGCGAACTGCGTGCCGATGTAGTCCGCGGACAGCGCGCCGTGGAAGTCGTTGAAGGACAGGATCGAGATGGTGGTCTCGTCCGCGGCGGCCGTCTCCACGGCCAGGGCGGGCGCCGCGCTCGCGGGCGCGAGGACGAGGACGGTGCAGGCGGCCGTGGTGACGGCACGGCGGCGGAACAGGCTGGGCATGGCTCTCCCCGGGATGCGTGATGACAGAGGTGCGCCGCCGGTGGACGGCGGGGTGACGCGCGGAGTCCATCACATCCAGGTGGCCCCCAGGTGAACGAGAGGCGGCGGGCCGTCCGGCCCGCCGCCTCTCGTCGTGTGCACGCGGATGGTGAGGGATTCGAACCCTCGGCACGGGGTCACCGCACACCGGTTTTCAAGACCGGCTCCTTCGGCCGCTCGGACAACCATCCCGGGCCTGACCGCGACGGCGTGGGCCGCCGCGTCGAGGACCCACTCTAGCCCGTGGCCCGGCGGGCGGCCGGTGGCGAGTCCGGCCCCCCGCGCGCGAGGATGGACCCTCGACCCCCGACCAGAGGAGGAGACCCCCATGGACGTCCCCGCACAGATGCGCGCCGTGCGATTCACCGGCGCCGGCGACAACGGCGTCGTCCGCGTGGGCCACGAGCCCGTGCCGGACCCCGGCCCGGGCGAGGTGCTGGTGCACGTGGCCGCCGCGGGTCTCAACCGCGCGGACATCGCGCAGCGCGAGGGCCGCTATCCGCCGCCGCGCGGCGCCTCCGAGATCCCCGGGCTCGAGGTCTCCGGCACCGTGGCGGCGCTGGGACCCGAGGCCGGGATGCCGGGTGAGGGGCGCTTCGCCGTCGGTGACCGGGTGTGCGCGCTCCTGGCCGGCGGGGGCTTCGCCGAGTACGTCGCCGTGCCGGCGGGCCAGCTCATGGCCGTCCCCGACGGCGTCGGCCTCGTCGAGGCGGCGGCCCTGCCGGAGGTCGCCTGCACGGTGCACTCGGCGCTCGTGGGCCGTGCGGGCGTGCAGGCCGGGGACCGGGTGCTCGTGCACGGCGCCACCGGCGGCATCGGCTCCTTCGCCGTCCAGTTCCTCGCCGCGCTCGGTGCACGGGTGCTGGGCACCGCCGGCGGCCCGGAGAAGGTGGCGCTCGGTCGGCGGCTGGGCGCCGAGCACATGTTCGACCACCGCGCCGCCGAGTCCGGTGCCTTCGCCCCGTGGGTCAAGGAGGTCACGGACGGCCACGGCGCGGACGTCATCCTCGACGTCGTCGGCGCCCCGTACCTGGCGCCCAACGTGTCCGCGCTCGCCCCCGAGGGACGCATCGTGACGCTCGCGGTCCAGGGCGGCGCCGTCCCGGAGGACTTCAACATCATGAAGCTGGTGGTCAAGCGCGGCTGGCTCACGGGGGCGACGCTCCGCTCCCGCTCGGTCGTGGACAAGGCCGGGATCGTGGCCGCGGCCGAACGTGCCGTGTGGCCCCTGGTGGCGGCGGGCCGCATCGACGCGAGCGTCGGGGCGTGCTTCCCGCTCGCCGAGGCCGCCGAGGCGTTCGACTGGTTCGACTCCGCCACCCGCACGGGCAAGGTCGTGCTCGTCACCGACCCCGCCGACGCGCGCCGGCCGTCCGGCGACCGCGCATGAGGGGGCCCTTCGCACGCTTCCGTCAGGAGCGTGCCGACGACCGCGAGCTCGGCACGGGGCTGTGGCGCCGTGCCCACGACCGACTCGGCCGGGCCCTGGACCGCTACTGGCAGGTGCTGGAGGGCCAGCGGGGCACGGACGTGCTGAGCCCCGAGGAGCGCAACGGCGTGGTCCACGCCGGCAACGTCCTCACGGAACGGCTCCCCGCGGTCCGTGCCCTGTGCGTCCGCCTGCACCGGGACCACGAGGGCGACGGCGAGCACATCCCGGCCGAGGCCGCCGACGTCCACCGTGAGCTCTCCCGCGCCGCGCACGAGCTGGCCGCCACCGCCCAGGCCCTCGCCCTGTACCGGCTCGGTCAGGGTTCGGCGGAGTCGGTCGGCCGGCACGCCGAACGCACCCTCGGCCACCTGGACCGGGCGGAGGAGCTGGGAGCCGGGCTCTGACGGCGGCGCGCCCCGGAGGGCCGGCCCGGAGACGAGAGGACCCCGCCGCGTGATCACGCGGCGGGGCCCGGGGGAGCCCCCTGCCGGATTCGAACCGGCGACCTGCTCTTTACGAGGGAGCTGCTCTGGCCAGCTGAGCTAAGGAGGCACGTGACCGTGAACGGCCACGGCTGACGAGCATACCGGTTTCGCGGCCCCGATTCCACCGCGCGGCCGGGTGCGCGGGCCACCGGGTGTGGCCCGCCCCTTCCGCGGGTGTTCACCCCCAGGCCATGCCGCGGCCAGACGAGGACGGTTCCCTGGTGGGCACACACCGTCGACGGGAGACGCATGAGCCTGCCCCACGCCCCTCGCACCCCGGCACCCCCCGCCGCGGCCTCGTCAGCCGCGCCCCTCCGCCTGGCCGTGGTGGACATGTCCGGCACGTCCATCGTGGAGCACGGGCTCCAGGACACGGCGTTCGCCCGCACGTTGGACCAGCACGGCGTCCCGGCGGGCACGCCGGATCACGACGACGCCGCTCGGCGGTTCCGCGCGCTCCGGCCCACCTCGCGCACGGCCGTGTTCCCCCGCGTGTTCGCCGACCGGGCGGTGGCCGCGGCGGCGACCCGCACGTTCGAGGCGGCCTTCGACGCGCTGCTGGCCGAGCACGGCGTCCAGGCCGTCCCGGGCGCGGAGGAGGCGCTCGTCCGCCTGCGCGCCCTCGGCCTCCACGTGTGCCTCTGCACCGGCTACGCCCGCCACACCCAGAACATGATCCTCGAGTCGCTGGGGTGGATGGGCCTGGCGGATCTGAGCCTCTCCCCGGACGACGCCGGCCGCGGCGTCCCCTACCCGGACATGATCCTCACCGCCCTGCTCGGTCTCGACCTCGACGACGTCCGCAGCGTCCTGGTGGTCGGGGACACCGCGGAGGACATGACGGCCGGGCGCCGCGCGGGGGCCGGACTCGTGGTCGGCGTGCGCACGGGTCGCGACGCGGACGACGTCCTGCTGGCGGCGGGCGCGGACCGGGTGGTGCCGGGCCTGGCCGACGTGCCGGACCTGGTGGTCCGCACCCGCTGAGCCGGCGCCGGTCCACCCGGCGCGGCCGCTCAGCGACGTCGCGGGGTGCGCACCCGGCGGGGCAGCAGGGCCAGCATCATGGCTTCGAGGGCCAGCTGCTCCGGCACGTTGGCGGCGATGCGCTCGCGGGCCGTGGTGACGGCGTCGATCCGGGCGAGCACCTCGGCCGAGTCGCCGGCGGTGCCGCGGGCGTACGCCTCGATCTCGTCCCGACGGTGCTCGTTGATGAGCTCGCCGTCGGCCCCCAGCTGCACGCGCAGCACGTCCCGGAACAGGCCCATGACGTCGATCATGGCCCGGTCCAGCGAGTCTCGGACGGCGCGGCGCCGCCGGCGGGTCTGGTCCTCCTCGAGCCGTTTGACGTGGTGGCGGAGCTTGGGCGGGACGGGCTCGCCGGGCTCGAGGCCCAGGGAGCGGCGCAGTGCCTCGAGCTCCTCGGCGTCCCGGGCTTCGGCGGCGGACTCGGCCTCGGCCTTGGACACCTCGGCCAACGTGGCGGCCAGGGCCATCGCGTCGGAGACGGCGGTGGCCTGGAGCGGCAGGGAGAGGATGCGCTCGCGGCGTTCGAGGGCCTCCGGGTCCCGCGCGAGGCGGCGGGCCATGCCCACGTGCGACTGGGAGATCCGGGCGGTGGTGAGCGCCGTCTCGCGGTCCAGCCCGTCGCGGCGGTGCAGCAGCTCCGCCACCTGCTCCACGGCGGGGATGCTCAGCGTGATCAGCCGGCAGCGGGAGCGGACGGTGGGGAGCACGTCCGCGGGGGACGGGGTGCACAGCATCCAGATCGTGCGGGCCGGCGGCTCCTCGATGGCCTTGAGGAGCACGTTCGTGGCGCGCTCCGTCATGCGGTCCGCGTCCTCCATGAGGAAGATCCGCCAGCGCCCGGTGGCGGGGGTGGACTGGCCGGCCTCCACGAGGGCGCGGACGTCCTCGATCCGATAGCTCACCGCCTCGGTGGCCAGCACGGTCACGTCCGGGTGGGTGCCGCCGAGGACGGTGCGGCACGCGTGGCACTCGCCGCAGCCGCGCGCCGCCGGGTCCGCGACCTCGCACTGCAGGGCCGCGGCGAACGCACGCGCCGCCGTCGACCGGCCGGAGCCGGGCGGGCCCGTGAACATCCAGGCGTGGGTGGGACGGTCCTCGGCCGCGGCGCGGCGCAGCTGGGCCACCGCGGCCTCCTGGCCCGCGAGGTCCGCGAACACGGCGGGGGCGGGGGCCGTCATCGGTCGGCCGCCTGGGCGGTGACGCGGGCCAGCGCGCGGGCGGTGAGCTCCTGCGGCGGCAGCGCGCCGTCGAGCACGAGGTACCGCTCGGGCGCGGCCGCCGCGCGCGCGAGGAAGGCGGCGCGCAGGGCCTCGTGCCGGTCCGCCGTCTCCCGCTCCATGCGGTCGGGGGTGCCCTCGCCCTCCGCCGCGCGCCGGTCACGCCGGTCCGCGGCGGTGGCCGCGTCCACGTCGATCAGCACCGTCAGATCGGGGACGAGGCCGTCCGTGGCCCACTCGTTCAGGGCGGCGATCCGCGCCTCGCCCAGCCCGCGCGCCGCGCCCTGGTAGGCCACGGACGAGTCCACATACCGGTCCGTGACGACGACGGCGCCCCGGGCCAGCGCGGGGCGCAGCGTGCGGACGGCGTGGGCGGACCGGGCCGCGGCGAACAGCAGCGCCTCGGTGCGGGGGTCCACGGGGGCGTGCCCGGGGTCCAGCAGCAGCTCTCGCAGCGTCTCGCCCAGGTCCGAGCCGCCGGGCTCGCGCGTGAGCACCACCTCGTGGCCCGCGGCGCGCAGGGCCTCCGTCAGGGCGCGGGCCTGGGTGGACTTGCCGGATCCGTCCGGTCCCTCGACGGCGACGAACAGGCCGCGATGCTCGGTCTGGGTGCTCACGCCTCGAGCCTAGACGCCGCCCCGGACGGGGAGGGAACCCGGCCGGGCCGACCGCCTAGACTGACCGGCATGAGCGCCCCCATGCACTTCGCCCTGCTCGTCGACCACTGGCTGTTCCGCGTCCTGGCGATCGCCGCGCTCGGGCTCGAGGTCTGGGCGCTGGTGGACGTCGTCCGGCGCCGCCCCGACGACTTCGCCCGCATCGGGGGCCGGGACAGGAGCTTCTGGCTGATCCTCACCGGCGTCGCCGCCGTCGTCGGGCTCCTCGGCGTGCTCGCCGGCGGCGGGATGGGCATGTTCGGCCTCGTGGCCGCGTGCGTGGCGTGCGTCTACCTCGCCGGCCCCCGCCAGGACATGGGCCCGGCCCTGCGCCGCTGAGGGTCCCGCGCCGTCGGCGCCGCCCTCATGACGACGGCGCCACCGCCGCCCAGCGCACGCTCAGCTCCCCGCGCCGCCACTGGTGCGGGCCGCCCAGCACGGGCCAGCCCGCCGCGCGGAGCGTGCCGACCGTCGCCAGCCACCGCTGCCGCGTCCCGTAGGCCGCGAGCGGGGCGTGCGCGGCCCACGCGGCGTCGGCCTCCGCCAGGAGCCGATGGACGGGCTCGCCGGGCACGTGCCGGTGGATGAGGACCTTCGGCAGGCGCGCCGCCACGTCCGAGGGGCGGGCGAAGGACCCCAGCCGGAGGGCCACGGTCAGGCTCGCGGGCCCGTCCCGACGCAGGTCCACCCAGGCCGCCCGCCGGCCGTCCTCGGAGCAGGTGCCCTCCACGAGGACGCCGTCGTCGGCGAGCCCCGCGCACAGCAGGGACCAGATCGCGGGCACGTCCTCCTCCCGGTACTGGCGCAGCACGTTGAACGCGCGCACCACGGTGGGCGGCCGCGGCACGGGCAGCTCGAAGCCGCCGACCGCCCAGGTGACCCCCGGCAGGCCGCCGGCCCGCTCCCGCGCCCGGGCCACCCGAGCGGGGTCGATCTCGAGGCCCACCAGCTCGAGGGCCGGGTTCTGCACGCGCAGCCGCTGGGCCATCTCGACGGCGGTCACCGGCTCCGCGCCGAAGCCCAGGTCCACGGCCAGCGGGCGGGGAGTGCGCCGCAGCAGGGGGCCGTGCACGTCCGTGAGCCAGCGGTCCACCCGGCGCATCCGCTGCGCCGCCGTCGTGCCGCGGGTGATGTGGCCCTGCGGGCCCCGTGCCGGGACTGGGCCGGGCGTCGTGCGCGCGCGCAGCCGCCGGGCCTTCTCCACCATGGGCTCCAGCGTAGGGGAGCGGCGGGACGGGTCCGCCTAGGATGGTGACATGGCGAACACCACGTACACGCTGGTCCTGCTGCGGCACGGTCAGAGCGAATGGAACGAGAAGAACCTGTTCACCGGCTGGGTGGACGTCCCGCTGACCGAGAAGGGGCGCGCCGAGGCCGCCCGCGGCGGTGAGCTGCTGGAGGCGGAGGGCATCCGCCCGGACGTGGTCCACACGTCCCTGCTCAAGCGCGCCATCACCACGGCCAACCTGGCCCTCGAGGCCGCGGACCGCCAGTGGATCCCGGTCAAGCGCAGCTGGCGCCTGAACGAGCGCCACTACGGCGCCCTGCAGGGCAAGGACAAGGCCCAGGTGAAGGAGGAGTTCGGCGAGGAGCAGTTCATGGTCTGGCGCCGGTCCTTCGACACCCCGCCGCCCGCCCTGGACGACGACTCCGAGTTCTCCCAGATCGGCGACGAGCGCTACGCGGACCTGGGCAAGGACGCCCCCCGCACCGAGGCCCTCAAGCAGGTCATCGACCGCCTGCTGCCCTACTGGGAGGAGCAGATCCTGCCCGACCTCAAGGCCGGCAAGACCGTGCTGATCGCCGCGCACGGCAACTCGCTGCGCGCCCTGGTCAAGCACCTGGACGGCATCTCGGACGAGGACATCGCGGGCCTGAACATCCCGACGGGCATCCCGCTGGTCTACGAGCTGGACCAGAACTGCAAGCCGATCACCGCGAACGGCCGCTACCTCGACCCGGAGGCCGCCGCCGCCGGCGCCGCCGCCGTGGCCGCCCAGGGCTCCGCGCACTGACGCGTCCGACGACGACGGGCCGGGACCCCGCCGGGGGCCCGGCCCGTGGCGTCGGGGACGGTCAGGAGCCGGTGGCGTCCGGGCGGTGGGTCGCCCACTCGCCCGTGACGAGGTAGCGCACCTTGGCGGCCACGGACAGGCCGTGGTCCGTGAACCGCTCGAGGTAGCGCGAGGCCAGCGTGACGTCCGTGGTGGTGGCCGGCGTCGCGCTCCAGTCCGGGGCGGCGATCGCGCGGAAGACGGACAGGTGCAACGCGTTGACGTCCTCGTTGAGGGCGTCGATCCGGTCCCCGTGCGCCAGGTCCTGGGTCTCGAGCAGCAGGACGACCTCCTCGGCCACCTCCACGGCGGCGTCGCACATCGCGGTGATCACGGTCCGGACCTGTTCCGGGATGACGTGCTCGGGGTAGCGCAGCCGGGTCAGCTGGGCCACGTGGCGGGCGAGGTCGCCCATGCGCTCGAGCGAGGAGCTCATCCGCAGCGTGGCGACGACGGTGCGCAGGTCCGTGGCCACGGGCGCCTGCAGCGCCAGGATGCGCACGGCCTGCTCGTCGAGGGACTCCTGCAGCTGGTCGATCCGCGCGTCCTCCGAGATGACCCGTTCGGCGCCGTGCACGTCGGCCGCCTCGAGGGCGGCCTGCGCGTCCATCATGGCGCGGTGCACGAGGCGGGCGATCTCGGTCAGGTCGCGGCCCAGCCGTTCGAGGTCGGCTCGGTAGAGCTCGCGCATGGTCTCCTCTCCCCGGCGACGCCCGTGCGCCGCCGACCCCGACTCCCCGGGGCAACGGTCCACCCTGGCAGGGCAAGATGAACGGCCCATGAACGCCGATCGTCCGGCGTCTGGCGGGGCCGGGGCAGCCCGTCTCCGGGCCGCCAGAGGCTAGTCTGGTGCCGTGGATCCCGTCATCATCGGCCTGCTGTGCGGAGCGGTCGGACTGTTCACCGGAGTGGCCTCCATGCTGGCCTTCCGGGCGTCCGAGCGCTCGCGGACGGTGGACCTGACGGTCGGCGAGCCCACCCTCGCCCCGGGCGCCGCCGAGGTCCTCTCCGTGGTCGGCCGCGCGTACGCGGTGGTGGACGACGTCGACGGCGTGGTGCGCGCGAACCCCGCGGCCTACGCCCTGGGCCTCGTGCGGGGGCACTCGCTCGTCCAGGACCAGCTGCGCGAGCTCACGCGGACCGTGCGGACCGACGGCGTCATCGTCGAGCGCCGCATGGAGCTGCCCCGAGGACCCCTCGGGCAGTCGAGCCTCGTCGTCGAGCTGCGCGTGGCCCCGCTGGACGAGGAGTACATCCTGATCCTCGCCGACGACCGCACGGACGTGACCCGCACCGAGGCCATGCGCCACGACTTCGTCGTCAACGTCTCGCACGAGCTCAAGACGCCGGTGGGCGCCATCTCCCTGCTCTCCGAGGCCATCGGCGACGCCGCGGAGGACGAGGAGGCGGTGCGTCGCTTCGCCGCACGCCTGGGCGTCGAGTCCCGCCGGCTCTCGGCCCTCGTGCAGGACATCATCGAGTTCTCCCGGCTGCAGGCCAAGGACGTGGTCCAGGACGGGGGGCCCGTGGACCTCAACGCCGTCGTCGCCGACGCCGTGGACCGCCTGCGCCTGACCGCCGAGGACCGCGGCATCGCGCTGCGCGTGGGCGGCCGCGTGGACGCGGTGGTGCACGGGGACCAGGACCAGCTGATGACCGCGGTGCGCAACCTGGTGGACAACGCGGTGCGCTACTCCCCGGAGGGCACCACGGTGGGCATCGGCCTGAGCTCCGTGGACGGGCTCGCCCAGGTCACCGTCACGGACCAGGGCATCGGCATCAGCCCGGAGGAGCAGGAGCGGGTCTTCGAACGCTTATACCGCGTGGACGCGGCGCGGTCGCGTCAGACGGGCGGCACGGGCCTGGGGCTGAGCATCGTCAAGCACGTCGTCATCAACCACGGAGGGGAGGTCACCCTCTGGTCCCAGCCGGGCCGCGGGTCGACCTTCACCATCCGCCTGCCCGAGTGGGGGGACGGTGTCGCCGTCGACGGCGCGCCGGGTGCCGCCCACGTCACCGAGCGGCGCGGTCACCGGGTGACCGCCTCGGCCGCACCCCCGACCCGGAAGGAGACGAGCGCATGAGCCGCATTCTGATCGTGGAGGACGAGGAGTCGTTCAGCGACCCCCTGTCCTACCTCCTGGAGAAGGAGGGGTTCGAGGTCACCGTCGCCGCCGACGGCAACGAGGCGCTGAGCGTCTTCGAGCGCGACAGCGCGGACCTGATCCTCCTGGACCTGATGCTCCCGGGGATGTCCGGCACCGAGGTGTGTCGTCAGGTGCGCCAGCGCTCCAACGTCCCCGTGATCATGTTGACCGCGAAGGACTCGGAGATCGACAAGGTCGTCGGCCTCGAGCTCGGGGCGGACGACTACGTGACCAAGCCGTACTCCTCGCGTGAGCTGGTGGCCCGCGTCCGCGCCGTGCTGCGCCGTCAGGGGGAGCAGGAGGAGCCGATGTCGGCGACCATCAGCGCCGGCCCCGTGCGGATGGACGTCGAGCGGCACGTCGTCTCCGTGGACGGCGAGCAGGTGTCCCTGCCGCTCAAGGAGTTCGAGCTGCTGGAGATGCTGCTGCGCAACGCCGGGCGCGTGCTCACCCGCGGCCAGCTGATCGACCGCGTGTGGGGCTCCGACTACGTGGGGGACACCAAGACCCTCGACGTGCACGTGAAGCGCCTGCGCTCCAAGATCGAGCCCGATCCCTCGAGTCCCCGCTACCTCGTCACGGTGCGCGGCCTGGGCTACAAGTTCGAGGCCTGACCGGGGCGCTCCGCCCGGGACGACGACGGCCCCGGCTCCACCTCACGGTGGGGCCGGGGCCGTGGCGTGCCGGGCGCAGGCCCGGCGGAGGTCAGTGCTCCTCGCCGTAGTGGTGGGTCTCCTCGTGGAGGTGCCCGACGAGATCCTCCTCCGAGGGCTCGACTCCCTCGGGGAGCAGGTCACGGTACTGCTCCTGGGTGGCGCTCAGCAGCGGGACGGCCAGGTCGGCGGTGCCGCCGTTGCCGGAGACGGTCACGGGCAGGTTCTCGCCGACCCACACGCCCTCGCGCTCCAGGACGGTTGTGTTCGCCTCGTCCTCGAGCTTGCGGCTCTCGCCGGCGGGGACCTTCAGGGTCGCGGAGCCGCCGCCCTCGGCCTGGAAGGTGTAGGTCTGATCCTGGCCGGAGGTGTTCTCCACGGTGCCGATCAGGCGGGCGGGGCCCGACTCGCCGTCGCCGACGAGGGCGAGGTTGCGGTAGCTCAGGAAGTCCTGCTCCTGGCCGTTGATGCCGTCCGAGGGGGAGTACTGGATGGCGGTGGCGATCGGGCTCACGGCGGAGCAGCCGGTGGCGCCCAGCAGGGCGACCGCGGCCAGCGCACCTGCGGCGAGGTGGCGCCGGGCGGGCCGGGATGCGTTCTTCACAGAGGTCTCCTCAGGTGCGATGACGTGCTCAGGAGCCCCGAGGCAGGGGCCCTGCCAGGTCAGGCTACCGCATCCCGGGACGCCGGCAGGCCTGTGGTGCGGGGTCGTCCACTATCACATCCGGAGGCCGAAGATGTGACGGCACGCGCGGCACGACGAGGCCGCATGATAGAATGAGACGACTGAAAGGGGCACAACAACATGGTTTTTGAGGTCGGAGAGACCGTCGTCTACCCCCACCACGGTGCTGCGCGGATCGAGGAGATCAAGATGCGCACCATCAAGGGGGAGGAGAAGATGTACCTCAAGCTCAAGGTGGCCCAGGGAGACCTGACCATCGAGGTCCCTGCGGAGAACGTCGACCTCGTCGGCGTGCGTGACGTCGTGGATGCGGAGGGGCTCGAGCACGTCATGGAGGTCCTGCGCGCCGAGCACGTGGAGGAGCCGACCAACTGGTCCCGCCGCTACAAGGCCAACCTGGAGAAGCTCGCCAGCGGCGACGTCAACAAGGTGGCCGAGGTCGTCCGCGACCTGTGGCGCCGCGACCAGGACCGCGGCCTGTCCGCCGGCGAGAAGCGCATGCTCTCGAAGGCCCGCCAGGTGCTCGTGTCCGAGCTGGCGCTGGCCAAGAAGGTCACCGAGGAGGAGGCCGAGGGCCGCCTGGACAAGGTGCTCGAGGGCTGACGAGCAGCACACGGCAGGGGAGGGGCCCGCGTCCACGACGCGGGCCCCTCCCCTGTCTCGTCCCCGGCCGCGGTCGCCACAGGGGCGGGCCACGGACCCCTGGCGTGCTCCCTAGGATGAGGCCATGCCCACCGCCCTCGTGATCGCCGCAGCCGGCGCCGGCACCCGCCTCGGCGCCGGGCTGCCCAAGGCCCTCGCCCCCCTCGCGGACGGCCGCACCCTCCTGCGCCACTGCCTGGAGTCCGTCGCCGCCGCGCGCACCGCCGGGCTCGACCTGGACGCCGTCGTGGTGCTCACCCCGCCGGCGGGGGCCGATGCCGGCCGCGTGGCCGCCGAGGTCGACGCCGGCCCGCGCCTGGACGTGCCCGTGCACTGCGTGCCCGGCGGCGCCGAGCGCGCGGACTCGGTCCGCGCCGGACTCGCCGCGGCCTCCCGCGCTCTGGCCGACCTCGCCCCGGCGGGGGCGCCCCGCCGCGTCCTCGTCCACGACGCGGCCCGCGCGCTGACCCCGTCGAGCGTGTTCGCGGCCGTCACGGCGGCGCTCGAGACCGGCGCGGTCGCCGCGGTCCCGGGCCTGCCGCTGACGGACACCGTCAAGCAGGTCACCCCCGGCCGGGGCGGAGTCGACGTCGTCGCGGCCACGCCGGCCCGCGCCGCACTGCGCGCGATCCAGACGCCGCAGGGCTTCGACCTGGACACCCTGCTGGCGGCCCACGAGGCCGTGCGCGCGGACCCCACGCTCGACGCCGCGGCGCTCACCGACGACGCGATGGTCATGGAGGCCGCGGGGCACGAGGTCGTGGTGGTGCCCGGCGACCCGGCCGCGTTCAAGGTCACCGCCCCCGCCGACCTCGACCTCGCCCGCCTCGAACTCGCCCGCCGCGCCCCCCAGGAGGAGGCCCCCATGGACCAGCCCGCCCGCCCCGCCGCTGCGGCCGCCCCCCTGCCGCGCGTGGGGATCGGCACCGACGTGCACGCGTGGGCACCCGAGGACGCCCCCCGGCCCCTGTGGCTCGGCGGCATCCACTGGCCCGGCGAGCGGGGCGTGGCCGCGACCTCGGACGGGGATGTGGCCGCCCACGCGGCGTGCAACGCCCTGCTCTCCGCCGCCGGCCTCGGCGACCTCGGCGCCGTGTTCGGCGTCGACCGGCCCGAGATGGCGGACGCCTCCGGCGCGGACATGCTCCGCGAGGTGCTGCGCCTGCTGACGGAGGCGGGCGTCGCCGTCGGGAACGTGGCGGTCCAGGTGGTCGCACCCCGGCCCAAGGTGGGCACGCGCCGCGCGGAGATGGAGGCCGCCCTGTCCGCCGCCCTCGGCGGGGCCCCCGTGTCCGTCTCCGCCGCCACGACGGACCGGCTGGGCTTCATCGGGCGCAGGGAGGGGCTGGTGGGGATCGCGACCGCGCTCGTCGTCCCCGCGGCCTGAGCCCGCGTCGGCGCACCGACTAGGCTGGCAGAGCCCCGTCAGGACCCCGCCCCTCCGGAAGGACCGCGCCCCCATGGCCCAGCGCTTCTACGACACCCGCACCGCGCAGATCCGGGACTTCGAGCCCCTCGTGCCCGGCGAGGCGTCGGTGTACTACTGCGGGGCCACGGTGCAGGGCATGCCGCACGTGGGCCACGTGCGCAGCGCGATCGTGTTCGACATCCTCATCCGCTGGCTCGAGGCCACCGGGCTGCGCGTCACCTCGGTGCGGAACGTGACGGACATCGACGACAAGATCCTCGACCGCTCGGCCGCCTCCCACGAGGCCGGCTTCGAGGCCTCGGACCTCTACCCGGCCCGCGAGCCGTGGTGGGCCCTGGCCTACCGGTTCGAGAAGGCGTTCGACGCCGCCTACCTCGCCCTCGGCGTCCGCCGTCCCACCTATGAGCCGCGCGCCACCGGCCACGTGCCCGAGATGTTCGCGCTCATCGAGCGCCTGATGGAGCGCGGCCACGCCTACCCCGCGCAGGACGGCTCGGGCGACGTCTACTTCGACGTCCGGTCCTGGGAGCGCTACGGCGAGCTCACCCGCCAGCGCGTCGAGGACATGCAGGACGCCCCCGACGCCGACCCGCGCGGCAAGCGCGACCCCCGCGACTTCGCCCTGTGGAAGGGCGCCAAGCCCGGCGAGCCCGCCACCGCCGTGTGGGAGTCGCCCTGGGGCGCCGGCCGCCCCGGATGGCACCTGGAGTGCTCGGCCATGTCCACGAAGTACCTCGGCGCCGAGTTCGACATCCACGGCGGCGGCCTGGACCTGCGGTTCCCGCACCACGAGAACGAGCTGGCCCAGTCGGCGGCCGCCGGTGACGGCTTCGCCCGCTTCTGGCTGCACAACGGGCTCGTCACCTACGGCGGCGAGAAGATGTCCAAGTCCGTGGGCAACACGATCTCCCCCGAGGAGATGCTCGGCATGGCCCGCCCGACGGCGGTGCGCTATTTCCTGGGGCAGGCCCACTACCGCTCCCAGCTCGACTACCGGCCCGGCGCCCTCGACGAGGCCGAGGCCGCCGTCGAGCGCATCGAGGGCTTCACGGCCCGCGCCCGCGCCGCCGGCGCCGTCCCGCCCGCCCCCGACGGGGCGCTCGCGGACCGCGTGCCCGCCGCCTTCCGCACCGCCATGGAGGACGACCTCAACGTGCCCCAGGCGCTCGCGGCCCTGCACGAGGCCGTGCGCGCCGGCAACTCGGCGCTGGCCGGGCAGGACCTCGACGCCGCGGCCGCCCGCCTGGCCGAGGTGGAGGCCATGACCGCGGTGCTGGGCCTGGACGACGTGCCCGAGGGCGACGACGCCGCGGCCGGCCCGGTGTCGGACGCCCTCGACTCGCTCGTCCGGTCGCAGATCGAGGCGCGGGCACAGGCCCGCGCGGACAAGGACTGGGCCACCGCGGACCGCATCCGCGATGCGCTGGCCGCGGCCGGCGTCGTGGTGGAGGACGGCGCCGACGGCGCCACATGGCGCCTGGCGGACTGACACCTAGACTGGAGGGCGATCCGGCGGCGCCCCGCGTGCCGCCGCCCCCGTCCCCGGCCCGCAGGAGTCCCGCCATGTCCACCGCCCCCCGCTCCGGCGGATCCCGCAAGCCCAAGGGCAAGAAGGGCCCCATGAAGGGCACCGGCGGCCACGGCCGCAAGGCGCTCGAGGGCCGCGGACCCACCCCCAAGGCCGAGGACCGGGTCTACCACAAGGCGCACCGCGCCAAGCAGCTGGCCGAGCGCTCGGCCGCCAAGCGCGGCCCCGTGAAGGACCAGGTCCGCGGCCGCGTGAAGCTCACGGACGAGACGGTCTCCGGTCGCAACCCCGTGCTCGAGGCGCTGCGCGCGGGCATCCCGGCCAAGGCGCTGCACGTGGCCGTGCGCATCGAGATGGACGACCGCGTCAAGGAGGCCCTGCGCCTCTGCCTCGAACAGGGCGTGCCGGTCCTGGAGAACACCAAGCCGGAGCTGGACCGCCTCTCCGGCGAGGCCGTGCACCAGGGCATCGTGCTGCAGATCCCGCCCTATGAGTACGCGGACGCCACGGCCCTGGCCCTCGACGCGCTCGCGAAGCACGAGAAGGGGCACCTGCGGACCCCGCCGCTGCTGATCGCGCTCGACGGCATCACCGACCCCCGCAACCTCGGCGCCATCATCCGGGCCGGCTCCGCGTTCGACGCGGACGGCGTGATCGTGCCCGAGCGGCGCTCCGTCGGCGTGACCGCCACCGCCTGGCGCACCTCGGCCGGCGCGGCCGCGCGGGTGCCCGTGGCCCAGGCCGGCAACCTGAACACCACCCTCGTCGACCTGCACAAGGCCGGCTACTTCGTGCTGGGCCTCGACGGCGGCGGGGACGTCTCCCTGCCCGGGCTCGCCCTGGCCACGGAGCCGCTCGTGCTCGTGGTGGGGGCCGAGGGCAAGGGTCTGTCCCGCATGGTGCGGGAGCACTGCCAGCAGATCGTGTCCATCCCGATCGACTCGACGATGGAGTCCCTCAACGCCTCGATGGCGGTGGGCATCTCCCTGTACGAGATCTCGGTGCAGCGCGCCGGCGGGCGCTGACCTCCACGGCGTCCCGCCCGGGATGACGGCCGGGCGGGGACGCGGGGGTCGCACACGAAGCCCAGCGGGGCAGAGTGTCCACCGTGATGCCCATCACATGGCAGGATGTCGCGTGGACACGCCCACGTCTTGCCCGTGACGCGCGTCACCGCGCACAGTGTCTGCACTGTGTCCGACGGGCCCCCGTCGGCGAGCGCATCCCGCACCGCACCATCAGAACGAGGTCCGTCTCATGAAGCACCGCTCCCTCCCCCTCACCGCCGCCCTCGCCGTCGTCGCCCTCGGGCTCACGGCGTGCGGCGACTCCGGCTCCGGCGGCTCCGGCTCGTCCTCCGCCGCCGGCGGCGAGGGCTCCTACACCGTGGGCATCAACCAGCTCGTCTCCCACCCGGCGCTCGACGGCGCGGCCGAGGGCTTCAAGGAGGCGTTCGAGGACGCCGGCCTGGACGTGACGTTCGAGGAGCAGAACGCCCAGGGCGAGCAGGCCACCGTCACCTCCATCGCCTCCACCTTCGCCAACGACGCGGACGTCGACCTCGTGGCCGCGATCGCGACCCCCGCCGCGCAGGGCACCGCCTCGGCCGTGAAGGACAAGCCGGTCGTGTTCATGGCGGTCACCGATCCGAAGGGCGCTGAGCTCGTGGCCTCGGACGAGGCCCCGGGCGGCAACGTCACCGGCGTCTCGGACCGCAACCCGGTCAAGGAGCAGCTGCAGCTGCTCAAGGACGTGAAGCCGGACGCCACGACCGTCGGCATCGTCTACAACTCCGGCGAGGCCAACTCCAAGGTCCAGGTGGACCAGGCCAAGGAGGCCGGCAAGGAGCTGGGCCTCGAGGTCAAGGAGGCCACCATCACCAACTCGTCCGAGGTCCAGCAGGGCGTGCAGTCCCTGTCCGGCGTGGACGGCATCTACGTGCCCACGGACAACGCCGTCGTCTCGGCGCTGGAGACCGTGGTGGGCTACGGCGAGGAGCAGCGCATCCCCGTCATCTCGGCGGACATCGACTCCGTGGAGCGCGGTGCCCTGGGCACGTACGGCATCGACTACGAGGCGCACGGCAAGCAGGCCGGCGAGATGGCCGTGAAGATCCTCAAGGACGGCGCGAAGCCGGCCGAGCTGCCCGTGGGCTACGCCGACCCGGCCAACCTGCAGCTCGTGCTGAACCCGAAGGCCGCCGAGGCCTACGGCGTCGAGATCCCCGCCGAGCTCACGGACAGGGCCGACCAGCTCGTCGAGGGCTGATCCCGCGCCTGACCCGCCTCCGCGGCGGCCCGGACCACAGGGTCCGGGCCGCCGCGGAGCACGTCGACGGCCGGCCCACCCCGCCCGCCGTCGTCCGTCCCCCTCGCACCGCCCGAAAGGCACCCACCCCATGCTGACCGCAGTGGAACTGGGTCTGATCTACGCCGTCGTCGCGCTCGGCGTGTACCTGACCTTCCGCATCCTCGACTTCCCCGACCTCACGGTGGACGGCTCGTTCACCACCGGCGCCGCCACGGCCGCCGTGCTCATCACGGGCGGCACGCCGGTGCCACTGGCCATGCTCGCCGCGTTCGTGGCGGGCGCGCTCGCGGGCCTCGTCACCGGCCTGCTGCACACCAAGGGCCGGATCGACGGCCTGCTCGCCGGCATCCTCACGATGATCGCGCTCTACTCGATCAACCTGCGGATCATGGGCAAGGCCAACATCCCCCTGCTCGGCCAGGACACCCTGTTCACGTGGCTCGACGACCTGGGCCTGGCCCGGAACTGGGGCTCGATCCTCGTGCTCTTCCTCGGCGTGTTCGTGGTGAAGCTGATCCTCGACTGGTTCCTGCACACGGACCTGGGCCTCGCCCTGCAGGCGACCGGTGACAACGAGGAGATGATCCGCTCGTACGGCGTCTCCACGGACCGGATGAAGATCCTCGGCCTGATGATCTCCAACGGCCTCGTGGCCCTCGGCGGCTCCCTGCTGGCCATGTACCAGGGCTTCGCGGACATCTCCATGGGCATCGGCCTCATCCTCGTGGGCCTGGCGTCCGTGATCGTGGGCCAGGCCGTGTTCGGCCAGCGCACGGTCTTCTGGGCGACGCTCGCCGTGATCGTCGGCGCCGTGCTCTACCGCCTGATCATCCAGTTCGCCCTCAACGCGGGCCTGAGCCCGAACGACATGAAGCTGATCTCCGCGGCTCTCGTCGTCGTGGCCCTGCTGCTGCCGCGCTTCGGCTTCGCCAAGCGCCTGAGCCTGCGCACTCGGGGCACGGCCGCGACCCCGGGGCCGGCCGCCGCCGCACCGGCCACCGCCGGCATGCCCCTGACCGGCGAGCCGGGCGGCGCCGCCCCCGCCGCATCCGTCCCCGAGGAGGCCCCCCGTGCTTGAGATCTCGCAGGTCTCCAAGACCTTCTTCCCGAACACCGTCAACGAGCGGCGCGCCCTGCAGGGCATCGACCTGCACCTGGCCGAGGGCGACTTCGTCACCGTGATCGGCTCCAACGGCGCCGGCAAGTCCACGATCCTGAACACGATCGCCGGCAAGCTGCTCCCGGACACCGGCACCGTGGCCGTAAGCGGCAAGGACGTCACCCGCATGCCGGACCACCGCCGCGCGGCCTCGATCGGCCGGGTGTTCCAGGACCCGACGGCGGGCACGGCACCGAACCTCACGATCGAGGAGAACATGGCCCTGGCCTGGCGACGCGGGCACGCCCGCGGGCTCTCGCGGGGCGTCTCCCGCGCCCGGCGCGCGATGTTCCGCGACGAGCTCACGAAGCTCGAACTCGGCCTGGAGAACCGCCTCACCGCCAAGGTCGGGCTGCTCTCCGGTGGCCAGCGTCAGGCGCTCAGCCTGCTCATGGCCACGTTCTCCGGACCGAAGATCCTGCTGCTGGACGAGCACACCGCCGCCCTGGACCCGTCCCGGGCGGAGCTGGTGACCCGCCTGACCCGGCAGGTGGTGGCCGAGCACCGGCTCACCACGCTGATGGTCACGCACAACATGTCCCAGGCCCTCGAGGTCGGCAACCGGCTGATCATGATGCACGACGGCCGGATCATCCTCGAGCTGGACGAGCAGGAGAAGGCCGGGCGCACCCCGGCGGACCTGCTGGCCGAGTTCGGCAAGATCAAGGGCGCCGTCGTGGACGACAAGACCATGCTGTCCTGAGCGTCCCGTCCGGCGCCCCGTCCCCGGCCCGCCCCTCCGCCCCCCACGGCGGGCGGGCGGGCCGGCCGTTCTCACCGGCGCGGCCGCGGGGTAGCGTCGTGGCGTGAGCACCGTGAAGCCCGACACCCAGAGCGCCACCGCAGCCGATGTCCGCCTCCAGACCGTCACGGGGCGTATCCCGGTGACGGACGTGCAGCCCGTGGTGCTGGACGGCCGGTTCCCGGCGAAGGCCGTGGTCGGCGAGGACATCCCCGTCCGCGCGACCGTGTTCCGCGAGGGCCACGACTCCGTGCGCGCCACCGTCCGCCTGTTCGACCCGGCCGGCGCCGAGGTGCAGCGCGTGCAGATGCGTCCGGGCCGGCCCGGCCTGGACGAGGTCGTGGCCACGCTGCGGCCCGCCGAGCCGGGCCTGCACCAGTTCGTGGTCGAGGGCTGGGACGATCCGGTGGGCACGTGGAAGCACGCGGCCACCGTCAAGATCGCCGCCGGCGTCGACGTGGAGCTGATGCTCGCCGAGGGCGCCGCCCTGTTCCGCCGGGCCGCCGAGGACGCGGAGCGCTCGGCCGAGGACCGCGCCGTGTTCGAGGAGGTCGTTCGCGGCCTCGAGGACGAGTCGCTCATCCCGGCCCAGCGCCTGGCCTCCGCCGAGTCGGCGGAGGTGTCCGCCGTCCTCCACGCCCGCCCCGTGCGGGAGCACCTCACGAGCTCCGAGCTCTACCCGCTGGACGTGCAGCGCGAGCTCGCCGGCCGCGGCGCCTGGTACGAGTTCTTCCCCCGCTCCGAGGGCGCCCGCTTCGACGAGGCCTCCGGCACGTGGTCCTCCGGCACCTTCGCGACGGCGGCCGACCGGCTCCCGGCGGTCGCCCGGATGGGCTTCCAGGTGGCCTACCTGCCGCCGATCCACCCGATCGGCACCACGCACCGCAAGGGTCCGAACAACACGCTGACTGCCGGGCCGCAGGACCCGGGCTCGCCGTGGGCGATCGGCGGGCCCGAGGGCGGGCACGACGCCGTGCACCCGGACCTGGGCACCGTCGAGGACTTCGAGGCGTTCGTGGCCGCGGCCGCGGACGAGGGCCTCGAAGTGGCCCTGGACCTGGCCCTGCAGTGCTCCCCGGACCACCCGTGGGTCACCGCGCACCCGGAGTGGTTCACCACCCGCGTGGACGGCACCATCGCGTACGCGGAGAACCCGCCGAAGAAGTACCAGGACATCTACCCGCTGAACTTCGACAACGACCCGGACGGCCTCGCCCAGGCGGTGCTGGACGTGGTGCGGGGCTGGGTGGCCCGCGGCGTGCACATCTTCCGCGTGGACAACCCGCACACCAAGCCCCTGTGGTTCTGGGAGTGGCTGATCGCGAAGGTCCGTGCCGAGGAGCCGCGCGTCGTGTTCCTCGCCGAGGCCTTCACCCGTCCCGCGATGATGCACGCCCTGGGCAGGGTCGGGTTCCAGCAGTCCTACGGGTACTTCACCTGGCGGAACACCGCCGAGGAGCTCGCGGAGTACCTCCAGGAGATCTCGCACGAGACGCCGGCGTTCTACCGCCCCAACCTCTTCGTCAACACGCCGGACATCCTCACGGAGTACCTGCAGCACGGCGGCCCGGGCGCGTTCCGGATCCGCGCCGTCGTCGCGGCCACGGCCAGCCCGCTGTGGGGCGTCTACGCCGGGTTCGAGCTGTTCGAGCACGTGGCCCGGCCCGGCGCGGAGGAGTACATCGACAACGAGAAGTACGAGTACCGTCCCCGGGACTGGGAGGGCGCGGAGGCCGCGGGCGCCTCGCTCGCCCCGTACCTCACCCGGCTCAATGAGATCCGCGCGGCGCACCCGGCGCTGGGCGACCTGCAGAACCTGACCCTGCACTCCTCGACGCACCCGGACCTGCTCGTGTTCTCGAAGACGCGCTCGGCCCGGCCCGAGGGCGCGCACCGGGACGCCGAGGCGGTCACCGACGCCGGTCCCGCGGAGGACACCCTGATCGTCGTCGTCACCACGAACCCGCACGACGTCGTCGAGGCGACCCTGGACCTGGACCTCGAGGCGCTGCGTCTGCGCCCCGAGGACCGCGACGCGTCCGGGGCCGTCGAGGTGGAGGACCTGCTCACCGGCCAGCGCTGGCAGTGGGGCCGCACCCCGTACGTCCGCCTGGACCCCAACGTCGAGCCCGCCCACGTCCTGCGGATCGTCCGGAACGGCTGAGCCGCTCCCGACGCCCGCCGTCCCCAGAACAGGAACCGCCATGACCCCGTCCGCCGCCCCCCGCCCCGCCGTCGCCCCGCTCGCCGTGGACCCGGAGGTGCTGGCCGCCGTCGCGCAGGGCCGGCACCACGATCCGCACACCGTGCTGGGCGCCCACCCGCATCCCGACGGCGCCGCGGTCACCTACCGCGTGCTGCGCCCGCTGGCGCGCACGGTCACGGTGGTCCGCGCCGGCGACGGGCAGCGCGTGGAGCTGACGCACGAGCACGACGGCGTGTTCGCGGGCGTGGCCCCGACGCCCCGTGTGGCCGGGGCCGCCGCGGGCGACTACCGCGTCGAGGTGGCATACGAGACCGAGGACGGCACGACCGGCCCCGTCCAGGAGCAGGACGACGCGTACCGGCACCTGCCCACGCTCGGCGAGCTGGACCTGCACCTGATCGGGGAGGGCCGGCACGAACGGCTGTGGGAGGTGCTCGGCGCCCGCGTGGTCCGCACCTCCGCCGACGAGGCCGTCGGCACGGCCTTCGCGGTCTGGGCGCCGAATGCGCGGGCGGTGCGCGTGGTGGGCGACCACAACGGCTGGGACGGCCGGACCCACGCCATGCGGTCCCTCGGCTCCTCCGGCGTGTGGGAGCTGCTGGCGCCCGGCGTCGGTCACGGCGACCGCTACAAGTTCGAGATCCTCGGTCGGGACGGGCTCTGGCGGCAGAAGGCGGACCCGATGGCCCGCTGGACGGAGGTCCCGCCGGCCACGGCCTCGCGGGTGCTGGAGTCCGACTACGACTTCGGGGACAGCGTCTGGATGGAGCGCCGCCGCGTCACGGACCCGCATGAGCGCCCGCTGAGCATCTACGAGGTGCACCTGGGCTCGTGGCGGCCCGGGCTCGACTACCGGGAGCTGGCCGAGCAGCTCGTGGAGTACGTGCAGTGGCTGGGGTTCACGCACGTGGAGTTCCTGCCGGTCGCGGAGCATCCGTTCGGCGGGTCCTGGGGCTACCAGGTGACCGGCTACTACGCCCCCACCTCCCGGTTCGGCTCCCCGGACGAGTTCAAGCACCTGGTGGATGCGCTCCACCGGGCGGGGATCGGCGTCATCGTGGACTGGGTGCCCGCGCACTTCCCCAAGGACGAGTGGGCGCTCGCGCGCTTCGACGGGACCGCCCTGTACGAGCACCCGGACCCGCGGCGGGGCGAACATCCCGACTGGGGCACCCTCGTGTTCGACTTCGGCCGCACCGAGGTCCGCAACTTCCTCGTGGCCAACGCGCTCTACTGGCTCGGCGAGTTCCACATCGACGGGCTGCGCGTGGACGCCGTCGCCTCGATGCTCTACCTGGACTACTCGCGCGAGGACGGGCAGTGGGAGCCCAACGTGCACGGCGGCAACCACAACCTCGAGGCCATCGACTTCCTGCGCGAGGTCAACGCGACCGTGTACCGCCTGCACCCCGGCGTCCACATGATCGCGGAGGAGTCCACGGCCTTCTCCGGGGTGAGCGCTCCCGTGGACGCGGGCGGTCTCGGCTTCGGCAAGAAGTGGAACATGGGCTGGATGCACGACACCCTGGCCTACCTGTCCCAGGACCCGGTCAACCGCCGGTGGCACCACGGGCAGTGGACGTTCTCCATGGTGTACGCCTACTCGGAGAACTACGTGCTGCCGCTGTCCCACGACGAGGTCGTCCACGGCAAGGGCTCCCTGCTGGGCCGCATCCCGGGCGACCGTCGGCAGCAGCTGGCCACCCTGCGTGCCTACTACGGCTACATGTGGGCCCACCCCGGCAAGCAGCTGCTGTTCATGGGCGGGGAGTACGCGCAGCCGAGCGAGTGGTCCGAGGGCGAGGGCCTGGACTGGCCCGTCTCGTGGGACGAGGCGCACCGCGGGGTCCAGTTGACGATCCGGGAGCTCAACGCGCTCTACCGCAGCAAGCCGGCGCTGTGGTCGCTGGACCACAGCCCGGAGGGATTCGCGTGGGTGGACGGCGGCGACGCCGACGGCAACACGCTCGTGTTCCTCCGCCTGCCCGCTGCGCGGGTGGTGCCGGAGACGCGGATCGACGACGACGGCGCCGCGGTCCCGGCCGCCGAGCCGGGCGGTGCCCCGCTGCTGTGCATCACGAACCTCTCGGGGTCGCCGCGCCAGGGGTTGCGCGCGGGGGTGCCGTCCGCGGGGGAGTGGACGGTGGTGCTGGACACCGACGCGACCGACTTCCACGGTGACGGCTGGCGGGAGCAGACCGGCCAGTCCGAGGTGGTCACTGCCCATGAGGGCCAGTGGCAGGGCCAGCCGGCCCACGTCACGGTGAACGTGCCGGCGCTGACCACCCTGTGGCTGCAGCCGAACCCGGACACGACGGGCACGCCCTGAGGCGTGGTGCACGTCACGGTCGGCGGTCTCGGCGCGGAAGCGTCGAACGGGGCCGGCCAGGCCGAAGAAATCCGCGAGAACAGGCGGAAGCCGACCGTCCACCCGTGCCCGGACGCGGGGTGTCACCCCTGTTTTTGTGTTCGGTGGGATTCGGGTGTAGACTTCCATCTCGTGCTCAAGACGCCGACCGGGTGACCGGGGGGCGGGGTGAAGAACACAGAATCCGCGGATTCATGCCGAGAATGGCAGGTCCAGGGCGGGTGGTGCTCACCGGGTGCGCGGCCGGCAGTGATGCGGGTCGGGATTCCTGAAGACGATGATCTGGTTTGACAGCCGGGGATCGTGTGGTAAGGTTTTTGAGGCCTTCCACGTGGATGGTCCGGTGAGTGTCCGGCCCCGCGGTGAGCGGAGTTAACATGGTCGGATCGCGTGGTAAGGTTTTCTAGCCCGGCCACGTGAACGGACGGTGAAGGCTTCGGACACGGAGTTGACACGGTCGAATCGGATGGTCTAGGATGGAGAAGTTGCTCCAGAGCGAAACGGCCCGCGGAGTGGGTCGCTGAAGCTGGAAGCGCCTGTTGTTTGAGAACTCAATAGTGTGCCAAGTTTGTTGATGCCAATTGTTTTAACACATATTGGTTGA